>JAPPJI010000001.1:0-62731 GCA_028820405.1 Candidatus Kaiserbacteria bacterium
GCAACCTCACTCCCCATGAGCATATCAAACGTTCTGTTCGCCTGTTCTGCATCTGCAACAGACACTCGTTTTAACATGCGGTTTTCCGGTTTCATCGTTGTCTCTTGCAACTCTTCATAGTTCATCTCCCCCAGCCCTTTATACCGCTGCACAAAGAGCCCCGCAGGCTGACCGTCAGCTCCCTTCTTCACTCCTTTTGCGATGGTGGCAATGATCTGATCTCGTTCCTGGTCAGAGAACGCGTAATGTGATTCCCTCCCCTTCTTCACCTTGTATAGCGGTGGTTGGGCAAAGTAGACATTCCCGTTATCAATGAGCTGTCGGAAGTAGCGGAAAAAGAGGGTGAGGATGAGGGTGCGGATGTGTGCCCCGTCAACATCAGCATCGGTAGCGATGATTACCTTGCCATATCGGAGTTTTGACGGGTCAAACGCTTCACCGACGGATGTTCCGAGTGCGATGATGAGTGACTTCACCTCTTCCGATGTCATCACTTTATCAATCCGAACCCGTTCCACGTTGAGAATCTTCCCTTTCAGCGGAAGCACTGCCTGTGTTCGTCGGTCTCGACCTTGCTTTGCCGTCCCGCCGGCTGATTCACCCTCGACGATAAAGAGTTCAGACTCGTCCCTGTTTTTCGACTGGCAGTCAGCAAGCTTGCCGGGTAGGGTCATGCCGTCAAGCGCACCTTTTCTGAGAATACTGTCCTTTGCGGCTCGGGCTGCCTTTCGGGCTTCAAGGGCAAGGAGCACTTTGGAAACAATAGCACGCCCGTCGGACGGGTGCTCTTCAAGGAATGCCTTGAACGCGTCGTTGAAAACCGTCTCAACCGCAGAGCGTGCTTCAACGCTGCCGAGCTTTGCTTTCGTCTGACCTTCAAATTGAATCTCCGGCAGGGTGACAGAGATGATGGCGGTGATACCTTCAAGGACATCATCACCGGTGAACTTGTCGTCATCCTTCACCAGCCCTTTGTCCTTCGCGTACGCGTTGAGGGTTCGTGTCAGTGCTGTCTTGAAACCGGTGACGTGGGTACCGCCTTCCGGGTTCGGAATCGTGTTACCGAATGCAAATACCCGTTGGGAAATGTCATCAACGTACTGCAGGGCGATAAAGACACCGGTGTCACCAACCTCACGATTCGTCGAAAAAATAGTATTGTGAATCGGTTTTTGTGTGTTGTTATGGTATCGGACAAATGATGAGAGGCCGCCGTCGTAGAAGAAGGAGTAGGTTGGTGCGTTTGGAAATCGTTCGCGTGTATAAAAAACATCTTCGGGGATAGTGCCGATGTCAATGGTGCGTGCGTCAATAATGCGGACATGCATTGATTGAACAAGAAATGTTTGATTTCTGATATGCTCTTTGATTCGTTCCGGGTCAAATACCGGCTCGTTAAAATCAATACCGCTGAACACGGTTTCATCCGGACGGAAGGTAACAACGGTTCCTTGGTGCTCTGTCTTTCCGAGTTCTTGCAGTTTTGTCGCCGGCTTCCCCAGGTGGTATTCCTGACGGAAGAGCGAACCCTCGCGGTGCACCGAAGCGGATACCTCTTTCGAGAGTGCGTTTACAACAGAGACACCGACACCGTGCAGACCGCCGGAGACACGGTACCCTTCACCGCCAAACTTTCCTCCCGCATGCAAAGTGGTCATAATTGTCTCGAGTGCGGAGACCTTCGTCTTTGGGTGTATGTCAACCGGAATGCCGCGACCGTTATCAACAATTCGAACCACATTGTCCGGGAGCAATGCTATCTCAACTTCACTGCCGTGTCCTCCCATCACCTCATCCCGAGAGTTATCGAACACTTCCCAGATGAGATGGTAGAGACCGTCGATACCAGTTGTTCCGATGTACATTCCCGGTCTTCGGCGAACCGCTTCCAGACCTTCAAGGACCGTAATATCACTTGCGGTGTACCCTGATTTTTTTGCAGACCTTTTTTTTGCAGGTTGTTTTTTCCCGGTTGCCATACCCTTTGAATATCACCTCCAGTATACCACAGAGGTACACCGCAAATCGGTTGACACTTCCCCTCTTCCGTTACTTGCTCTCCTTATACACAACGTGTTTTCGAAGCTTTCGGTCATACTTTTTCAACGTCAATGGATCGGGGTTCTGTTTCCGATTTTTTCTCGTGTGGTACACGTTTCCCGTCTCCTTGTTTTTCATCGTGACGATGTGATCTTGTGACATGGTGACATGATACACCACGGGATAAAAAAAAGACAAATTATGACCACTTTCGATACAGTGTATACAAAATCGCACAGAGTTCGACGGCGATGATGGTGAGAACAGCAGCAATCCAGACGAGGATGGTGTTGATTTCCCGACCTGACCCTGTCGAAGCAGGGATTTGTTGCGTAGGCGGACATGACTCATCCACCTCATTCTTTTGTGTAAGTGGCGGCAGTGTTGCCGATTGCTCCGGTGCACGAAAATGAGGTATCGGGTTGGTTGCAAGGGCTCCCGGTGTCGCGGGTGCTGCAACGAACAGTCCGTCCATGTTGTGCAGCGATGCACCGGTGTTGTCAGACCGGCTGTCTGATTCATAGGTCGTCACGTCTCCATGAATGTCTCCGCTCATTGCACGGATAGTGCCGTATTGATCGAGAGAGAATGATGAAAGGAACAGGGGTCCGAAATATTCCGGATAGTCGGCGAGGAAACGGTCTTTGTCTTGCACGATGACTGATGCCTTTCGGGGAGGAAGAAACCCGGTTCCTGTTGACGATATTGAATGGGAAATGCCGTTCACGACGATTTGTATTGAGTCGGCAGAAATATCACCACCTTCATTGTGTGCGATTTCAATCCATTCGTATCCCGTATCGTCTGCGGGCGGGTTGTACATAACTTCTGTTATGACAAACGAAGCAGATGCTATATGCGGCAAGAACGTGGTGATAAGGAGCGGTGTGAGACGATACCAGGTTGTTAGCATCTACTGACGAACAGTAATTTTCGGCAACTTCAGAATGTCGCCGGTGTTTCCGGCTGTGTCGGTAACAGAGATAGTGCAGTCAGTGTAGGTGCCGTTGTCGAGTCGATACAGAACGCCGTGTCCGCCGTTCCGCACAATGAACGGAAGGAGTCCTTCACCGCAGGATCCTCCGTACGTCACCCGCAGCCAGTCACCCATCTGTATGCCGGCAACGCGAACAGGGATGATGACCGGTGCTTCTCCTGAGAAAGTGATCTCCGTGTTAGTGATACCATTCATGATCGTTGGCGGTGTTGTGTTTCGGACGATGACAATGTCATCTCTCGGATCATTTTCTTGCCCTCCTTCGTCACGGACACGAAGTGCAAGTGCCACCCGGTTATCACGAGTCATACCGTCTGACTGTCGGGAAAATCGTAGGGTATAGTCTGCACGAACAGAGCCGTTCGGTCTGTTTTGTATGACAGGATCGCTGACTCGTAGTGCACTGTTCTGTGTGGACGGCGTCAGGGTGAGACCGTATTGCGAGACAACCGTGTCATCGGTGTACTGTGTCACGTCGTCAGAAATAATGAAAGTTGCCCGGGCAGTGTCTGTTGTTATAAAGAAGAGGTTTTTCCCGGACGGTACCGTTCGCCCGTTAATATGGGTGACGGCAATAACGGGTCGTGTACCGGGCAGTCCGGAAGCCGTTGCTAGTGTAGGATCTTCAGCAACCTGTTGGTGCGTAACGTGCTGTGTCCCTGGTGTTGGAGGACCGGGGAATAGGTCATCCTCAAGGATATGCAGTGTCATGCCGTCTTTCTTTGCTCCGTCACTGCTGCTGTACGTTACCGTGTCGAGAATCTGCCCTGTCTCTGTCACCTGCAGTGAAAGCGTGTCTCCGGAATCAAGGAGTGACATTGGTGAACGGAATAGCGGACCGCTGTAATCCGGGAAGTCAGATGAAAATGCCTCCGGCTTCTTTGCGATGATGGCTGATGATTGAGATGCGACCAATGTTGATCCCTCTCGGTGCGTGATTGTTCGAGAGCGGTCTCCGTCAATAAGGGTGAGGAAGGTGAGGTCAAGCGGTGCATCGCCGTCATTGGTTACCTCAATCCACTCTGTTGTGATACCTGCAGAGGTTGAGTAGGAGATTTCGCTAATATGTGCCGCGAGAGGGCCGGTTTCAATAACTGCAACGTTACCTCCTTCACTCGGTGACAGTACGTATGTCGTATTTCCTGCCAGGTCAGAGACGGTGACACAAAGGGGTTGTATTTGTTCGGTTTCGGAAAGATCAATGCGGGCTGAAGAGAAGACAGGGGGTATGGAACGCGTGTGCTCCGTTGACGATAGTGCCTGGTATCCTTCAGCATCACACGTGCCATCGTCAAGCACCTTATACCGCACCGTTTGGACAAGGTGGTCTTCTTCAATGGAGATTTCAATACTTGTTTCCTGCCGTGAGACGGAAAGAATCGGCGGTGTTGTGTCGATAATAACCGTCTTGCCGTGGTGTACTATCTCCCCTTCCGCAACGGAATCGCTTTCTGATTCAACGGAAAAAGTGGGAGTTCCTGTTTCGTCATCTTCTTGAACAATGTAGGTGAATACCTGTTGCACGTCATCACTCTCTGGTGATTCGATGAAATTTCGTTGCAATCGTTGGTCACCAATGTAGAGGTCAGCGGTGAGCTGCGGGATACGTTCAGTGTGGAAAATTCGTAGTGATATCCCGTCTCCCGCGTCAAGGAACACACCGCTCGGGGTGTCGTTGCCACCGGTCACCGCTGTTGTGACCGAAGTGACCTGTGGCTGCACCCGATATGACTCAAGCGGGTTTCTCGCAACCTCTCCCGGCGTTGCAGGTGCAACGACTAATCCATACTCAGTAACGTGGAGTGAAACACCGGTGTTGTTCGCTCGAGGGTCAGAGGTGTAAGACGTTTGATAGATAACCGTATTCCCAACAGAGATGGTTATTCGTGGTGTGCCGATATCCGGAAGGTCCATCGTCGCCTGAAAGAGCGGGCCGGTATATTCTTGATACGTATTGCGAAAATCATCCGGGTCGGCGGCGATGATTGCGACACCACCGGGGCGAAGTGTTGTCGACGTTGTCTGGTGCGGCATAATCGTACTCGTTTTTTCATCTCCGCCGGAAGAGACCGTGACAGAGAGTGCCGTCAGGTCAAGTGACTGATTGCTGTTGTTCACCACCTCAACCCATTCACCGCCGTCTCGCGGTGCGTAGAGAACTTCTGACAACTCAACACTGCTTCCCTGTGCGTAGGTTGGCAAGACGGAGAAGAGAAGACCGACAACAAGTGCCGGTACGAAGGAAAAGATCAAACATATTTTTTGCATACAGTGCCGAGTATAACATAAGGCTTTTATTGCGAGATGATGTTTGTGGAATACGGCATACTATGTGCAATGATGAAGTCGGTTCTCTATGCCATCTTGTTCTTTGTCGTCATCGTTGCAATAGCGAGCATGTTTGTCATCAACACAGAGTACCGAAACGTGGACGGTGAACGCATTGCGGACGAATCCTAACGAACAATAAAACCGCGATCCTCAAGTGCACGGGTCAGGTGTTCCATCGATGCGGTCACCTGCTTGTCATCCAGTGTTTCTGTGTCTGACTGGAAGACGAGTCGAAACGCATACGACGTTTTTCCGTCTTTTGTAAATTCATCAAAGAGTGACACTTGCCGGAGATATTCGCCGGCATACTCTCGTATGCACTCTTCTGCCGCGGCAGTATCAGTGTTGTCCGGGACAAAGACGGCGAGGTCGCGAAGCACGAACGGGTATTTTGACGGTGTCTTATATCGGATTGTATCTGAAGCGGTAAAAGGGGTATCGGTACCCGATAACGGGATGTCTGCAAGCGGAACCTCCCAAACGGATCCGTCAAATCCGCCCGGAATCGGAACCACGTCTCGTACCTCCTGCTCAACCTGTTTCATGTCTACTGCTTTTCGTCCGAGTGTCGGACAGACACCGAGTGCAATGTGCATAGACATGCCGTCTTCTGAAAATACCGTCCCGACCTCCATGACACGGACAGTGTCTAATCCGAGGAGGTCGCCGTAGTAAGCGGCTTGTTCAAGGGCTTGTTCAGTGCCGGGTCGCAGCGCTGTCCGCAGACATCCCTTGTCCTTTGCAACCGGGCGTACAACGCAGAGCGGACTTTTTTTACAAAACGATGAAGTCATTATTTCTGAAAACCCAAGTGTTTGAAGTTTCTGTACTACCGCAACGTGTTGAGCATATGTCGGACTAACAGAACCTGGTGGCTGTTGTTCCGGCTCTCGGTCAGAAACCGTGTCATACCCCATGATGCGGCTAATCTCCTCTATGAGGTCACGTTCATCGCGAAGGTCAGGACGAGTAACGGGGACGGAGACGATGAACCGTTTTTCATCATCAAACAGGCGGCCGACACGAACGGATCGGGAGAGGTCAAGCGGCTTTTCAACGACACTATTTGCACCGCCTGACCCTTCCGCTTCAACCGTTGTCTTATGGTCAGTGATAATAACACAGTGACTGATCCCTTCCGCTACCGAGCCGTGGACAATGGGAAACCCTGCTTCTTGTACGGATTCAGTCCGAACGGATGCATCCGGGTCATTTGCTTTGGTAAAAATAATGTCGCCGGGTTCCGGCTGTTCAACAGGTGCTGCGAAAAGACATTGGTTGATAGACACCCTCGGTATTGATTTTCCGGCCTGTGCTGCCGCCCAGCAGACGAGTGACGAGCAGTCAAACTGATCGGGGGCGTCTCTCGTGACTGAGGAACCGTAAACATACGGCTTCCCTATCTGTTCACGTATCTTTTTCAAAAACACTTCCTTGGGGTTTTCATATTGATACGAAAAGTGCAATCGATCAAACACACCCGCGATGTCCTCTTGGGTATATGAAGTCCCCAATATGCTGTTTACCTCACGGACCGACACGCCGGTGACTCGCTGCTTGCCGACAGGGATTCGCTGACTATCGGCGGAGTCGGTGACGGTGCCGTACTGACTGAAAAAGGCTATCGCATGTTGTGCGGACTCATCGATAATTTCCGGCGGGAGGTTTTGGGAGAACCGCTGTGATGCATCAGTTGTTCTTCCGATCCGTCTGGTTGTTCGTCGTATGCTCAGACCGTCGAATACTGCCATTTCTAAATAGATGTCAGTTGTTGTTTCATCTACCTTTGTCGCTTCGCTGCCGATAACGCCGGCAAGTGCGATCACGGTATCGTTTGCTGCATCGGTGATCACAATGTCTTCAGGTGAAAGCGTAACCGCTTCTCCGTTGAGCGGGGTAAATGGCTCTTGGTCGTGAGCCTGACGAACGGCAAATGACCCGGACACTTTTTTCGCGTCAAATGCGTGCACAGGGTGACCGATGTCGAAGAGAAAATAGTTGGCAAGGTCTGTGATAGGGTTGATACCTCTCTGACCAATGCAGCGTAAACGTTCGGCTATTTGGGACGGCGTCTCTTTCAGTGAGAGGTTTTTGACGGTGAGCGTTGCATACCGGTCGCACCGCTCTGTCCGGATACAGTTTTCTGATGGGTGCGTAAACTGAATTGGTACCGCATCTCTTTTTCGGGAGAGCTGTTGTGAAAGTATCGCACCAAGCTCGTATGCGATGCCTTGATGTGCAAGGCAGTCAACAGAACGATTCGGCAGGATGTCCAGTTCGTACACCGCTGTTCCGTCTTCCGCCGTCGATACCGCATCAACTTCAAATGCATGCCGGTTTAAAAGGTCGGCAATCGTTTGCGGTTCAGGTAACGGTGTGTCGAAGTATGACTGTAGCCATGCATGGCTGAATACTCCCTTCATAGACAAAACTGATTAACAACCCGAAGGTCGCCGCTGTACAGGAGGCGTATATCATCAAGACCGTATCGAAGCATTGCAATCCTATCAACGCCGACACCGAATGCAAACCCTTGGTATCGACGGGCATCAACACCGGCACGGCTGAGTACGTGGCGGTGCACCATGCCACACCCAAGGATCTCCAGCCAGTCGGTATCTTCCGGTCGTTTGATGTCTACCTCCAGACTCGGTTCGGTAAAGGGGAAGAAGCTCGGTCGATACCGAATGTCAATGGCATTGCCGAAAAGCTGTTGCAGCATGAAGGAGAGTGTCTGCTGCATGTCAGCAAGCGTCGTGTTTTCGGTGACACAAAAACCTTCCAGTTGGTGAAACTGCACTTCGTGTGTTCTGTCTGTTGCTTCGTTGCGGAACACTTTTCCGGGAACGATAACCCGATACGGAGGATCATGCCGCTGCATGTACCGCACCTGCATCGGAGAAGTGTGGGTTCGAAGGAGCTCTCCCTCGTGCCCGCGAAGCCAGAAGGTATCCCACATTTCTCGTGATGGGTGGTGTTCCGGAATGTTCAGGGCGTCAAAGTTGTACTCCTCCGTTTCCCGCTCCGGACCCGTTTCAACAGCATAGCCGAGGCTGCGGAATAGGGTCACGAAATCACTTGTCACCAGGGTAATCGGATGCACACCTCCTTTCCGCACAGCAGGTTTCATATGTGCCATACTACCACACATGCATATCCTGCTCTGCGAAAATATACGGAGTACGCTTAATGTCGGCAGTATATTTCGAACTGCAGATGCGGTTGGGTTTGAAAAGGTGCTCCTCGTCGGCTACACCCCCTGCCCCATTGATCGCATGGGTCGGGAAAACGAAAAGATGCATAAAACCGCACTCGGTGCAGAAAAAACAGTGCCCTGGCACCACTACGAAACAGTTGGCGGTGCATTGCAGGATCATCAATATGCAACGCCGGTTGTCATTGAGCAGACAGATCGTGCAACTTGCTACACCGATTATGCGTTGAGTAATCCCACTATTTTCATCTTCGGCAATGAAGTGTCCGGAGTATCACAAGATGTGCAAAAAGAGGTTCCCCTGCATCTCTCTGTACCGATGCGAGGGAAAAAAGAATCGTTAAACGTCGCTGTCTGTGCCGCAGTTATCGCGTACCACTATGCGATGGTTTCGTGCAACAAAGAGAGCCGAGGAACGTGATGTCCTCGGCTCAGGGTGAATTGCTACCGTTCTCGCCAGCCAGCCTGTCTGCGGATTGGACACAGGATCGGATCGGTGTTTTTGTTGGGGAAAAGGGTGAGAGGGAGTCGTTCAATCTCCTTGCGGTATTCTTCCATCTCTGCGAGTAGTTCGTTCAGGGTGAGCTGATAGATACCCACCCACCCTTTGTATTCTTCATAGGTGATGAACGTCTTTATGAGTTCGGATATTCGGTTTGCCTCTCGGTTTAGGTCATCAATAGTACGCTTCTGCAGGCGAGACCGGCAGTTGTATTCGGGCAGGGGGCGGATAGGTCGTCGCCCGAAGAACGGCTCTGCCATTATTTCCATGCTTGACAGAAGCTTTTTCAGCTTGAACCGATAGCAGTATACGAGACCGGGCTGCTGACTCTTGTTAAAAAATAAGATAAGGTCAACGTATCTCGACAGACCTGTTTCAATGCCTTCAGATTGTTGTTCAGCTGCGGTAAAGGGCATGACCACCTCCTTTCTGTTGACAGCACAATACGTTAGCAAAGGTTACTTAAATCCCCTCTTTACCTATCATATAGTACATCGCCGCGTTTGACAAAACAGCAAATGCCGTTATATTCAGTAACTATGAGGCACCTTGTTATTGTTGAGTCACCAACGAAGGTAAAAACGGTCGGAAAGTACCTCGGACGTGAGTACGACGTCGTTGCATCAGTCGGTCACATACGAGATCTTCCCAAGAGTGATAAAGATGCAGTTGATGTCGAACATGATTTTAAGCCGAAGTACGTTGTGAGCAAGGAAAAGGAGAAGGTTGTGGATGATATTGCAAAGCGGGCAAAAAAAGTAGATTCGGTCATTCTTGCAACTGACCCCGATCGAGAGGGAGAAGCCATTGCGTGGCATATTCAGCAGGCGACGGGAGTGAAGAATCCGAAGCGGATTATTTTCCATGAAATCACTGAAGAGGCAGTGCTTGAAGCACTCAAGCACCCCCGCTCTATTAACCAGGAGCTGCGTAAATCACAGGAAGCACGACGGGTTCTTGACAGGCTCTTTGGCTACACTCTCAGCAAGCTCATTTGGGAAAAGGTGCGGTACGGTCTCTCAGCCGGTCGCGTGCAGTCCCCCGCCCTCCGCATCCTCATGGAGCGTGAGCGTGAGATACAGAAATTCAAACCGGAGACGTTTTGGGAACTCAACGGAACATTTAAACGGAAAGATGGGTCAGAGCATCTTGCGTCCTGTGAAGTCACCTTTCCGGAGAAGGAAAAAGATACGGTACAAGACATTCTCAAACGTGCTCCGCAGGAGTCGTGGACTGTTCATGCCGTACAGGAGCGACTGCAAAAGAGAAACCCGCGGGCACCGTTCACCACGTCTACCATGCAGCAGGCTGCAAACTCAATGCTCGGCTGGTCACCGTCGTATACCATGCGGATGGCACAAAAATTGTATGAGGCCGGTCACATCACCTACATGCGAACGGATTCAACCAGTCTCTCTGCGAGTGCACATGCAATGATTAAGAACCGTATCACAGAGACGTACGGTAAGCAGTACTACAAACGAACAATCTACAAGACAAAAAGCAAATCGGCGCAGGAAGCCCACGAAGCAATCCGGCCATCAAATATTGCCAATGTATTTTGCGGCACGACAAAACAAGAGAAAGCCCTCTACGAACTCATCTACAACCGAACCGTTGCCAGTCAGATGATTCCCGCCGAGTTTATTCGCAAAGTTGTCTCGTTTGCTGCACATAACATTCCCCACTTCCTTGTCCGCGGTGTCTCGGTCAAAGAACTCGGTTGGTGCCGGGCAGATGAAGGATCCTGTGCAGAAGAAGTTATCCTCCCTGACTTTGCTGAAGGCGAGCCGATGACCTGCACGCAGATACAGGAGGTAGAAAAGCAAACAACGCCGCCGCCCCGATACTCCGAGGCCGGACTCGTGAAAGAACTTGAGGGGCGCGGTATCGGTCGACCGTCAACCTATGCGTCAATTATTCAAACACTCATCGAACGAAAGTATGTTGAGAAGGAACAGCGGGCGCTTGTCCCCACAGATCTCGGCGATGTTGTCAGCACATTCATTGAGGACAATTTCGAGTCATATATTAGTGATTCATTTACCGCGACGATGGAACAGACCCTTGACGGTATCGCGGAGGGGAAAGATACCTACGAAAAAACTCTCTCTGACTTCTACTTTCCGTTCAAGAAGACAGTCGAAGGGAAAAAAGATATTGAGAAGCTGACAACCCTCGGTCCGGCTCCGGAGAATCTCACGTGTCCCGAGTGCGGTGCACCGATGGACCGGAAGCTGTCAAAAACCGGCGTGTTCCTCAGCTGTTCAAAATTTCCGGATTGTAAGGGGGCTCGAACGAAAGACGGTGAGGAAATCCAACCGCCGAAAGAGATCGGTAAGGAATGCCCGAAGTGCGGTGCTCCGCTCGTGCAGCGAACCGGTCGATACGGCAACTTTATCAGCTGCCAATCGTATCCGAAGTGTAAGTACATTGAAGAGGATCCGGAAGAGAAGAAAAAGCGTGATACCGGAGTTACCTGTACTGAGTGTAAGAAAGGAACCATTATCGAACGGAACGGTCGATACGGTCCGTTCTACGGCTGTTCAGAGTACCCTGATTGCTCCTACGCGATGAAAGCAAAACCGACAGGAGCCGTCTGTCCGCTCTGCAGTGCACTGATGATGGAGGGGACCAAGACTATCCCGGACCGTTGCTCAATTAAGACGTGTCCCATGCACAATCCGCATAAAATGGAGAAGGAGGGGTAACGATAATAAGGTATGGCAGAGTTATTGATTACGGCAGAGGATATTATTGCAGCACGACCGAGAGGGTCTCGTGGCAAGGAGGAGGATCTCATTAGGAAAGCGTGTGCCTTTGCAAAGGAAAAGCACGGCGACCAGATGCGGTATTCCGGTCACCCCTACTACACGCATACGTTTGAAGTCGGGAGAATACTTGCCGGTATGGGCATGGGTGCGACTGTTATCGCTGCCGGTATCTTGCACGATGTTATTGAAGACACTGACACTACGGAAAAAGATCTTGAAAAAATGTTCGGAAAAAAGATTGCCTTCTTCGTAAATGGAGTGAGCAATCTTGGTGATGTGCGGTACCGCGGTCTTGATACGCGGGTGAAGTCATTGCAAAAACTATTTGTCGCGACATCGAAAGACCTCCGGGTTATCCTCATCAAACTTATTGACCGCTTGCACAACATGCGAACACTTGACGCGGTGAGTAAGGTGAAGCGAAAGCGGATTGCAAATGAAACAATTCGCGTCTATGCACCGATTGCTGAACGGCTCGGTATGGGTGACGTTCGATCAGAGCTTGAGGAATTAGCATTTAAACATCTTGAGCCGGATCGATACCGATCAATCAGCGAAGAGGTGCAGGCGGTAACGAAATCTGTCTCTACTCAGGCAATGGAAAAGAAACTGACCCGTGCGATTGGCAAAAAAAGCATCACTTGTACTATCACCTCAAGAATCAAAAGTGCATATAGCACATATAACAAAATGAAGTTTAAGCGGTATTCGATTGAGCAGATTCAAGATCTTATTGCCTTTCGTATTCTTGTCGATGATGTACAGATGGCATATCGTGTCCTTGGCATCGTGCACGGTGAGTGGCGGTCAATCCCTCGGACATTTAAAGATTACATTTCCCTGCCAAAACCAAACGGATACCAAGCACTCCACACCACCATTCTTATCGGTCAACATGTTGTTGAGGTGCAAATTTTAACGCACGACATGCAACGACAGGCACAATTCGGCATCGCAGCACATTTTACCTACAAAGAGAAACAGCGAGGAGTGCCCGGCATCAATTTAGATTGGTTCAAGAAACTGCTTCCCCAATCAGCCGTTACCGGTCCTGCGTGGGTAGATCAGGTGTCTTCCATGCACGGTGACGGTGAAGAATTTCTGCAGAACATGGAATCAGACTTTCTTAAAGAGCGGATATTCGTCTTCACGCCCAAAGGTGACGTTGTTGATTTGCCGAAGGAGGCGACCGTCGCTGACTTTGCGTTTGCTATTCACAGTGACATCGGTCTCAGGGCAGAAGGCGGATTCGTTAACGGTAACTATCGATCACTGCGACACGAACTCGAAAATGGTGATGTTGTGCTCGTGAAAGCCGGAAAACGCGACCGAGTGACAGAGAAATGGCTCGACTGGATAAAGACGGCGGAAGCCCGAACGAAAGTGCGGCGTGCTACAAAGAAAAGTTCTTAAACGTATACACATCATCGTCATCAGAAGTCTCCGGTGACGACTCTCCTTCGCTCACAGGAACATCTCCGGCTGGAACCGGATCGGCAATGAGACCGTCACGTTCCTCTCGTGCCTGCTGTAGTTTCTCGATGATGCCGTCAAGGTCATCGTCAGAGAAGTAGTCAATCAGGATCCTCCCTCCTTCGTCTCCTTTTGTTCGTATTTGTACCCGAGTATCAAGGATCCCTTCAATGGCCGATTGTGCCTGCATAACACGAGGGCTGTGTTCCTGCTTCCTCGCCCGGTCGGCTGCCTGACGGCGGGCAATGGCTTCAGAGTCTCGAACGGTAATGCGTCGTTTTATAATTTCCTGAAACAGTGCCTCTTGTTCATCAGGTCGGTCAACGAGCATGAGGAGCGGACGGGTGTGCCCTTCCTTCATCTTATTTTCAGAAAGTGCATCAAGCATGTGTTCCGGCAGCGAGAGGATGCGGGTGGTGTTTGATATGTATTCCTTGCTCCGACCCATGCGGTTCGCAAGGTCAGCACGGCTCACGCTGAATTCATTGATGAGCTGCGTGAATGCCCGTGCACGGTCAACCGGGTTGAGGTCTTCCCGCTGCAAGTTCTCTATGATGGCGAGCTCAAGCCGTGCCATGTTGTCGAGCTCGTCGGAGCGGATAATGACGGGGACATCATCAATGCCGGCAATTTCAGCTGCCCGCAATCGTCGCTCGCCGGCGATGAGTTCATATCGGGCAGTCATTGCACCGCCGTCCCCCATCGATTCTTTTTTGGTAACAACGAGCGGTTGCAAAATGCCGTACTGCCGGATAGATTGTGCCAATTCAACTAAACTTTCCTCAGAAAACACTTTTCTCGGTTGGTACGGGTTCGGGTCAATCTTACCGAGAGAAACCCAAAAAACAGACAGCGAACTCGGTCGTTCATAATTCATACAAGAGCAGTATACACAATTTGATATACTGCATGCGAGCCGAAGTGGCGGAACCGGTAGACGCGCACGACTCAAAATCGTGTACCTTTTGGTGTGAGGGTTCGACCCCCTCCTTCGGCACTACAAACCATTGCATGCAATCAGAGAACCCCCTCCTCGTCATCATCGGACCGACTGCCAGCGGAAAAAGTGATCTCGCTGTTGACCTGGCACTTCGGTATCGCGGTGAAGTGGTATCTGCCGATTCACGGCAGGTGTATCGAAACCTTGACAGCACGACAGGAAAAATAACAGGACAGGACATGCGTGGTGTTCCGCACCACCTTCTTGATATTGTTGATCCCGGAGTAATGCACAGTGCACACGACTTTGTTGATCGGGCAACCGCCTGCATACAGGATATCCGCAGTCGCAATTACCTCCCCATTGTCGCGGGCGGCACCGGCTTTTACATTGAGGCACTCCTCTTTCACGGAACAATGAGCAATGTACCAAGGAATGAATCGTTTCGAAAAGATGCAGAAAAACGAGATCTGCAGTCATTGCAAACGGAACTCAAGCAGCGTGATCAACATGCCTACGAGCGAACCGACGTGCAAAACCCTCGCAGACTCATTCGTACTCTTGAAGTTATCAGGGCACTTGGCGTCTTTCCCATGCAACAACGGCACCCCCGGTATCAATACCACATGGTCGGTATTGAACACGGCATGACCCACCTCCGCGAACGGATACAACGACGGCTTGATGATCGATTTTCTGCCATGGTGCAAGAAATACAAAAGCACCTTGATGACGGCGTTGATCCGACCTGGCTCGATAATCTTGGTTTGGAGTGCCGACATGTGGTGCGCATGTTCACCGAGCACGTTGATGAGCAGACAACACGAGAAAACCTTTTTCGGGCAATTGTTGCGTATGCAAAACGACAACGAACGTGGTGGAAACGGTATCCGGAAACGGTCTGGTACCGAGAGAATGAGCGTAAACAACTCTACCATGACCTCGACGACTTCTTTGCAGGCGGGTCCACTAGGACTTGAACCTAGAACGGCGGTTTTGGAGACCGCTGTTTTACCAATTAAACTATAGACCCCTCCCTATCTGTATACCACACTCGGTCGTGTTGTATGGCAGTGAGCGGGTTTCCTCCGTCATACTTAAAGACATCAACAAAGAGAAATTCTACCAAGAGCCACGCACCGAGAACGAGGATGAGTCCGAGTATCCCCCACAGCAACTTTCCTTTTGCCTTCCGAAATTCAGATTCAATATCTCCGCCACGAAGAATGTTCGTCGCAAAGAGGAATCCTATCCAGGTGATGAGGGCGACGATGCCAAAAATAGCAAACCAGATGAGGTATCGCATGATGCGAACGCCAACTTCTTTCAATCGATCAAACGTACATGCATTTTCCGATCCGGGAAAGCCGCAATCGACAACCAGACCGTCCGGTGGGTTTACCTTTTCAGCGGGGTCAACTGATTCTTGAGGATTGCCGGTTTGGGCGGCGGCAAAAAAAGTTGTTCCGGTGAGCAAGGAGGTGAGAAGAAGAATAGCAACACTTATACGAACCGTGCGGTGCCCCAGGTACATATACCAGCACTATACCATGTGCCTTTATTCTGCTATATACTTAAAGCACATGCGTCGGTGGCAGAGTGGTCAAATGCAATGGACTGTAAATCCATCGCCAAACGGCTTCGCAGGTTCGAATCCTGCCCGGCGCACCAGGGTAGTGACAAATATTCTATCATATTGTATAATATATTCATATGACCTTTACCAGCCTATTAGGCCCTTGAGCTCTAAACCTAGGAGAAACTCATGCTATTAATTTCGTTGGTTGCGGTGGCAGCATTGACTGCCGGTGGAGTTTTGTCCACAAACGCAGGTAGGACTATCTCTACGAGGTCCTATGAGAGCGAAACCCGAGTATTACAAGACCTGAGGGGATCAGCTCGGCAGCCGGATGTATACGCTGAGTTGGCGTTGGAGCACTTCGTCCGAGAGATGGGTGGGGTGCAGTCGTTCGTAACCTTCAAAAAAGAGGTTACGAATAACCGTTACAACAACGTTGGCGTGAAAGTCAATGCTGTCATCCTTGAGAGCGGCCGACCTACCGCCGTAAAAGCGGCACGCCGTCTCAAAGACCGGCTATATAAGGTGGGGATTATTCCCACGGTTGACATCAAATTCGTCACTGTTGAGGAGTAAGTATTTCTCAAAGCCCCTACACACCCAGCGTGTGTAGGGGCTTCTTTGTTATACCGTCACCGTCTCTTTCTTTTTCGGAACAACGTCAGAAGATTCACCGACGGCAAAGGTGTACTCATCTTCTTTTACACTGATAGTAATGGTAGATCCTTCTGAAACTGCTTTTTCGATAATAAGGTTGGCAAGAGGGTTGAACAGATCTGTTTGTATCTTTCTGCTCAACGGCCGTGCCCCAAACTTTGCGTTATACCCTTCTTTCGCAATTTTGCTGTAGACTTCTTTCTCAACAACAACGGAAATGTCTCGATCCGCAAGACGGTCAACCGCTTCAGCAATGAGAATGGAAACGATCTTTCGAACACACTGTTGATCAAGCGTCTTGAATACGATGATCTCATCAAGGCGGTTCAGGAACTCTGGTTTAAATGCTTTTTGCAATGTTTCCATAACACGATCCCGTACCTCTGCGTTCTGTTTCGCTTCAGCGTCTTTCTTCTTGAGAGACTCACCGAATCCGATTTGACTCATATTTACCAACTGCTCAGACCCGACGTTTGATGTAAGAATGATAATAGTATTTTTAAAATTCACCACACGTCCTTTACTGTCAGTCAGGCGACCATCATCAAGTACCTGCAAGAGGATGTCGAAAACACCGGGGTGTGCTTTCTCTACCTCATCAAAAAGAACGACAGAGTACGGTCGGTGTCGAACAGATTCTGTCAATTTACCCGATTCCTCATAGCCGACATATCCGGGAGGTGCTCCGATTAGCTTTGAGACCGTGTGACGTTCCATGTATTCAGACATGTCGAAACGAATCAGTGCTTTTTCGTCATCAAAGAGGTAGCGTGCAAGCTCTTTCGCAAGTGCCGTTTTTCCGACACCAGTCGGTCCCAAGAAGAGGAATGATCCGACCGGTCGCTCCGGGTTTGCAATGCCGGCACGTGACCGCTTAATCGCAGCGGTAATTTTTTCGACAGGATCATTCTGACCGATGATTCGCTTCTTCAGAATGCCGTCCATTCGATCGAGCCGCTTTGCTTCGGTTTCGAGCATCTTTGTTGCAGGTATACCGGTCCATCGGGAGATAACAGCGGCGATATCTTCGTCAGTAATCTCCTCACGAAGCATTTTTCTGTTTTTCTGCAATTGGCGAAGGGTGTTTTGTTCACGACGGAACGAACTCTCAAGAACGGGGATATCTTGGTATCGGATCTCTGCGGCACGACCGTAATCAGCACGGCTCTCCGCTTCTTCACCTTCGTGGCGTTTTTTCTCAAGGTCTGTTTGCAGTTCTTTAATTTTCTCAATCGTCTCTTTCTCATTCTTCCACCGCACTTCAAGTTCACGACTTTTCTCCTTTACGTCTGCAATCTCTTTTTCGAGCTCCTCAATTCGTGCCTGTGTCTTCTCATCTTTTGCGGCTTCGTAATCTTTTCGCATCGCTTCAAGCTCAATTTCAAGCCGCATGGACTCCCGATGCACTTTATCAAGCTCCGGCGGTTTGTTCTCAAGGGAAACCCGAACGAGTGATGCCGCTTCGTCAATCAGGTCAACTGCTTTGTCCGGCAGGAATCGTTCTGTTATGTAGCGGCTGCTCAGTCGAACTGCAGCGACAATTGCCGCATCGGTCACCCGAATACCGTGGTACACCTCATACCGACCGCGAAGACCGCGAAGGATAGAAACAGCGTCTTCTATTGACGGCTCGGAGATGTAGACCGGCTGGAATCGTCGGGTCAGTGCACCATCTTTTTCAACATACTGCTGGTATTCTTTCAGTGTGGTGGCACCGATCATACGCATCTGTCCGCGGGCAAGAGCCGGCTTGAGAATGTTTGCCGCGTCAACCGTTCCTTCGGCACTCCCTGCCCCAACAAGCGTGTGTACCTCATCAACAAAGATAATGTACTGATCGCTCGCATCCTCAACTTCCTTCATTACCTTTTTGAGACGGTCTTCAAATTCGCCGCGGAACTTTGTTCCCGCTAACATCGAAACGATATCCAGGCTAATGAGCTCTTTCTTTCGCATAGACTCCGGGACATCGCCGTGGACGATTCGCTGTGCCAGCCCTTCACCAAGAGCGGTTTTTCCGGTTCCGGGTTCACCGATAAGGATGGGGTTGTTTTTTGTTCGGCGGGAAAGAATTTGAATCACCCGATTCATTTCCTCATCCCGACCGATAACCGGATCCAGCTTATTCTCACGAGCGAGCTGTGTCAGATTGCGACCGAATTTTTCCAAGTTTTTTGCCTTCTGCTGTTGATCTTCTTTTTTCTCTTCCTGGCGAAATGCGAGAATGGTCTCATAGACCTCCTTTGAGTTCAGTCCGAATTCGCTCATGATGCCGCGAAGTACCCCCGGCTTCTCGAGGATGGCAAGAAACAGGTGTTCCGTTGATACGTACTGTTCCTTCATCATGGTTGCAATTCTCCCTGCATGGTCAATAGCCATCGCAAGTTCAGGGGTTGTAAAGAGTTGCACAACTGCTCCGTCCTGCATCTCAAATGACGATGCATTCACTTCAAGCAGTGCCAGCGTTTGTTCACGCAATGCATACGGGTCAATGCCCAATCGCTGCAAAATAGGCTGTACCAGACCATCATCCTGGCCGACGAGAGCGGCAAACAGGTGCACCGGTGACATGTTCTGGTGACCATTCTCAACAACGTGCTCCTTTGCTATCTCGAAAGCTTCTCTCGCTTTAGTTGTGAACTGTTTCGGGGAAGGCATGATCTCTATCCAAGTATATGCAGTATACTGTCTCGCCACCCTGTTTTCAAACTTTTACACCACAAACATAACTCCCCCGCTACAACGCTGATTCTTCAGAGGCAAAGAGCTTGTCTGCGTCAACAGATGCTACCCATTCTGACTCATCGGTGATGAAACCAAAGAACCGTCCTTCAACAAACACGACTGACGGAAGAGTGGCAGATGTTTCCTGAATTGACGTGCGAATGAGCGGCATACCGTTTGTTCGGGTCTGTACTTGAGAGACGATACCGTCAAGCACCCGCTCGTCTTCGGCAAAGCCGCCAAATATGACAACGTTTTTCCCGACGGCGGCAGGGACTGCCGTCAGCGGAATGTGCTGCGACGGGCTGTACCGGTCATCAAGCGGACGGAGGAGTGAGTATGCGTAGTCGCTTGCAACAACGGTGTAGAAGATAGTTCTTCCGTCACGGGTAACATTGTATCGGCGATTTTCCTGCAGTCGCTCTGAGGCAATAATTGCACCGTCGTCTGAGACAAAGACACCAACTGACGCCGGCTGCGAACCGAAGTAGATGTCGATGAGTGACGGTCGGACAACACCGGCAATAGACTCAGCTGTAATGATTGACGGGTCTTCAGTCGGAGACTCAACGAGTGCCGCGACATTATCTTTATTAATAATGCGGTGAATGGTCTGCTGGATAATGGTGGGTTGATTACTGTCGGACGCTACGTTAAACGACATGCGCTCAGAGACAACTGAGAGGACGGCGACCGAGACAGCCGAACTCGTCACTAACGTTACGAGCAACACCAGGAGAATCATCTGTGAATTGTTCAGCTGATCAAGACCAAGTTTCATGGTACCAGTATACCGATAAAAGTATCATCAAAACAGACTATGTCGTTGCGAGCGGTAAACAAGTTTTCATAGCCTGAACAAGTTTTCGCACCTCTTTTTTTGTTGTTGACGGGAGAAGGCCCATGCGAATTGCCTCGACCCCCTGCACCGAGCACGCACTGCTTGTTGATGTTGAAAAACCGTGCGTATCGAGGAGTGTTGCAAGGTACGCATGGTTGGTGTTAGGAAATGTTACATACAGCAGGTGCGGTGCCAGTTTTTTCCAATCAGCGGGACGAACATCTTTCAGGTATTTTTCAAGACCGAGTACGTAGACATCAGAAAAAGAAGCATCTATCTGCTCCGCGAGGGATTGCCTCAGTGATGAGATGTGTTGTATGAGGTCAGATTGGTGCCGGTGTGTCTCTTGCACCGCAGTCGAAAAGCCATAGATGAGGGCAACCGGCGGTGTTCCGGGCCGCATGTCAAAGACACTATGTTCACCCTGGAGACCGGTGTACCGCTTTGCTTCCTGAAACAAAAGTGCACCGACTCCCTGCGGTCCGAATGTTTTTGTTCCGTCAATCGTTGCAGCGTCAACACGGAGTGTGTGTGGTGAACAGTTGTGATATGCCGTTCCCTGTGCAGAGTCGGTGTGAACAAAGATGGCAGGTTGTTTTTCCCGACATGCGTCTGCAATGCGGGCAATTGGCTGAACAAGACCGTGAAGGCTGTTTACTAACTGCAAAGAAAGGCATACCGTATTTTCACGAACTTCCTTGACAATGTCTTCCGGGGTAAACAGTCTGCCGCGTGACGGGGTTGCAATCGTTCCCCGGACACCGAGTGTACGAACGTATTCAAGCACTTTGAAAACGGAACTATGCTCGTCAAATCCAATCAGTACGTGCATGTCAGTAAGTGGTTTACCGTCGCGGAGACCCTGCAGCAGGGCCGTTCGAACGGCGAGCAGATTTGCCTCTGTTGCACCTGAGGTAAAAATAATATCACCTGCCTGCATTTGATAGGTGCGGGCAATCATAGTCCGAGACCGCTCGACATAGTCATCAGCAGCTCTTCCGTGATGATGTGCTGAAAGCGGATTTCCGAGAGATCCTTGCACCTGTTTTCGCAGCACATCACGAACCGCTCGATATGATTTTTTGTGCAGTGGCGTAAATGCCCCGGAGTCAAAGTATCGGTGCTTCATGAGGGGATTGTAACACGAGGTTGGTGTTGGTGGTGAAACTCAGCATGTTCAAAACTGCACCGGATAAAAATAAAAGCCCCTGTACACTTTCGTTTGTGTACAGGGGGCTTGGAGCCGCTTGCCGTTGTGTAGTATAGCCACGCTTGTTGGTATCTCAACCGTTCGCGTCATGGGTATCAGCGGTGGTTTTCGACCCGGTGGTGGCACATGGTATCCTCCTTTTCAAGAGGTGAATGTTCATATCAATATGTTTGTATAATAACAGTGATTTGTATATTTGTCAATACTTGTCTCTTTTCTACCCCTCCATTGACTGTTTCTTGTCCATTTCACGTATAATGGCTGGTATATGCCAGCACGACCACCAATCATTGCCGTTGTTGGACATATTGACCACGGCAAGTCAACATTGCAGCAGGCGATTCGCAATGCGAATACCGAGCTCAAGGAGGCAGGTGATATCACCCAGCACATTGGGGCCTATGAGCTCCATGCATCGTACGAAGGGTCTGAACGCCGGGCGACTATCATTGACACCCCGGGACACGAGGCTTTTTTGCATGTCAGAGAGCACGGTCTTGAGATCGCAGATATTGCCCTGCTCGTTGTCTCATCGGAAGAGGGATGGAAAGAGCAAACACAGGAAACGTATGAGGTGATACAAAAATTGAAAACCCCTTTCATCATCGTTTTTACAAAAATAGACACTGAAAAAGCGAATATTGAAACAGCAAAACAGAGTGTACTCAAACAAGGCATTCTTCTTGAGCAGCTTGGCGGATCCATTCCGTGGATTGGCGTCTCCTCAACAACAGGCGAAGGTGTCTCAGACCTCATTGACCTCATTTTCCTCACCACCGACGTGTATGAGATTGTGGAAGACCGAACTGACGGATCTGTCGGTACCCTCGTTGAAGCCGACATTGATCCAAAAGTTGGTATTACCGGAACCGTCATTGTTCTGCAAGGAAGTCTCACCTCCGATCACTATGTCCGCATCGGGTCCAGCACCGCTCCGCTCCGCATCATGACAAACGACCGGGGGAAAAAGGTAACTGATGTTGTTCCGTCAACACCGGTACGTATTGCCGGCTTTGACACGGTCCCCGCTATCGGTGCACCGGTCTTCCGGTATGACAGCAGGAAAGATGCAACCGAAGCGGCAAAGAGTGCAGTATCAAAAAAGCAACAACGAACCGTTGACACCGGTGAACGCGGCAGAACCATATCTCTCGTCATCCGTTCTGATACTGCGTCGGGTCTCACCTCCATTGAACGGGCAGTTGCAGCCGTTGCAGAAGAAGGCATCACCTTCTCTATTGTTAAACGTGCAGTCGGTCAGGTGACTGAAGAAGATGTTCGCATTGCAAAGTCACAGGATGGCGGTCAGGTGCTCGGATTCCACACGACCGCTGATCAACGGGCAAAACGGCTTGCTGAACGAACAGACACACCGATCCATCTCTTCCCGACAATCTATGAGGTAACGGCATGGGCAAAAGAGCTGTCACAGGAAAAACGAGGAACATACGAACTACAGAATGTAACCGGCGAGGCATCTATCATCAGAATATTTGAAGAGCAGCCGGCACAGAACACCTACATCGTTGGTGCTCAAGTGACTGAAGGGTCTTTCAAAAAGGGGCAAAGCATTGCGATAAAGCGGGGAGAATCAATTGCCGGTCAATTCGTGGTTGAATCCCTTGAACAGCGAAACAAAGAGCAGGATAGCGTGTCGGGAGAAAAGCAGCAATTTGCAATGCGTATCAAAGGAGAGGGATCCGTTGCACTGCAAGACACTGCTGTTGCACTTCCCGACCTCACAGACAAGTCATCATGAATGAGCGTGATATAAAAAGTGGTCGGGTGACATCAATTGTGCATGAAGGGGTTGCAAAATTTATTACAGAAACGGCAAACAACAGCTCCTTTATTACTGTCTCGTATGTCCACCTGACAAAGTCAGGATCAAGTGCCCGGGTATACTATTCCGTCTTCCCGGAAGAGCGGTCAGAACAGGCTGCTGACTTTCTCAGGCGGCAGGAACAGGCGTGCAAGGAGTATCTCAAGAAACACAGCATGCTGCGAACGGTCCCGACGATCCGATTCGTTCAGGCAAAAGAGATGCCTGGTACAGGGTGATGCAAGTGTAGTACACTGCACCCATCAGGCACGGTGGCCAAGTGGTAAGGCAGGGGTCTGCAAAACCCCTATACACGGGTTCGATTCCCGTCCGTGCCTCAAAACATACACGCTGCTACATGAAGCATAAAGAGCATGCACCCCAACGATCAGGAAAAGACTATCTGCCACTCATTATTATCATTACCCTCATCGGCATTGTTGCCGGTATTAGCAGCGGCGGTGACATAGACCGGTTCATGCTGAACAGCATGATAGGGGTTTTCCTCGTCTTCGGCGGATTCAAACTCATTGACTTGAAAGGGTTTGTTGACGGATACGCAACCTATGATTTGCTGGCAAGACACTGGCGGGGGTATGGGTACCTCTACCCATTTCTTGAAATTGCCTTCGGTCTTGTCATGTTTGCAGGATTTCACCCTGACTGGCTGCTGTGGACAGAGGCGGCGTGGATGATTTTTAGCAGTCTTGGCGTTGTCATTGCCATGAGAAGGCAGACAGATATTCAGTGTGTTTGTCTTGGCACCGCTCTCAAAATCCCTCTCACCTCTGTTACTGTGCTAGAGAATGTTGGCATGGCAGCACTTGCAATAGCATTGATTTTGTAATCAACCACTCATACTGTAGTGCCGAGGAGAGGACTTGAACCTCCACGGGTTACCCCACTGGTTCCTAAGACCAGC
Organism: Candidatus Kaiserbacteria bacterium; assembly: GCA_028820405.1. Lineage (GTDB taxonomy): Bacteria > Patescibacteriota > Minisyncoccia > Phycocordibacterales > JABAAK01 > JAPPJI01. The sequence continues at coordinate 24,027 of JAPPJI010000001.1, forward strand.
GCGTCTACCAATTTCGCCACCTCGGCATGTCCGCCCACTAGGACTCGAACCTAGGACCTCCCGGTTAAGAGCCGGCTGCTCTACCAACTGAGCTATGGGCGGCATTGCTATCTATACTAGCAAATTGTTTGCCCTTTGTGCTATACGTACCGTTCCAACCCTTCAAGAAATTCACCGTACGGCATAAATGACACGCCGCCGAACAGGAAAAAGAAACCGATGAGAATGAAAAGCAGTCCGCCGATCATCTGCATGGTCGCAGTTCCCCGCTCAGCGATGTTGAGGAGTCGCGATGATTTGGCATACAGCACCGTCAGTACTGCAAGAGGTACCATCATGCCGAATGAAAAGACAATCAGGAGTGCCATGCCGGTGAGCACGGATCCGGACGATGCGGCAAGGACAAGAATGCCACCGAGAAGCGGACCGACACACGGTGACCACCCCACCGCAAAAATAGCACCGATGATCACTGCCCCGACCGGAGTTGTCGGTGAGAGAGTTTTGGGGAGAGAAGCAAAACGGGATCGTTGCAGTTGTTTCGGCAGTGCTATGACCTTGAGGAGAATCAGTCCGATAGCAATAAAGAAAATGCTGCCGGTGGTAACGAGCAGAGGCTTTATCTGATTAAACAGCAATGCTACCTGACTGAACTGACCGAAGAGACCGGCAATACCGCCAAAAAATGTGTAAGTGCAGGCAAATCCGACAAAGAACCACAGCGTGGAGAGGAGTGCTTGAGCAATACTCGTCTGCTGCTCCCTGCTCACCAAGAGGGCGATGTACCCGAGCACCAGAGGATAGTTACACGGAAAGAACGTGATGGCTATCCCGCCGATAAACGCTGCAAAAAAACTAATTGATATTGCTTCAACCATTATCCCCTATCCTCGAACTTTCGAGATGAGGTCTCGAACATTCGGTCCGCCGGTCGGGTCTTCAAGCGGGAATGCACCCGGGATACGTTCAACTGCTCCTGTCTTTGTATTGACGAGGAATGATCCGGGCGTTCCGTTCACGCCGTATGCCTGAGCATCAGCACCATGTTGACTGACAACCTGTGAGGAAGGGCTTCCTGACTCAAGACATGCATCCATTTGACTGTCGGTTAATCCGGCACTGAGACCGAGTTTTCGGTACGCCGCAACGGGATCAGGTGTGTTCACCGAGTCAGACGCAAAGACAGAGTCGGTAAAGGTCCAGAACAGGTCGTCACCTCCGTGAATACGTGCACAGTCAGCAAGTTTTGCTGCTTCATCGGCAGTTTCGTGGAATGAGAGCGGGAGGTGTCGGTACACCCATGTTACCGATCCGTCATCAACCAATGCCTTAACGACAGAGTGGAAGCGCTGGCAAAAGCCGCACTCAAAGTCTGAATATTCAATGAGGAGAATGTCTCCGTCACCTCGTGTCGCGTCATTGTCGCGAACTGAAAATACGTCACTGTCACTTGCAGAGAGCACTTCTTCGGGCTCGGGTTGGACTTCCGTCGGTGCCGGTGCCGGCGGTGTTTCCGGCTGTTTAACCGTATCACCACCGTCAGTATTTTTATGCAGATTGACTTTGGCTCCGTTTGATGCGTAAAGCATGCCGGAGATAAAGATGATGCTGAAAATAACGAGAACAATGAACAAGGTACCCGCTTTTCGGACATTCATCGTCTCAAGCGGATTCTCGGGGGTATCTTTTTTATGATCATTCATGGCAAAGCGTTTAATGGGAATTATTAACGATGCGTCCAGTATACCATAGATGGTAAAAAATCAACTACCGTACTTCAGCGACCAGTGCCGTTATCCGGCTGAGAAAATCATCGTAATTGTTCGCATAGGAGATGCCGATCGGTCTCCCGTTGTAGACAACGACAATGTAGGGGGTTCCCTGGGCACCGAGTTGCCATCCCTCTTTACTGTCCTCACGAACTTTGTTGTGAATAACAGAATCTCTGATAACACAAGATTGGAAGTCCTGTAACGAGACGCCGAGTGATGCAACCTTCTGTTCAATTGCCCGATCCGTGCCTTGATCATGTCTGTCGTCATAGAGGTACTTCGCAAAAGCGGTGTACGCTTCGTCTCCCCCATGTTTGCCAACGCACTCAGCGGCAACCGCCAGGTCAAACGACTGTTTCGCGGTATCAGGGAAAAGGTGTCGAGAGACAAGCATTACCGGTTTTTCAGTAACAAGCCGGTCAAGCGTATCTTGCATTGCGGCACACATCAGGCATTCAAAGTCTGAGTATTCAATGAGGGCGATGGGGGAAGACCGGTCTCCCCGAACATGATCAGTTGACCGTACATCAGTTAGCCCGACAAGCGTGTATTGGGAATCAATAACCCCGAGGGTTGCAATTCCCCGCTTCACAAACTGGACGGATGGGTGCTCAACGGCAATAAGAGACACAAAAAGTATGGCAATGGCAATGGCAATACTTACCTTTCGCCTCCGGTTCATCTGTCCTAGTATAACGCAAACAAATGGTATACACTGTGGGCATATAAGAAGAGGAGCAAGAAAACCGCCACAGCCAAAGGTTCGTGTGAATGAGGATATTCGTTCACGAGAGGTTCGGCTTATTGACGCTGAAGGAAAGAACGTCGGCGTTGTCCCACTGAAGGAGGCCTTGGTAGCGGCAGCAAAAGAACATCTTGATCTGGTGGAAATAACGGGACGATCGAGTCCTCCCGTTGTCCGTATCGCTGACTACGGTAAGTATCAGTACGAACAGAATAAATTGAAAAAGAAGTGGTCAGAGCAGGATCGTGAGCGAGGGAAAAAACGCGTTGAGGAGACGAAACATACGCAGATTAAGCCGGGGACGAGTGGCGACACGCTTGAGCTGCGAATTCGAAAAATACGGGATTGGCTTGACAACGGCAGTAATGTGCAGGTTGACCTCTACCTCTTCGGTCGATACAAGGGTATGGATGAGACATTTTTGAAAGAAAAGCTGAACACTTTTGTTGAGCAAATTCCCGGGGATGTGAAACGGGTTAACGATATTCAAAAGAGTGCCAAAGGGTTTTCGGTAACACTGCGAGCATCGTAGATATCCTGCAGACAGCCTTTTTGTGATATACTCTACCCCATGAGCACAAAGACGAACAAAGCGATTTTATCCCGTGTTCGGGTCACAAAAAAGAGAAAACTGGAGGTATCCGGAAAAGGACGGGGTCACTTTAATGCAAAACAGAAGCAGTCGAAAAAGCTCGGGCAAAAACGGAAGCGAACTATGACACTTTCTGCAAAAGTTCGGCAACGATACTTAGTTTCATAACGGCATATGGTACGAATAAAACGAGGTACAATATCACTTAAATCAAGAAAATCCCTCCTAAAAAAGGTGAAGGGGTATCGTTGGGGTCGATCAAAAAAGGAACGGCAGGCACGAGAAGCACTCTTTCATGCCGCTTCCTATGCCTTCGCCCACCGAAGAAAGAAGAAGGGTGATTTTCGAAAACTGTGGACGACACGCATTTCTGCAGCATTGAGACCGCACAACCTCTCATACAGTGCACTCATACACCAGCTTAAACAGCATGATGCTCACCTGAATCGAAAGATGCTCGCACAGCTCGCACAGCAACATCAGGATGTCTTTGATCGAGTTGTTAAACAGGTTGCATCATCAGAGGCGGCGAAGAAGTAGTCGAGCCGTTGCGACACCGGCTACACCAATGAGGATGTCACTCGCCGTGTCGGTGACATACGGGATACCTTCAGCCGGGATACGAATGATAAACACCTCAAAGAGCTCCCAGCAGGTAATTGCAATAAAGGAACTGACAGCGAAAAGGAGTGGTCGCTGTGCAAAAAAGAAAAACAAAAAGGCTCCAATCACAAAGCCGCCGATACCGTGTACCAGGAGGTCAAACCAGTTAATAGTCCAATAGAGGAAGAGGGATGTGCCAGTGGTATGCAAAACAAGCATGACACATGCCGCAAACAAAGTAATGATGAGGACCCGCATTCGTCGGCGATAGTTGTCATCAATCAAGATCATTGTCAAAATTAACGTCGTATAAAATGTGTTCGTATACCGTCTGATACGACACGATTTCATCTGAGGTGAACCAAATTGCAATTTCCCGTTCCGCTTCTTCGGGAGTTCCGGATGCATGAATAGCATTTCTGATTGCCCGACCGCTGCCGTCGGCAAGCTGGTACGAGTCAAGAACAAAATCACCCCGTATCGTACCAACATCAGAGGAGAGCGGTTCCGTACTTCCTACCAACTTTCTCACCAGCGGCACCGCACCGGCACCCTCAAGAATCATAACTATAATTGGTCCTGCGGTCATAAACCGTTTCAACTGCTGTAATACAGCGTCACCAAGCTCTTCAGCCGTCTTACCGTCTGATTCGCCGCCTTTGTTTTCCAAAATCTTTTTACCGACCTGTTCTCGCCACGTTGGCTCAGCGAGGTAGTGCTGTTCAACCATGTCAGCGTCAGCAACAACCATCTTGAGGGCAGTAAGTTTCAAACCGACTCGCTCAAACCGTCTGATAATTTCACCGACGAGGGCACGCTGAATCGAGTCAGGTTTGAGGATAACGAGTGTTCGCTGTCGTCGTATATCATCCATACGCCCCTAGTCTACCACAACGGACCAGTTATTATCTCAGGCGCTTTGTCACCCTGCACAATAACCGTGTGTTCAAAATGTGCGGACAAACTGCCGTCAGCGGTCTCAATAGTAAATCCGTCATCACTTGTCACGACCCGTGGATCCTTCCCTGAGAAAAATATCGGCTCAATGGCAACCACCTGCCCTTCTTGCAGCTGCACACCTTTTGTGCCGCCAATATTCGGTATAAACGGATCTTCATGCTGTGCTGCGCCGACACCGTGACCACCCAGCTCGGGCGGAACGGTAAAATTGTACTCCCTTGCAGTACCTTCAACAGCAGATCCGATAGCATCGGTTGTTGAACCGCTATGTACAAACATCATGGCGTACCCTGAAGCCTTCCGCGTTGCATCAACAAGTTTCCGTGCTTCAGGACTGCCGGCACCGATGATAGTCGTGCACGCAGTATCAACATAGACACCTTGATATATCAGACCGCAGTCGAGTGAGACAACGTCACCATCTTTGAGCACCTTCTCTCGATGGGGGATACCGTGAACGACTTCATTGTTTACCGACACACACAGCGTTGCCGGAAATGCTCGGGATGATCCGCCCGGTTTGTAATTGAGAAATGACGGTTGACAGTCACGTGCTGTGATCTCTTTGTTCGCAAGACTGTCAAGGTCTGCCGCCGACACCCCTGCCCTGCTCTCTGCGATAACGGCGTCAAGGACAGAGCGGAGATGTTTGCCGGCGGATCGAAAGACCTCCCGCTCCTCGTCTGTTGTGATAATCATATGGTAATGAACGGTTTGACTCGCTCGTGTACTTCTTCAACCGTCCCGACACCGTCAATATCACAAAAATGCACATGTTCGTGATCACGAAGATATTTGATAGATGCTGCCGTTCCTTCTATCTCATCGTTATACAGAGCGATACGGTCACGAATAACCTCTTCTCGATCATCTTCACGACCGCGTTTAAGGAGACGCTTGATCACCTCGTCATCAGGAACGTCCAAAAGAAAAATGTTAACATGCATGCCTTCCAAAAAGAGGAGGAGTTCGACGAGAATTTGTGCTTCAAGCGGTTTCCTCCCCGCACCATCGATAACGATATGCTCAAATGATGCCGTTGTTTTCGTCAGAGCATTCACCCACATTGTGATTGGGAAAGCAGACGGAACGAGACCGCCTTGGGACATGACGTCACCAAGACGTCTTGTTATCATAGTATCCGACGATTTGACGTGGTCACGAAGCAGTTGCCCTGTTTCAATTGAAACCCACTCCGATTTACGCTCTGTCAGCAGTGACTCAACAAGATCCCGCTGGGTCCCTTTTCCAGAACCCGGGGGACCAAAGAAGAGATATGATTTCATAGCCACACTATACCACACGAGGTATTACGCCATCTCCAGCGTATCCCGAACACGTGCAGTTATTTTGCGGTACACATCAAGAACAACATGGACAACAATAAGAGCACCGGTACCCCCTATCGCAAAGATAAAGGTTCCTGCTGTTGATCCGGTAATAACGAAGGGGAGGGCGGCGATTGCGGCGAGGAATATTGCGGCATAAAAGATAATGCGCACAAGCACGGTACCAAAATATGACTCTGTCTCCTCACCGGGGCGAACGCCGGGGATAAAAGCACCCTGTTTCTGCAGATTGTCCGAGATCTTTTTCGTATTGAAAATGATCGGCGTGTGGAAGTATGTAAAGAACACGGTAGCAAGAGCAACAACGAGTGCATACGGGTACCCTTGTGCAAGTTGTTCGGTAACAAAGAGACCGATCGGTTGTAGTACTGCAACGTTAGCCTCACTCAGATATCGAAAAATATATTGGAAAAACATCGCGACCGTAATAGAAAAAATAACAGGGAGTACACCAGCCGGGTTTACCTTCACCGGGACATACGTTTCAACCCGCCGATCATGTGCACCGTGTCCGATGCCATATCGGGCATAGGTAATGGGTACGGGACGATCGGCTTCGTTCATCCATACCGCAACCATACAGCCAATTACAATGCCAATAAACCCAAGAGCATAGGAGAGCAGGAGATCAGGTGAATAGGTTGCGGTTACCTGTGTTATCAGCGTTGGAATATTTACAACAATACCGGCAAAGATGATCATGGAAATACCGTTCCCGATACCAAACTCGGTCATGAGTTCACCGATCCACATACTGAGCATGCAGCCGGTAACAATGAGGAGGATAGTCATTGCCATGTCAGGAATCGGCATGCTCGGAATGACACCCTGAGATTGAAAATAGAGCAAAATACCGCCGGCATTCAGTGCAGCAACAGGAACAGTTGCAATACGACTCCACTGTCCGATTTTCCGACGACCGACATCCCCTTCTTCGTGATAGAGTGAGTGCAGCCGAGGAGAGACAGATGTGAGAAGCTGCACAACAATGGAAACGGTGATGTACGGAAAGACTCCCAGCATTGCAATAGAAAAATTCGAAAGCCCGCCGCCGGAAAAGAGGTTAAACACGCCAAGAATTTGGTTTTGGTAGAGAAGTGACGTCAGTGCCGCTTCACTAATCTGCGGGATCGGAATAGATGTCAGGAGGCGAAACACCAAAAGACCGACAATGACAGCAAGAAACCGCTTCAAAAGAACGGTATCGGTCAAACATGCTTTAAATGCCTTCGTTGACATAGTGCTATCAGTGTACCGCACCGCCAGCTTCCTCGATGTGTTTCTGTGCAGATGCTGAGACACGACAGCGACGAATCGTGACCGAGTGTGACAGGTCTCCTCGGCTGACAATCGAAACACGAGGTTCACGACCTCGAACACGTCCGATGATTCGACGGGTAATGAGCTCCTTCGGTGTTACGGTTTCACCGTTTGAAAAGTTTCTGTCAATCATCTGCAAGGTAATGACTCGCTCACCACGGTCTCCTCGAATTCCTCGTGCACGATTACGATTATGTCCGCGACGTTTCGGGATCCGTTGCAGTTCGTCTCGAATTGCCGGTCGGATTCGGCGACCCGCTCGCGATCGCTGCCCTTTATCGCCCCGACCGGATTTTCTCCCGCGAACACCGCCACGACCGATTCGCTTTTTCTTTCTTGTGCGTGTTGCAAGTGTATGAAGCATAGACAATGGTTAATGGTTACGACCGCATCGTTGTGAATGCACGAATTGTTGCCCGGGCATTGTTGAGGTGGTTCTTGCTTCGTGAATGAATTTTCGCGTTGATTTTTTGAATACCGGCGAGTTCAACAACCGTCCGAACAGCACCTCCTGCAACAAAGCCTTTTGCCGGTCGAAGGTGTACCAGTGACGCACAATACTTACCGGATGCTTCACTCGGGATTCCTTTCTCTTCTGTTAACGGGACATCAACGACCCATCGTTGTGCCTGATACCGTGCCTTCTCTATAGCAGTTGCCATGTCAGGACCGTTGCCGGTACCGATACCAACCTTCCCTTTTTCGTTACCGACCGCCACTGCAACACTCAAACTGAAACGGCGACCACCGGCGACCACACGAGATACACGACGAACGGAGAGCACGCGGGATTCAAACTCGGACTTCACCCGCTCACGTCGCTTTGACCGGCTGAACGGTGACGGACGTGACTTTCTTCCACGACCACCGTCGTTTCCTCGACCGTTTCTCTGCCCCCTCATTTCAGGCTTAGCATCTCCTTGATTTCTCTCTTCACCCTGTTTCTGCTGTTTTGTTTCTTCTTCAGTCATAGTAGTTAAAATTGTACACCGCCAGAGCGGACAGCATCAGCAAAAGCTTTCACCGAACCGGTATACGGAAACCCGCCCCGGTCAAAGACAACATGTTGCACACCGTTTTCAGATGCCCACTTCGCCACAAGACCGCCAATCTCTTCTGACTGTTGGAGTGCACCTTTCCCTTGACCTTTCAGTGATGACGTGCCCATAAGGGTTTTCTGTACACCGTCGTCAATAATCTGTGCGTACACGTTTTTGTTTGATCGAAAAAATGCAAGTCGCGGTCGATCTGCCGTTCCTGAGATTTTTGCACGAACTCGTCGTTTCCGCTGATCTCGTCGTTCTTTTTTTCCTCCTTGCTTCATAGGTAAAATAAATAGGTTACGCAGTGGCTTCAGCACGCTTTCCTTGCTTTCGTCGAACATACTCGTCAACATATCGAATCCCCTTTCCTTTGTACGGCTCAGGTTTTCGCACCTGACGAATGTGTGATGCAAACAAACCGACTAACTCTTTATCTGATCCGGTGACGCTGATGACAGCGTCATTTACCGCAACCTGCAGCCCTTCCGGAATATCCAGCTCAACAGGGTGTGAGAACCCGACTGTTAAGACGAGTTTCGTCCCTTTTACCTCAGCCCGGTATCCGACACCGATAATTTCAAGATCTTTCTTGTATCCTTCGGTGACACCGATAATCATATTTTTCGCATGAGAAGAGAAGGTCCCCCACAAACTTCTCCCGAGACGGGTGTTCTTTGCTAATCCTGCGGTTAGCGTTTCTCCGTCAACGGAAAACGTAACTTCATCCCGAACCGGTCGTGAAAGCTCCCCCTTCGGTCCTTTTACCGTCAACTGCTGATCTGCAAAAGATACCTCAACCCCGCTCGGAATTGTTATGACTTGTTTTCCAATCCTTGACATACACGTTTACCACAATGAGAAGAGTACTTCACCCCCAACCTGATCTTTCCTTGCTTCACTTCCTGTCAATATTCCCTTCGGCGTTGAAAGGAAGAGGGTTCCGTATCCGTTTCTGACCGGTTTAATATCACGAAAACCAAGGTATACCCGGCGACCTGGCTTTGAAATCCTTTTAACGCCATGGATACGGTGTTCACCTCCTTCGCCATACTGCAAGGTGATGATAAGCTGCTTCTTCGGTCCGTGACCGTCTGTCGTTACATCAGCAACATATCCTGCGGTTCGCATCTTCTGTGCCACACTATTCCTCATTTTTGAATAGGAGACGGTAACCGTTTCACCACGAACCATTCCACCATTTTTTATTCGGACGATCAAATCCGCAATGCCGTCCATTACCATGATGATTTTCGTAAACCCGGTACGTGTCCTTTTGCCGCCTGTTCACGGAGACAAATACGCGACATACCGAACTGCCGAAGATAGCCTCGTGACCGACCGGTGATGAAACACCGGTTTCTAATCCGAACAGGACAAGAATTCCTCGGTAATTTTTGCAAACCCTCCCAGTCACCACGCTCTTTTAACTCGGTGCGTTTTTTTGCGTATTTCTCCGCAAGTCGCATTCTTTTTTCATTTCGTGCAATGAGTGACTTTCTTGCCATATACAACTACGTAGACCAGACACGCCATATCGGGCATGCTCTATGGTCAAAAGATATAGTAGCATTGCTTCGGTGCATTCCACAAGTCGGTGCAATACGAGCATGTTTTCGCATAATGTCAACCAATTTCATACCCTAGTTACTATCATTTTTCTCGTTGGTAAACGGAACACCGAGATGCTCAAAAAAAGCAATTGCCTCGTCATGGTTCGATGCTGACGTCACCACCGTCACCGCAAGACTGAACACATCCTGCAGGTTTTCATCAGGTGTCTCAGGAAAAATCGTATGTTCTTTTATACCAATTGTCAGATTCCCCATCTCGTCAACAGAGGTACGAGAGATACCGCGAAAGTCTCGCATGCGAGGAATTGCAACATGGATCAGTCGATCAAAAAAATAGAGCATGCGTTTCCCCCTCAGTGTTGCGGCAAACCCGATAACTTCACCTTCCCGCAGCTTAAACGATGCGATAGACTGCCGAGCTTTCCTCGGTGACGGCTTTTGACCGGTTATCTTCGCGAGACGGTCCTGGATGAGCTCAACACGCTGACCGTCTTTCCTCACCCGACCGATACCGGTGGAAACAATGATTTTCTCAATCTTTGACGCCTGCATGGTATTCTTCCAGGAAAATGCATCCTTCAATGACGTAAATGTTTCATTTAATTTTGTTTCTGTCTTTGTTTTCATACGCTATGATTTCTTTTTCGCAGCAGTACCGGTCTTTTTCTTTGCAACTTTTTTCTTGACGACCTGTTTCTTTGCACTTTGCCGCTTCGTCTTCTTTTTCGCCGCCTCCTTTGTTTCTGTTACCGCAGCACCGTCGGCACGAGCAACCCGCTTCTTCTCTTTGCCGACACCGGCATATCCAATTCGCGTTTGCTTCTTACTCTTCTTGTCAAAGTATGAGACATTTGAAATTGCAATAGGCATTGCCCGTTTCTCCGTCGTCCCTTTTTCATTTCGAAGACGAGGCTTCATGTGCACCGTCTTCATATTGAGACCTTCAACAATAACCGTCTCCCGTTCCGGGACGACAGAGGAGACAACCCCCGTCTTACCCCGGTCAGATCCCTTCAAAACAATAACAGTATCTCCTTTTCGTATCTTCATACACCTTGTTACACAACTTCCGGGGCCATGGAAACAACTCTTCGGTACCCCTTTGCATCCAGTTCTCGCGGCACCGGACCAAATATTCTTGTTGAGAGCGGCTCCTTCTTCTTTCGATCAACGATAACAACTGCATTCTCACTAAAAGAAATATACGAACCGTCTTTTCGACGGTATGGCTTTTTCTGCCGAACAACAACAGCATGCACAACCTGTTTCTTTTTCACTTCCTTTCGTGGCTCAGCTGTTTGCACCGAACAGGCGACTTCGTCACCAATGCGGGCATATCGACGGGCACTGCCGCCGAGCACTTTGAACACGCGAACAATACGCGCACCGGAGTTGTCAGTTACACGAACAATGGTTTGGGGCTGTATCATACGTCTTTCGGTAAAAGGCGAAACCGTTTCTCCTTTGAAATCGGTCGACATGCTTCAAAGGAAACAACGTCGCCGGGGTTGGCGATGCCGTCAGGGTCATGCACTTTATATCGTTTTGTCACCTGACGATACTTCCCGTATTGCGGGTGACGAACATATCGAGTCACCGCGACAATAGCGGTTTTCTGCATAGGAGACGCGACAACAGATCCTTTGAATACTTTTTTCTTTGTTTCTTTTTCCATACCATCCTACACCTTTGCCTTTGAAGGTGTCTCTTTGCCCGTATCATCCACTATTTCTTTCTCTTTGGCAACGGTCGTTACTTGGGAGAGGGCAGCAGAAATGCGGGCAATCTTCTTTCGCAATAATTGACGTTTCTTCACATCTGTGCCGGAACGAGGCGGACGAAGCATCGCATTGCAGAGATCTTTTCGGGCAGACCGAAGACTATCAAGCAACTCACTTCGTTTCTTTGTGGTATATACTTCCTTTTTCATACGTCACTTCGTGTTACAAACTTCACCCGTACCGGCAGTTTTCTGCCTGCCTTAGCCATCGCTTCTCGTGCAACGGGAACAGACACACCGGAAACTTCAAAGAGGACGTGTCCGGGAAACACCTGCACTTCAAATCCTTGCGGATCTCCTTTCCCTTTCCCCATACCCGTCTCTGCAGCCTTCTGTGTCCAAGGACGATCGGGAAAGATTCGAATCCAAACACGCCCTTCTTTACCAAGTGTCCGGGCAATAACACGACGAGCTGCTTCAATCTGGTTTGATCGAATGCGGGCTGCTGATAGTGTTTTGACACCGCAGGTACCGAAGTTGAGTGTTGCCCCGCGACTTGCGTTTCGCATAGTATCTCTCTTTCGTCGTGCACGCTGGAAACGTCGATATTTTACTTTCTTTGGAAACAACATAGGCTATGCTTTCTCAATCTCCCCTTTATAGATCCACACCTTCACCCCCAGTGTTCCGTACGACAGAACAGCATTTCGATGTGCATAGTCAACATCAGCACGAAGCGTTTGTAACGGCACCTGTCCTTCACGCACTTTCTCAACACGGGCGATTTCAGCACCGCCAAGTCTGCCGGAGATGACGACCCGACAGCCGAGAACATCACGGCTTGCGATAACTTTCTCAACGGTATGCTTCATTAGCCGTCGGTAGTGCATGTTTCGTTTCAGGGAGTCGACAACGGAATCAGCAACCAGCCCGGCATCCTGATCAACGTACCGCACCTCTTCAACACGAATCTTCACCTGTCCGTTGAGTCCGTGTCTTCGGGTGAATCGTTTTACCCGATCGATGAGGGCCTCGATACCAACACCATCGCGACCGATGATGAGACCGGGGCGGGCAGTTTTAATAGTCACTTGCAATTCATCACGGTCACGTTCAAAAATCATTTCACTTACCGCTTTATCAGCGAGCTCTTTGTCAAGAAAGGTGCGAATGAGGTGGTCTTCACGCAAGAGGGCACGGTATTGTTTCCTGCTTCCGGAGAACCAGTGAGATCGCCAATCTCTCGTTATGCCGAGACGAAATCCGTATGGGTGTACTACATGCGTCATACTGTTTTTTGTTCCTCAAGGGTAACATGCACTGTGCTTGTCCGCCGAACGTTTGGCGTTGCCCTTCCAAACGCACGCGGTCGATATCGCTTCATTACGATCCCCTGGTTCACAATCACTGATCTCACGACCATATCTTCCGCTCGCTTTCCTGCATTTGTGACTGCGGAACGAATGAGCTTACTAATCGGCTCAGATATCTTCTTGTCAATAACCTGCAACAGTGCGAGTGCCTGCGGGACTTGCTTACCGAGCACCTCGCGGGTAACAAGGCGGACTTTTCGCGGCGGCTGTCGATAGTTTTTAAGAGTTGCTTTCATACGCTACATTGTTGTTTCTTTTGCAGACCGTGCCGCTGCGATTTCTGCCTGCTTCTGTTCCTCTTCGGTCGCCTTTTGCAGTCGACCACCGTGCCCGGGAAATCGTTTTGTTGCAACAAATTCGCCAAACCTGTGTCCGACCATTTCTTCACTAACCACAATATCAGTATGCGTCTTTCCGTTGTGGACGCTGAAAGTGAAGCCGATCATCTCCGGGGCTATCTGACTCCGACGAGCCCATGTTTTGATAGGAGGGGTATCACCGGGGCTTTTGCCGGCTATTTTCTTCATAAGTTTCCAGTCAACAAATGGACCTTTTCGGACAGACCGTGTCATATAGTGGTATGGTATCTAAAATTGCATAACAGGTCAAACAGCTAACGTCGCTTTCCGACCGGACGTCGACGAACGATGTGAGCGTTTGAATATCGTGACGGTGACCGCGTCTTCTGCTGCTTGCCGGACGGCTTTCCCCATTTTGTCACTGCACGACGACGACCGCGACCCTGACGACCTTCACCGCCTCCGTGCGGGTGATCAACCGCGTTCATCGCGTTACCCCGAACAACCGGTCGCCGTCCCATCCACCGCTTTCGACCCGCTTTTCCGATAACACGAAGGTGGTGTCCTTTGTTTGAAACAGATCCGACAGAGGCAAAACAGGTCACCGGCACCTTTCGAATTTCCTGAGACGGCATCTTAATGTGGGCAAATGAACCGTCATGACCGAGCAGGGTTGCAGCACTACCGGCCGATCGGGCGAGGATTGCCCCGCCATCCTTTTTCAATTCAACATTGTATACATCAGTACCGACCGGAATATGCTGGATCATAAGACGGTTGCCCGGGCGGAGCGGAGCTCGTTCTGACGTGACAATTTCAGTACCGACCTTGACTCCGTCCGGTGTCAGCAAATACCGACGCTCACCGTCTCGGTAGCAGACGAGTGAAATGAATGAAGATCGATTTGGATCATATTCAACCGTTTCAATAACACCCGGTATGTCACGCTTTTCCAGCCGAAAATCAACAGAACGGTACCGACGTTTCTGACCGCCTCCACGATGCCGCACGGTGATACGTCCGGCATTGTTGCGGCCAACTGACCGACGCATACCTGCAGTCAGCGGTCGAAACGGATTGCTGCCGCTGAGCAAACGCCGATAGAGCGGTATTGTGGTACCGCGCTGTCCAGGTGTCCTTGGTTTATATTTCTTCATCGCCATACATTCTGTTATACAAGACTGATAGTGTCACCGGGTTTCAAGACAACATACGCCTTTTTCCTTGACGCGGTGAACCCGTATCGTTGCTGTCGCTGATTTTGGGTACGAACCTGTTTCCGACGAGACGGTCGCCTTGCTATGCGAACTGATCGAGGACGGACCCCATACACCGCTTCAACTGCCTGTGCGACAGAAAACTTGTCCGCTCGATCATGCACAAGAAATGTGTACACTCCTTTTTCAGACAAGTCGGCCGCCTTTTCAGTGACGACAGGACGGGAGAGGATGCGGTATGACGACAGACGATCCGCTGCGGGAATCCCTTCCTGTTTTTGGTACGATCGATGTATGTGTGACAGACGCCTGGTCCGACGCATTGAACTCGACCGCTTGGCTCGCACCGGTTTTACCGATACCGGTACTGCACCTTTTGCGTCTTCTTTGTCGTCATCGCCTTTTTTAAATAGTGTGGGGAAAATCATACGCGTGATGAAACAGGTTTCTTTGCTCGTGTTGATCGCTCTTCAAGACCGGAAAGTGTTTTTTCCGGATCAACAAAGACAATCTTGTTCGGAAGAAGAATGTCTCGTGCGTGCACTGTTGCGAGTGACGCGGTTGCAATGCCAGGAATGTTCGCAAAACTCCTGAGGACCGCTTCATTTTTCTCGGCAAACACAAACAAACATCGATGCTTCGGTCCTTTATCCGGGCAAACGTGATCAACCAACGTCGCCGCAGTTTTTGTCGAAGGTTTTTCAAGTGACAGGTCACTGAGAAACACGATTGATTCACTGCGAGATCGCTCTGAAAGGGCAATAAAGAATGCCTTTGCCCGTACTTTTCTATTAAGGGAAACACGGTAATCTTTCTCCGCAGACGGACCGAAGGTAACACCACCACCAACCCACAACGGCGATCTGATGGATCCGTGCCGTGCACGCCCGGTTCCTTTCTGTCGCCATGGCTTGCGACCGCCGCCGCGAACCTCTGACCGACCTTTCGTGTGTGCAGTCATTGATCGACGGTTGTGCTCAAAACTTGTCACCGCTTGGTGCATGAGTGTTGGTGACCACGGAAGTGCAAAGAGATGTTCAGGAAGATCTACGGTCCCCCGCTCTTTCCCGTCCTGCGTATAAAGTGGTGCTGTGAGACTTGTCTTATTCATACACCTTGAACCGTAACTAATGTTCCGCGTCGTCCCGGTATTGACCCATGCAGGAGAAGAAGACCTCGCTCTTTGTCGACCGAGATAACTCGAGTCCCCTTTATCGTTACCTGCTGACCGCCGGTACGACCGGCCATTCTTGTCCCCTTCGGAACACGGCTCCGGAGACCGGATCCGATAGATCCTGGCTGCCGCTCGTTATGCTTCTGACCGTGGGATCGAGGACCACCATGAAATCCGTGCCGACGAACGACACCCTGAAACCCTTTTCCCTTTGCCTGAGCACTCACCCGAACAACGTCACCGGGACCGAATACGTCAGTGCCTGAGATCGCCTGGTTCATCTCATAGTCTGACGTGTCCCCACGAAATTCTCTATGCCCGGCCTGCTTTTTTGACTGGGGATATGAAACCTGCACCGCACTGTATCCGTCTTTCTCTTCACTCCGGAGGAGAGAAACATTCAGCGGCTCAAGCGAAATGACCGTTACCGGCTGCACGACACCGTCGTCGTCAAACAGTTGGGTCATTTGTAGTTTTCTTCCGATGATGAATTTCATAGGTTATTCCCACACCCTCACGACAACATCTGTGCCTCAATAGAAACACCGGCTGGCAACGAAAGATTGCTCAGCGCTTCAATCACCTGTGGTGATGGTTGTTCAATATCAAGGAGTCGCATGTGCGTTCGCATTTCAAATTGTTCCTGCGATGTCTTCGCGACAAATGATGCCCGATTGACCGAGTGTTTTTTGATTTTCGTCGGCAGTGGGATTGGTCCGACAACGCTTGTTTCAAGGCGGGATGCCGTCTCAATTATCTGCTTCACCGACGAATCAAGAACACGAGGTTCGTATGCTTGCACACGCATGCGAAGCGTATGCACACCAGACTTTTTTGTAGTCTTAGGTTGACTTGCCATACGTTGATACCGTTATGGTAGTTAGGAGATAATCTTTGTTACCACACCGGCACCGACCGTACGACCACCTTCGCGAATCGCGAATCGCTGTTGCTCTTCAAGTGCAACAGGACTGATGAGAGAAACGGTTACGTTGATCGTGTCGCCTGGCATTGCCATCTTCACGTCTTCCGCAAGCTTCAGCTCACCGGTCACGTCAGTTGTTCGAATGTAGAACTGCGGTTTGTAGCCACCGACAATCGGTGTGTGACGACCTCCCTCGTCTTTCGAGAGGATGTACACTTCGGCTTCAAATTCTTTGTGCGGTGTTACCGATCCGGTAGCGGCAAGCACCTGACCTCGGTGAATATCTTCTTTCTTCACACCCCGAAGCAGCACGCCGGCGTTGTCACCGGCACGACCTTCATCGAGTTCCTTATTGAACATTTCAATACCGGTCACCGTTGTCTTCTCTGTGTCCTTAATACCGACAATTTCAATCTCTTCACCAACTTTTACAATTCCCCGCTCAATCTTACCCGTCACCACTGATCCTCGACCTTCAATAGAGAAAATGTCTTCAATCGGCATGAGGAACGGCTTATCCGTGTCTCGCTTCGGCTCCGGGAAGAAGGTATCCATCGCATCAACGAGCTCAATAATCTTCTTTCCTTCCTCACCGGTCGGGTCCTCGAGCGCCTTCAGGGCGGATCCTCGAATAACGGGAGCATTGTCACCGTCAAACTCATATTTGCTCAAGAGTTCTCGCATCTCAGCTTCAACAAGGTCAATAATCTCAGGATCATCAACCATGTCACACTTGTTAATAAAGACGATAAGATTCGGCACACCGACCTGTCTTGCAAGCAGGATGTGCTCACGGGTTTGTGGCATTGCCCCGTCAGTTGCGGCGACAACAATAACCGCACCGTCCATCTGTGCGGCACCCGTAATCATGTTTTTAATATAGTCAGCGTGACCGGGAGCGTCGACGTGTGCGTAGTGTCGCTTCGGTGTCTCATACTCATTGTGCGAAAGCGCAATGGTAATACCACGAGCTTTTTCTTCCGGCGCGTTGTCAATACCTTCAACGTCCTTGACGCGAGCACCATATCCTTCTGTGTTATTCAACACATTGAGGATAGACGCCGTCAACGTCGTTTTTCCGTGGTCAACGTGACCAATAGTCCCCACGTTTACGTGAGGTTTGCTTCTATCAAATGCTTCTGCCATATCGTATGTTTTTTGTAGGGTGATAATGATGCATTCAAGGGTTTTTCGCCTGATACAAAACAACAGACCATTGCTTACCGCAATGTGCAAAAAAGAGCCACATGCAATGTCGCTTTCACGACAATGGGTATAGTAAACCGAAACGGGAAAGATGGCAAGTTAGGCAATTACTGCTTCAGCCTTTTCTGCGTACTCGTTCTTGATCTTGAGCACTTCTTTTTCCAACAGTGCAGACAGGTCAATCCCTTTTCCTGAGAGCAGTTTGACAACTCCCTCACCGTCCTGTTGTTCAAAAAACCCTACAAGCATTTCCTGTTCACTCTCGTCAAGCTGTTTAAGTATTTCTGTCAATGCACGTGTCTCAACAATTGCAACCGCTTTACTAAGAATCTCATCTCGAACATCTTCAGGTGAGTTCTCAATACCGAGTACTTCACCAAGACCCATCTTTTCAACTTCTTCCGTTAACATATTTTTAGTATACGTCGGCAAAGTGCCAAAGAAAAGAAGTTATACACACCTTGTTAAAGTGCGGCAAACCTGCTGATATCAGCACTGCCGAGGATAATTTCCCCTGCGGTTGACGACTGTCTGACAAGGTTGAAATATTTACCGCCACCACTAACCGTAGCTCCCTCTGCCTTCTGAAGAATAGAAATAATTCCCTGAGGGTCCTGTCGTTCTTCGACAATGCTCTTGGCAAGTTCCGGAACAGCTTCATTCATAAGGGTAGCGTTTCCGGCGTGATCAAGCATTGCGATTTTAAGCACGGATTCAACAGCAGCAACAAGACTCACCGGAACTTCACCGTCACCTTTCAGGTCAAACAAGTCTTTCTTCTCCTCGGAAACAGATGTTATGAATCGCTCCACCATAGATTCATCGGGACGGCTAAACGAAATACCGTTTGCAGCCTTACCTTCACCGAGGTCAATAACCAGTGTTTCTATTGACCCATCACTGCCCCGGACCACATCCGCGGACGCCGGCAGTGAAGCGAGGCGATCGGACCATCCGGACTCACTGCTAAACCACGGCTTGAAGTCGGCAAGTGAAACATTCTCAAGTGACGTTCCTCCTTTCTGGAAACTCACCGTTACGTCACCAAGATCATTACCGGCAACTTCCTGTAAGATTGCAGCAAATTCTTCTGAATCGGCAGAAAATCCTTCCTCAGGTTCTGAGAGATCCGCCGCTGGTTCCTGATCGGGAGCCGGGGACGACACTGTCTCATCGATACCTGCCATGGATTGATCTGACATCTCTTCATCCATTTTTTGATTCGGCATGACCTCACTCTGATTCTGTTCTGCAGCTGCAGTATCGGGCTGAGAAGGTGTTGCCTCGCTCTCTGCCGGCGATACGCCCTCTGTGCCGGAAAGGAATTCCTGAACTGCCTGTTTGTTTATCGTATCCCCGATTTCAATATAGTTAGGAGCATCACCGAGATTTCTCACGTCAGCACGCATGCCAAACTCCTTGAGCCGTGCTATCTTTTCCTTCGCGCTGAGCTGTGACCACTTCTGCACAAACGAAGATTGCTGTTCAGGTTCGTATTCAAGAATGGTGAACAATCTGTCTCCTTTTTGAACCGTATGCAAGTCAGCAGACAGCTCTGCTTCGTGACCTTCTGCCTCAGGTTTTCCACTGTCAGAAATCTCCACCTTATTCTCCGGAGCGGATGTTGTGTCAGGCGTCTCGACGCCGGACAGTGCACTGTAGAGGTCTTGCGCCTGATCCCGAAGAACGAAACCGGCCGCACCTCCGATGACGGCACCGAACAAAAAGGCCTTCTGTCGTTTTGAAACACCTTTCTTCCTGAATGCTACTTCCCGCCTATGATCAACTGATTCAACAAGGTCAAGGAACTTCTGCACCCGATCAGCATTGTTGAGGTCGTTTTTCGCAGCTTCTACCTTGAGGTTAATTTCTTGCTGCAACAAATGTTGATATATAGACTCAAGACGAACGTATGCCGGTTTCTGCAAGAATCTCTCTACGTCACCACCCTGCTGTCTTACAAACGCAAGGTAATCGTTACGAAGTGTCATGACCTCGGCAAACGTACCTCCTCGGACACTCTTCTGGTTTTCAAATGTTTCCAAGAAATTTTCTAATTTCTGCTCCTCTGCCTTTTCTTCTCTCGTTGCAACAAAACTCTCAGCTGTTATACCGCCGCCGACAGCACCAAGTCCTGCAGTCCATGCAATGAAGGCAGGACTCCCAACGGCACCGGTGCCAAAACCGAGGAGAGCGGTAATGACATTACGAACCGATGCCTGTCGTGCCATGAACTTGAGAATCCCTGCAGTTTTTCCTTTCCTGGCGTCGATGCGGTGACGCACACCAAGCACGTTCTTGTCATATAGATTCATCTCAGAAAACGATTGGTATGCCTGTTTCAGTTTCTCTGTAAAGGATGCCTGCTCCAGTTCACTCTGGGCATCCGAAAGATCTTTATCAAGCATGTCAACGATTTCTTCTTCAACATGATCTATCCGCTCTTTTTTGTCCTTGAGCTGTTCAATCTCTTCTTCAGTCTTACTCCTATTCGTCTCATACTCCTGCATCATGTCGCTCACGTGTAACGCTTTTCTTTCAGCATCCTCAAGTATGTGCCGTGACTTCTCAACAGCTTCTTCCTCACCGCCGCTCTCAGCACCTTCTTCTTTTATTCGATCAATGAGATCCTTTGTAGCCACTTGCCGCTGTTCCCAATCAGCCTCTCGCTCGTGGAGAACGGCAGTCTTCTCCTTCACGGCAATAGCCTCAGGCTCAAGCAGTGTCTGTGCAGTTTGCTCAACCGTCATTTGAGAGTTAAGATCAACACCTTCCTGTCCGGCTTTTTCTTGGATATCAGCAATTTCTTTTTCAATGTCAGCGATTTCTTTCTGAGACATCTCTCTGGATTCAGCGAGAGCCTTTTCGGCACGTGCCAGCCGATCTGCTGACTCCTTGTCACTGTCTTGACCTTCTTTTTCTGTGTTCTGAAGGACTTCCCGAGCAACCCTCGCCTCCTCTTCTTGATCAGCTAGCACCTGACCCCACTTCGCGTCACATCCTAAAAGGGCAGTTGTCTTTTCGTTGTTCGCAACAATGAGCGGGTGCAGTACCGTGAACACGCGCCGCTGGTTCGGACTGACGTTAACTTGTTCAGCTTCTCTTTGAACACGGGCAAGCTCCTGTCGAGCCTTTTCGATATCACGCTGCGCCTCCCGTTGAATGTTCGCAAGTTTTTGCTCAGCCTGTTCAAGATCTTGCTGTCGTTTCTTTTCCTGGTTCAGCACTTCTTGCTTTTTCTCAAAATCCTCCCTTGCAGTCGCAACCGCTGTCAGAGCACTTTCATGCTGAGCCTGGAGATCGCCGTGTGCTCGGGCAAGGTATGAGAGCTCCTGTTCTGCCCGTGACAGAGATTTCTCTACCTGCTTCAGCTGCTCCTTTCTGGCAACTTCTGCCGTACTCTGAGAACGTAGCTTTTCTTGCTTCGCCTGTATCTGACGCAGCATACCCCCCTTCTCTTCCTCCATCTCCCTTTTTCTGTCAGCTTCTATCCCAGCATGCTTCTCCTGTAGTTCTGTAAGCGGATCTTGTTCGATATCCGGCTCATCCTCGGTGTGGACAGGTGCGGGTCCTTCCACGTCACTCTCAGGAACCTGATCTTCCGATTCTGCTACCGGTTCAGGTTCTGCTTCCTCTTGAGGAGATTCATCTTCTTCATTGACACCCTCTGCAACCTTCTCTTCTCGAGGCGTTCTTTCTTTCCCCTCCTCACCTTCTTTCATTGCAGACGTCTCGTGATGAGATGAAGGTTGTTCTTCCTGCCCCGCAGCGTCACCGCTTCCCCCCTTCACCTCACCAGCAGTCTCTGCAACAACGTCACCGAGATCACTGGTTTCATCATCCGGATCAGCACCCTGTTCACGCACATACTGCTTCAACCTTGCGATCTCAAACAGACTGAACGGTGGAACAGATCGTCGCGGATCGTCTGCCTGAGATACTTTGAAAAGACTGACAAAAGTATTGTGTAGCATTTCGAGACTGTGTCGATACACGTTCATCTTCTCTTCCGCTTCTTCCTCACTGAGATCGCTGTCATACAAACCCCTTGCGAACATCTCAATAGATTTACGCAGTTGTTCAAAACCGCCACCCGCTCCACCTTTCTGTGCATACTGAAAGACCGTGTTCACCGTGCCGTCTTGCAACATCCCTCGCAACACCTCATCTTTTCCGACCGATTCCCGAGCAACCGACCGTTCTTTTTGTTCACGCTGTACCACCGTATCCTCTGCCATACACTATGCACAGATAGTGTACATCGGTGTGTACTGGGAAACTACATCTATACACATTGAATGAGATTGCTGCGGTGCACAACTCCTCGTGCACAAGGGTGTTGTGCTGTACACTGATACCATGCCAACCGCCGAAGGAAGTACGTTTAGCGAAGAACTGGAATCTATTAAAAACGAGGTCAAGCAGTCACTTGATCAGGAACGAACCCGGAAACAAAAAAGAGACCAACCTGCAGGTCGCGAACACACAAGTGCAGAGCGGGAGATGCTGGCAGTTCGCGACGCGATAGCAAAACTGACGGGTCACGAACCAAAAACGGTCGTTCCGCCACCCGTTAATCAGGAGGGCGGCACAGATACCGATCACTTCACTGACATTGACGAATCGGTAAAGAAAGAAGTGACGGACCTCGTGGAAGAAACACTCAGCGGCGGCAGTATTGCTGCCGTTGCAGCGAAAGCAATGAAAAAGAATGACCCGCTTATCCTCGACCTATACCACGATGCTATGGCGAGAGAGACGCACCGGCGGTTTTCTGATCAAAACGCACCATGATCCTCGACCCGCTTCTCGATAAATTGACAGACCTCTGGAACACCCTCCTTGCATCTGAGCGGGTCACGCAGGCATATGCACTCTTTGGTGCCGCAATCGGTATCTGGGTTATGTCTATGGCCGCCCTCTGGTTCACGAAACGGCGATCCCGAAAAAAGGCCCTCAAAGAAGCTGTTGCATATACCCTACTGCAGGTAACACAGACACCGCATGCGGGTAACGACGAACAACAAAATGACCTTGTGCAAATACGGCTGTTTGAAGACCTCCTGCACTCTATCGTCCCTGAAAAAAAATCCATCACACTTGAGATGGCGGTGCCGAGCAAAGGAACTGACATCATGTTTTTTATTGCCGTACCAAAAGAGTACGAGGATACCGTGAAAACGCAGGTGCGGCGGGTCTTTGAACGAGCACAGGTGCAAGAGGTCTCTGACTACACCATATTCCGAGAAGGCGGTCACAGCGAGCTGCTTGACCTTACTCTCAGCCAATATGACGGATTGCCGATCTATACGTATAAAAAGAGTGAGACCGACACCTTCGCCCCTATTATCGGAACCTTTGCAAGTGCACGGGAAGACGGCGTCGGCATTGCCATGCAGCTCACCCTCCGGCGATCAGACAAACAGAAAGCACGGGAGATACGGGGCGTTCTGAAAGACCTCAGGCGAGGAAAACGCCTGAAAGAGATCAAGCCGACCGGTGTCGGCGGAAAACTGCAGCAAGCGGCTGCGGTTGCCAACACCGGAGATGAAAAAGAACCGGAAGCGTCCCCCGAGGCAGCACTTGTCGAAGAGAAGGTATCAGAACAACTCTATAACGTTACCGTACGACTCGGCATCTGCACTGACAGTGAGGAAAAAACGAGACTCCTCTCTGAAACCCTGCAGGGGCGGTTTGAATCGTTTGGCTCCGCAGAGCATAATGCTTTCTCATTTACAAAACGAAAGGACAAGACAACTGCCCTCAACTTTACCTTCCGCCTCCATGACGTAAAAAGAAGTTCGACGCTCAACGCACAGGAAATCACCAGCATCTTCCACCTGCCGACGAGACCGCTTGAGGTGGGGAACCTCCAATGGATGAAGACGAAACGGGTTGCAGCACCGACAGAGACAGCAACCGAAGGACTCTTCCTCGGAGATAACCTTTTCCACGATCAAAAAAAGGAAATATACATGCCGGAACAAGACCGTCTGCGACACATCTACATCATCGGTCAAACCGGAACGGGAAAGACAGCGAGTATCAAATCAATGGCATACCAGGATATTCAGAGCGGGAAAGGACTCTGTATCATTGATCCGCACGGTGACCTCGTCGACGATATGCTCACCACTATCCCGGAGAGCCGACTCGATGACGTCATTGTCTTTGATCCGAGTAACGTGAAGAGTCCTCTCGGACTTAATATGCTTGAGTATGACAAAAGCCGTCCGGAAGAGAAGACGTTTATCGTCAACGAAATCCTTTCCATCTTCAACCGTCTGTTTGGACAGAACAACCCTGAGTCAACCGGTCCGGCATTTCAGCAGTACATGCGAAACACACTTTTGCTCCTGATGGACGGCAAGCAGGATGAGCCTGCAACTCTCATGGAGGTTCCCCGTGTCTTCACCGATGATTCGTTTCGCGAGTCACTTTTAAAACAGTGCACGCTTGAGCCGGTACGGCAGTTCTGGGAAGATGAGGCGAGTAAAGTGGAGGGTGATTGGAGCCTCAGCAATATTGCTCCGTACATCACATCAAAGTTTGGCAACTTCACGACCAATGACTATGTCCGTCCGATTATTGAACAACCGCACTCATCATTCTCATTCCGAGAGGTCATGGATTCCGGGAAGATGTTGTTTGTAAAGTTGCCGAAGGGAAAAATCGGAGAGATCAATGCACAACTTCTCGGCATGCTCGTAACAGGAAAAATTGCCCTTGCCGCATTCTCTCGAGACGATGTCCCCGAACATGAGCGAAAAGACTTCTTCTTCTACATCGACGAATTTCAAAACTTTACCACTGACAGTATCAGTCAGATTCTCTCCGAGGCAAGAAAATACCACCTCAGCCTCACTATTGCACACCAGTACATGGAACAGCTCACTGATGATATTCGCGGTGCCGTTCTTGGTAATGTGGGGACAACAATTGCATTTCGAACGGGTATTCAGGACGCGGAAATATTAGAAAAGAAATTTTCACCGGAGTTTTCAGCACAGGAGTTAAGTGATATCGAAAACCTCAACTGTGTCATCAGCATGCTCTCCAATCAAAAAGTGCTTTCACCATTTACTATGCACATTCGTTTTGCTCCGCAAGGAAACCCAAACCTGCGAGACCATGTTATCAGCTATACATC
The DNA here is from genome assembly GCA_028820405.1 of Candidatus Kaiserbacteria bacterium. Classification (GTDB taxonomy): domain Bacteria; phylum Patescibacteriota; class Minisyncoccia; order Phycocordibacterales; family JABAAK01; genus JAPPJI01. The sequence goes on from JAPPJI010000001.1 coordinate 49,046, forward strand.
ACTTAAACACCAAAAAGAGGTGCAAAAAAAAATGGGAGCACATAATTAGTGCTCCCATAGTACTACATTCTCTCCAACCGATATACGGGGCGAAATCCTTTGCTGATAGCAAATGCTCGGAATTCTTGCAGCTTTTTCTGCACTCTTCCGTCAATCAGCTTGGCACGATGGATAACGCTATTTGCGTAACCCTGTCCGCGCTTCCAAGATCCGCCAGGACCGGCATAGTACGCACCCAATGAAAACAGAATTCGGTTTCCACGACCTTTCCTGTCGTACAGTTTCTTTAGATAGTACGCTCCTGTGAGCATACTTCCCTGAAAACTCCACGGGTCAACAGGTTTTGACAGACCGTAAAACTTCCGAACCTTGTCTCGTCTTGGGTTGTAAGAAATCTTCACGAGACCGCCTTTGACAGCAATGTAGGCACGAGTGCACCCACCGATACTGCCAATCTCTTTCTGACATACTGTGCGGGAAAAACCCGCCCTTTTCTGCATGTCAGCGAGAGCAGATCTCGTCTTCTTCCCCATGCGACCATCCTCAGCCAGGCGGTATCCCCGCCTGTTGAGAAACCACTGAACGATACGTACGTCGTTCGCGGTTGTCACTAATTTGCCACGCCTGATGCGGGCAGAAAATTGCGTCTTTGACCGGACAACGGTGTATCCATTCAATTCCGCAAAAGTGGAAGGTATTACTTGCGTGACTCCGATTGCTCCGCCCCAGCCATAACCGGGGCGACGTGACGCACAAGCCAATTTCGGATCATAGCCGAACTGTTCGGCAAAAATCCAGAATAGGGGTGCGTCTCTCGACGGATGGGCATCAGCAATGCCAGCACCCGACGATCCGATATTTTTGCCCATACCACTTTCTTGCTGGGCAAGTGCGATCAAAAGCGGGAGCGAAAGCCCCGTTTTCTGAGAAGCCAACATCAACGCGTCCATCGCGTAGGTGTGACCTCTACCATCCGCACTCTCCCAATCATCAAAGCAGTGACCCTTTGCAGAGACCATCTGAGCCATACCGGTTATCAGTAGTGCCAGCAACAATGCCATGCTGTCCTCCTCGTTGTTGGATTATTGTAGATAAATGTTCTCGTATACCAATATAATACAATAAATGATATAAATCGTCAATATTCTCTCTTTTCTTGCCTTTCTGGAGACAAAAAGGCTGTAAAATAAGGGTATTTTTGAAAAAATGCCGATATTTAGGCACTTTTCCCACCTCCCCCTGAACGACTCGCAATGACCTCATCAGCGATGTTTTTCGGCACCTCTGCGTAGTGAGAGAACTCCATGGTTGAGGTTCCCCGACCGTTGGTCAGCGATCGAAGGCTCGTGGTGTAGCCAAAAATCGTTGCGAGGGGTATTTTCACTTTTAACACCTTCAAATTTCCCTGATCCTCAGCCCCTTCCATCTGTCCTCGGCGAGACGAGAGGTCACCGCTGACGTCCCCCATGGTCTCTTCCGGCACCGTCACCTCCATATCCATAATCGGCTCAAGAAGGATGGGATCTGCCTGTTTGATTCCTTCGCGGAATGCTTGTGCTGCCGCCACCTTGAAGGCAATCTCAGATGAGTCAACTTCGTGATATGACCCGTCATATAAATCAACTGCGACATTGACCATCGGATAGCCGGCATAGACTCCTCGATCCATTGACTCACGAACCCCCTTCTCAACCGCCGGGATATACTCCTGCGGAATAACTCCCCCTTTGATACTGTTGGTAAACATGAAGGTCGCATCATGTTTTACGTTCTTCGGCAGTGCTGCAACCTCTTCTTCTGTCATCTCAGGGAGTGGTGCAATCTTCATCTTCACGTGACCGTACTGACCGCGACCTCCCGTCTGTCGAACGTACTTCTCTTCGATATCCGCCTCTTTTCGAATTGTCTCGCGGTATGCAACCTGAGGCTGTCCGACTCCCGCTTCAACGTTGAACTCCCGCTTCATACGATCAACAATCACCTCAAGATGCAATTCACCCATACCGGCAATGATTGTTTCTCCGGTTTCAGCGTCAGTGTGCACGCGAAATGTCGGATCCTCCGCAGAGAGGCGGGTGAGTGCGATACCCATCTTTTCTTGATCAGACTTTGTCTTCGGTTCAATCCTCAACTGGATCACCGGTTCCGGGAACACAATCTTTTCTAACTCAACCGGCTCCTTCTCATCACAGAGTGTGTCAGATGTTTTTGCATCTTTCAGACCGACAGCTGCGGCAATCTCACCGGCATACACCACACCAACCTCTTCCCGCTCATTTGCATGAAGACGAACAATACGACCGATACGTTCTTTGTCGCCGGTTCGGGTGTTGTGCACATAGGAGCCGGCTTTGAGCATGCCGGAGTAGACACGGAAAAAGGCAAGTTGACCGACAAACGGATCAATTTGCAGTTTGAAAACAAGGGAAGAGAATGGCTCTTCATCAGACGCGGGTCGTTCAATAGTGACATCGGGGTCTTTCGGGTGTGTTCCCTGCACCGGCGGAATATCTATCGGTGCCGGAAGATAGTCCACAACGGCATCAAGCACGAGCTGCACCCCGTTGTTTTTCAGTGCGGATCCCGCAAATACCGGAAAGACCGTATTCGCAATGGTACCCGTTCGAACTGCCTGCTTCAGATCCGCAACGGGAATCTCTTCACCGGCAAGGAATTTCTCAGCAATACCGTCATCAACATCTGCAGCCTTCTCAATTAATTCAGCACGATACTCAGTTGCTTTTTCAACAAGGTCGGCAGGAATGTCATCTTCACGGATAACTGATCCCATTTCACCCTCAAAGTAGTGTGCACGCATGGTGAGCAGGTCAACGACGCCGGAAAGATTATCTTCAATACCGATCGGAATCTGCATGCGAACGGCGTTCGGAGAGAGGCGGTCACGAATCGTTTGAAACGCCTTGTCGTAGTCGGCACCAATTCGATCAAGCTTATTGATGAAGCAAATACGGGGAACATGGTACTTATCAGCCTGCCGCCATACCGTCTCTGATTGCGGCTGTACACCGGCGACACCGTCAAAGACAACAACACCGCCGTCGAGCACTTTCAGGGACCGCTCAACCTCTGCAGTGAAGTCAACGTGACCGGGTGTGTCGATAATGTTGAAGCGGTAGCTGTGCTCTTTGTCACCTTTCTTTTCTGTCGGTATCCAAAAACACGTTGTCGCAGCTGAGGTGATGGTGATACCCCGTTCGCGCTCCTGCTCCATCCAGTCCATGACCGCCTCACCCTCGTGCACCTCACCAATTTTATGCGAGACACCGGTATAAAAAAGGATACGCTCGGTTACTGTTGTCTTTCCGGCATCAATGTGTGCAATGACACCAAAATTGCGAACACGATCCAGCGGATAATCTCGAACTTCCGTCATACACCTTTCACTCTACCACGCCAGATGAGCAAACGCTCGGTTTGCTTCCGCCATTTTCTGTGTGTTCTCACGACGAGCAACTGCTGCTCCCTCATTCTTACTCGCATCAATGATCTCAAGAGCAAGCCGCTTGTGCATCGGCATCCCTTTTCGCTCCTTTGCCGCCTGTAGGATCCATCGAAGTGCCAACATAAACCGACGGTTTGCAGGGACATCCTGCGGAATTTGATAGTTTGCACCGCCAACACGACGAGACCGAAGCTCAGTGAGCGGCCCGACATTTTGCAGTGCTTCTTCGAAAATAAGCTGCGGGTCTTTTTTCAACCCTTTCTCCATTTCATCAAACGCCTGATACACAATAGTTCGTGCAACGTTCTTCTTGCCCCGTTCCATGACGTAGTGGATGAGACCGGCAACCTTAACCGACCCATACTTGGGGTCAGGCATAATGGTCCTCTTTTTCTTCAGTGGTCGTCTCATAATTTGTCTGTCTATTTCGGTCGCTTTGTTCCGTAACGGCTTCGTGCCCGCCGCCGACTTTCAACCCCTTCGGTGTTCAAGGTACCGCGAACGATAGTGTAGTTCACACCGATATCCTTCACACGACCACCACGAACCAATACAACAGAGTGCTCTTGCAGGGTGTGACCTTCACCAGGAATGTATGCGGTTACCTCCATACCGTTTGTCAGGCGAACACGAGCAATCTTACGCATCGCGGAGTTCGGCTTTCGAGGGTTCCTCGTTCCGACTTTCACACACACCCCACGCTTGAACGGAGAAAGGTAATAGGTGGTTCGATTTGTCCCTGCATTAAACCCTTGGCGAAGTGCCACCGTCTTCACCTTGTTCCCTCGTTTCACCCGCTTTCGTCGGACGAGTTGATTAATTGTCGGCATATATACCACAAGGTATCATATGATGCCAACATTCTGCAACCTCCCTAGACACCGAGAAATCGTTGTGTGATGAACCACACCAACGTAGCAAGCGGTTGTGCGAGGAAGAAGACGATACCGAGAAGGACGAGAATAAGGAATATCGGGTTGCTTCCCACTTCAGCCACCTTTTCCTCAAAACGAAGTCGTGTCTGCATCGGCAAAAACGCACTGACAATTTTTGACCCATCAAGCGGCGGCACGGGGATGAGATTCAAAAAGGCAAGAAAGAGATTGATACCAACCGCCATTGAAAAGAGCGGGACGGCACTGGCGTCAGCAAAAAGTCGAAACAGCAGAGCAAAGAGGAGTGCCAGGGCAATATTTGTTGCAGGACCGGCTGCCGCAACAAGTGCTTCTCCGAACCGACCCCGCAAGTTATACGGATTGTACGGCACCGGCTTTGCCCAGCCAAAAAGAATGCCGGCGTTCGTAATGATGAGAAACGCCGGGATGATGATAGTGCCTATGAGGTCAATATGCGGGATGGGATTAAGTGTCAACCGCCCCTGATCCCGTGCGGTCGGATCACCAAGAAGTGAGGCTGCATAGCCGTGTGCAACTTCGTGCAAAATAACGGCAATGCCGATGATGAGAATGAAGGCACCTGTCATTGCACCCATACTAGCACGCACCTGGTATCAGGGCACCTTGCCGTCAGGTATACCATCGTGATACAGTACAGACATATGGCAAAACAGTGTCCAATAACGGGAAAGAGACCGGTTGTCGGGGGCGGATACAGCAACCGAACGCGAGCAACGAAGTTCAATCCGACCGGCCGAACCTGGAAACGAACGAACCTGCAAAAGCAGACCTTTATCGTCAACGGGAAAAAGGTCAAGGTGAGTATTACCGCAAAAGGACTTAGGTCCGTCAAAAAGCACGGGGCAGAAAAGGTGCTGAAAATGATCGGTGCCCTCCGTCCGTAGTGGTATACTGAAAAAACTATGTTTATCCTCCAGGTACTCCAAGTTGTCAGTGCGATCCTTCTGATTGTCGCCATTCTTGCCCAGCAGAGTGAGTCTAATGTCGGCAGTGCCTTCGGTGGTGGCGAAGTGTCTGAAAGCGGAGCACACAAGCGCCGAGGATCGGAGAAGGCACTCTTCATCAGCACCATCATCCTCGCCGCCTTTTTTGTTGCCAGCCTCGTTACACCATTCTTTTTCTAAACGGTACCGATCAGCAGCGAATGGTATTTTCTTTTGTTATGCAAAACGATACCGTTCCGTCAACGGTTCGGTATACCCGTGCATCGGGGTGTTCTGCAACATATGCAGCAGTTCGATTCAAGACTGTATGGTGCGGATGCTTGTACGGATTCCCTTCTCCGTATGAAAAAACAATACTGTGCGGCTCTGCCTTCTCAAGCATTGCTTGAGAAAATGAGGTGCGGGATCCGTGGTGCCCTGCTTTGACAAGCTCAATATCGGCTAACAGGTCCGGAAATACATTGAATAACACATCTTCAACAGCAACGGGAGCATCTCCAGTGAGGAGTACTTGTTGATCACCATACTGCACAAGAAGAACAACGGAAGCGGCATTTTTGTCAGCAACAGTACGATCGAGCGGCCAAAGGAGAGAGAGGGTAACATCGTCAAGAATAAATTGCTGTGCACGATCAACCTGATGCACTGCAATCTTTCCCGCCTGCTCCTTTGCGTACACACGCTCCATCACCGCACGATACACCTGCGTCTCCGCGGGGATGAATGAATGGATGACTGACGAAATATCATATTGATCAAGAACCGCAGCAAATCCGCCAATGTGGTCTGCATCAGGATGTGTCATGACGAGAGCATCAATGTGCTTGTCACTCGCCTGCATAACATGATTGAGTGCAGCTGACACTGCACCGTCCCGTCCTGCATCAACGAGAACTTGACGACCGCTTGGTGTTTCAATAAGTATCGAGTCTCCCTGCCCGACATCAAGGAAATGAACGCGAACCATCGGCACTTCTGTCTCAAGCGGCACCCACACCAATACGTACCACCAATACCCGGCGACAGCGGTGCAAAGAATAAAAAATTGAATGACAAAACGTTTCGCCATACACCCCCACCCTACCACTGCAAATAAAAACAGCCCGTGATACCCACGAGCTGTTTTCATCCCCGCCACACATATAGTATGAATTATTGGTTCATCGTGCCCTCAACCGTCGTCCTCTGCTTCATCATGCTGTCACAGCATCCTTTGCTCACCGAAAGGATGACTGCGGAAACACCGACGATAACGTAAATGATGTTTTCAAGCACTTGAAGACCAATGAGATCGGATGCGAGATATTCAACGAGGTTGAAGTACTCATCCATGAACAATCCGGTGACTCCGACGAGTCCCCAGTTCAGTGCACCGATCAGGACAAGTATCATTGCGATCTTATGAATCATATGATTTTACGCGTAAATAAGTAGTAATATATGAAGATTCCTCCATATATGCTTTCAGTATACGGCACACTTTACCCGTTATTACCAGTATTCCCGACAAGTGCCTGAACCCGCTCTGGAATCGGTGGATGCGTGTCAAAGAGTCGCATAAAACCTAACCTTTTTTCCGTTGGCGGGATAGTTCGACCACGTGCATGTGAAGCAAACGGATCTGCAATGAACAGGTGTGCAGTGGCAGTCCGAGCCCCTTGCACCGGTCGACTCGCCCGTTCAATCTTTCGCAGTGCCGATGCAAGACCCTCAGGGTATCGCGTATAAACACCGGCAGTTGCATCGGCGAGAAATTCACGCTTTCGTGACACCGCAAAACGAATGATCATAAGGATGATTGGTGCGACGATATAGATCGGAAGCAGGATGAGCATATTACCACCTTCTTCGTCAGAAGAGAACAGTGATGCGTGCAGTGCAAGGTCAAGTAAGATCGTCACCATCCCGAACAGCACGACAATAACCGTCATGATGAGCGTGTCTCGGTTTTGAATGTGGGCAATCTCATGCGCAAGCACGCCTTCAAGTTCCTGTTTCTCCATGACGTGCAAGAGACCGCTGGTTACCGCAACCGCGGCATGCTTCGGATCTCTCCCCGTTGCAAAGGCATTTGGGGCAGGATCGTCGATGACGTAGAGTTTTGGCATCGGCACGCCGATACTGATACAGAGATTCTCGACGCTGTTCCAGTAGTCAAAGTGGGTGTCCCGAGTCACCGGCTTTGCTCTCGTTATGCGAATGACAATTGTATCCGACTTCCAGTACGCAACAACATTAAGCCCGACAGAGAGAATCACTGCAATATAGAGGATTGCAGGAGATGCAAAGATGACAGAGATCAACCATGAAATGGCGATCACCACAATCAGAAACAGTCCCATGAAAAAGAATGTTCGCCGAACATTGTGTGCCTGTTCTCGGTAAAGTGATGACATACAGCAGTACTGAGTTGTTAAAACGAAACATCAACGGGCTTTTCAGCTGCCTCTTTTTCATCAGCGGACAACTCAAAAAACTCAGCGGGAGTGAAGCGGAACAGAGCAGCAATACTGTTCTTAGGAAACGTCTGTATTGCAGAATTGAAATCCTGCACCGTTGCGTTATAAAAACGACGGGAAGCTTGAATCTTGTTCTCTGTGTCGCTCAACTCTTTCTGCATTTCAACAAACGATGCACTTGCTTTGAGGTCTGGATAGTTTTCCGCAACTGCAAAAATAGACTTCAGTGCGTCAGTGAGCATGTTTTCTGTTGCTCCGGCGTCCTGCACGCCGTTTGCCTCAAGTGCTTTTGCCCGAAGTGACGTCACCCGTTCAAATGTTTCCTTTTCGTGTGCCGCATATCCTTTAACGGTATTTACTAAGTTAGGAATGAGGTCGTGGCGACGCTTCAGCTGTACGGAAATATCAGACCATGCCTCATCCTTTCGGTTACGTGCACGAACCAAACTGTTATACAGAAAAGCAAGTACGGCACCGAGTGCAAAGATGACGATAATAACTGTTGTCAGCATAAGATGGGGAAGTATTCCCAGTGTACACGATTAAGAACCTTAATACATGCCGCCGCCCATTGCAGCAGGGTCTACCTCCGGCTTCTCTTTCTCCGGGATGTCAGCGACCGCTGCTTCGGTTGTCAGGAAGATACCGGCAGTTGAAACAGCATGCCGCAGCCCGCCCCGAGCCACTTTCAATGGATCAATGACACCGGCAGCAAACATGTCCTCAACATGCACCCGTTTCAGCGCGTCGTACCCTGCTGATTCACTGGTACTCTCTTGCACCTTACGAACAACTGCCTTTCCTTCCCCGTCACCGAGTGCATTTTCAACAATACGAATAAGAGGAGCCTCAAGCGCTTCGATGACAATGTTATACCCTTTCTCTTCATACTCATCACCCCACGTCATTTCACCCCGTTTGTTTCTGAGATATTTGGCAATGTGTGCAAATGCTGATCCGCCGCCGGCGATAAGTCCTTCTTCAATTGCCGCTTTGGTTGCATTCACCGCATCTTCAACCTTCAGTTTCAGATACTTCATTTCAGCCTCAGTCGCAGCACCGACACGGATCACTGCAACACCGCCTGCCAGCTTTGCGATACGGTCACGCAACTTATCTTTCTCAAACGTACTCTCAGTTTGCTCAAGTGTTGCTTCAAGTGACGTTATACGGTCGTTAATAGCAGTCTTTGTTGTCGCAGACCCGACGATGACAGTACTGTCTTTCTTCGCGACGATGCGTGATGCACGTCCGAGTGCTTCAATGCCAACAGTCTCAAACGACATCCCGGTGTCTTGTGTCACAACCTGTGCACCGATAGTTACGGCGATATCGCCAAGCAATTCTTTCTTACTGTCGCCAAACCCTGGCGCTTTGATAGCGAGCACATTGAAGGTGCCACGCAATTTGTTGAGGACAAATGTGGTCAGTGCCTCACCTTCAACGTCTTCAGCAATGATGACGAGATCTTTCATGCCAGCTTGGGTCACCCGCTCAAGGAACGGCATGATATCCTTCACGTTGCCAATCTTTCCGTCGGTAATGAGAACCGGGACATCCTTGTACTCTGCTTCAAGCCGTTCCGGATTAGTCATCATGTACGGAGAGACATACCCCTTATCAATCTCAAGTCCTTCGACAACCTCCGACTCAATCGTCAGTGACTGCGACTCCTCAACAGTTACCACCCCTTTATCACCGACTTTCTGCACGGTTTCGGCGATGATCTTTCCGAGTTCAGCCGACTCAGCGGACACTGATGCAACGTGAACAACCTCCGCATCATTTGAGACGTCACGTTTCACCTGCTGCAGTCGCTCTTCCGCCACCTTGTGTGCCTGCTCCATACCGCGACGAACGGACAGTGCATTTACTCCTTTATCAACCTGCTTCATACCCTCATTGATCATGGACTGCACCAACACAACCGAGGTGCTCGTTCCGTCACCGGCAAGATCATTTGTTTTGTTCGCCACCTCCTTTGTTATCTCGGCACCGATGTTTTCAAACGGATCTTCAAGAGAGATGTCACGTGCAATAGAGACACCGTCGTTGGTGATAGTCGGACCGCCGTAGGATTTTTGCAGGGCAACGTTTCGTCCGAACGGACCAATGGTGATACTCACCGCTTTTGCAACGGCATCAATCCCCTTTCTGATTTTCGCTCGTGCCTCTTCGTCAAAAATAATGTGTTTAGCCATAGACAGGTATGTGTTACGCAGTGGATGTGAGAATACCGATGACGCTTCCCTCGCTGACCAGGTGATACTCTTTGCCATCAACCGTCACCTTATCACCCCAGGAGAAAAGAACTTTTTGCCCGACCGCTACTTTGGGTTTAATGATACTCCCGGCATCAGTTTCCCGACCCGACCCGACGGCACGAACAATGCCGATGTTTGTGTCACTGCTCTCAGAACTTTTGGGGAGTAAAATACCGGATCGTACCTCTTCACCTCCCTCAACTTTTTCAACGAGAACACGATCTCCCAGCGGAGTTATCGGAACAGAATCTGCTGTCTTGTCAACATCCATACGCGTTTTATTATAGAAAAAATTACCTTAATAATACAAAACTATTTATATACTAAAAATTTTAATTTATCAAAAAAGGAAATTAGAAATATTTTATGAGGTATTTAAGACATTATTATAATCTATCTTATTCTTAAAAAAGACGCTAATAATAGAATGTCCATATATATTCCCACCTTCTTTTTTACATTCATGAGCAATTCTTCCTGCGATAACTGCCGGAGACCTTTTAATCTTCTTTGATATGTTGAGAATCGCCTGCTTTACATCCTCAGATTCCATTATACTTCTCCTCACACGTGCGAAGTCTGGGATGAGATATTTTTCTGCAAACAAGTCAGCTTCTCGCTCTACTCTTTCATTTCTTCGTGATACCCCCTCTTCTTCAAGGTCAACATAACATTCTTTTTTACCATGCTTCAAAATATGACCAATTTCATGAAATACATTAAACCAAAATCTATCTTCACTCTTCCTAGTTGTCGTAATCATAATAAGTGCCTTGTCAGGACTAACCCACGTTGCAGCACCTTGGGCATGCGTATTCTTAAAATACGGCATATATGCTAAAACAATTCCGCAATCCTTCAGCATCTCTTCTAGTTTAGGCAAATATACACTGCTATCCTCTTGAGATAGCTGTGCCATGTCTTCTAATTTCGTCTTTAACGCACTTTTATCAAAGTGACCAACACGGGTTTTCTGTGCCTTCTTCATTCCTAGTTGTAACCATGCGACCGTTGTATACCTATTGAATGATCGTCCTTTGTGTTTTCTAAAAGCAATTTGTGAAGTATGACAGCCCTCTACATTTTTGAGAGAACTGACACCAAAAAATTGTCGGAGGTTAAGGATTATGTCTCCGGCATTAGAGGCAGTGTTTCTTAATTTATCCACAAGCCCGAACCGAGAGAGCTCTTTATAGGTCTCAGTAAGATCGGGATCACAGAGATATACCTTCGCCTCTTCTTTAAGTTCGGACTCCTTTTGAAGTTTCAATATATCTTCCTCGTACTGACTCTGCAGGTTTGTCCAATATGTTTCAGAAAACGGAAACACGTTGCTGAGGTGAGAAGCGGTTTTTCTTGTAATCGGATTTTTCCCTTTAACAATTTCATTTACCGCTTTCTCTGACATCCCGATTCTTTGCGCAAGATCTTTTTGAGTGATAGAAAATTCATCAAGTACTTCAACAAGAAACTCACCCGGGTGGATAGCGGTTACCATCTCCCATCCCTTTATTTCTTCTTTAACATTTTTTCTCATAATATTGTTATTTAATGATAATCATCTACTATTTTTAATATTTTAATTTCTTGTATTGACTGTTTGATAAACTGACCATTCTTATTCTTCTCGTATGGTCTATGTGGCTCACAGATCAGCCTCTTTGTATTCCTTCTCTCGGCAATATCTATCGCAAAACAACCTGCGAGAGTACCTTGTAAAAAATGTGCCTTACCGGCACTCACTGGCTCAAGATCGCAAAAAGTTTCTGCTGCCCTTATGCTCGCCATACGCTTCTTTGTAGTGCGATTACTCTTGGCATACTTTTCAACTTTCTTTTTTAGGCTTTTGCTACTCCAGTGTATTTTCATAGTACTATGGCTCTCATTTCTATTAACCTAGTATGTTAATAACTTTTCTCAAAATACACTGAGGCTACATAAAAATCAAACAGAAGCAATCTGACATTGCACGTATGACAATCAGCACAGGCACACATAGATTGTTTTCTGGTGATTTTATGCATGAAAAAAGGCGAGTACACATTTGTGTACTCGCCCGAAATATTATAGAACCTGAGCAAGAGGACTCCCTTGCCCTACCGTTACCTCCGACAGAGCGGGTCCGTCTGACCCGCACGCCCGTTGCCGAGTCTGCTCTTCCAAGCTCCTCGCATGTTGGTGCAAGTTGGAAGGTGACGGGGCGAACTGACGAAACAGCTTCTTGAAGGTGTCCCGCTTTTCAGTGGAGCACCCGTCTCTCCCGATAAAGTCTTGAGAGAGGTGCACTCTGGTGTACGGATAGACGCCGAGGCTTCTTACCACCTTTCCTTCAAGAACCCAGCCGTCACTGTCATAGTTCTTGAACGTTAAATGGAGCGGGTCGATAGGAGAAGAGCACGTCCCTTTCCCGTCACCGAATTCGCAGTACAAATACATGGCTGCGGTAACGACACGGGAGAACGATGCATCCATTCCTTGAATGGTGAAACGTATTTTGTTTCCACCAATAGAGGAAGGCAGACTTCTGTTTCGCACACCTTCCGACTCGGTAACAATAACCTGGAGAGCAGTGCGAGTATCCTCGACGATATCTCGAAGATCTCTCTCTCCGCTCGCAATGAAAACCCGCTCTCCTGAAAAGAGTGTCGGGTCCGTAAGCTTGCGATCCCAGTACTCAAGCAAGGGACGAGCGAGCATAAGCTGCTCATATTCCTTGTTTGCCGTGAGCTCATAGAACTCGCGAGTGCCGCCTGTCCGCACCTTAAGGTGCCGAACCCCGGTCGTTAAGACGGCGAGTCCGGTGCCGAGATGGTCAGCGCAGACACCTTCATAGGTACCAGAGAGGCACCCTTCTACCTGTACCGGCTCAACGTGCGGAGTCGCAGGTTTGGGAGCGGGCTCAGGAGCAGTGGTGTGCGGTCCTCTGCCAGAATCTAACGAATTGAGGTGGAATGCCAGTAAGTAGCAAGAAAATGCCACGGACAATGCGAGAAGAATTCCGAGGATCTTCACTTGTTTTTTAGACACTTGAAACGTTGCTGCAACATCGGCACCTTGCTTGGTATTGCGACCCTTGATCCTTCGCATTGCGTGGACCGTATTCGGATGCCAAGGCTTATTGCTCTCTCTACGCGTAGTGGCCATCAGTGGACCTCCTTATGGTAGGTAAGTAAATGGTAAGGTTTTTCTTGTTCGTTCCTATTATTTTATATAAAAAATCATATGTTTTGTCAAGCATCAAGCGACCTTTTCCCTTGAAAAATAAGGATATTTTGCCCAATCACTACCTTTTTGTCTGCACATCTTCAACCTCATATGTCTGTAACGGATCGTTGGGATCCCTCCTCGTATATCCCCTGCCGGTTACAATAAAGGTATATGTTTTCCCATTTTCCGGATTTTTTAGGACTTCGTTGTCAATAAAATGGGTATATCGAGGGTCAGCTTTTAATCTGTTCAGACCTTTCTGCTCAGCTCCATTTACCCTGCGAATCAGATATTTTGTGGGCGAACTACCCGCATTTTCCCGTTCGGCAATCCAATGCCCGGCTGCTCCCCCTTCCAGCACGACTTTGGCATCAAACTGCTGTCGAATACCATCGGTATCCGTGCCTACATTAATATCAATGACACCGCCAG
>JAPPJI010000001.1:62831-68921 GCA_028820405.1 Candidatus Kaiserbacteria bacterium
TGCTGTCGAATACCATCGGTATCCGTGCCTACATTAATATCAATGACACCGCCAGTCCTGTCGCCAATTCCCGGCCCCGTTCTGTCATTGACGCCAGGCGATCCCCTGTCGTCAATTCCTGGTGATCCTCTGTCGCCAGGTCCCACATTCTGAGGCGTGAACGGATCAATCGGGAGACGGAGCGACCAAATGGGGAGACCGTCGCCAACTGCCGCACTACCAGGTGCTGAGTCGCCGATGAAAACACGAAAGAGGAAAAATATAATACCCCAGATACTGGTGAGGACAAAAATCGCAACAACCGACCAGAGCAGTTTTTCTTTTGCCTCTTCAGCACCTTTTGATCCGTCGCGTCCACGATTACGAATGTAGATGGCGATGTTGTAGAAAAAATAGAAAAAAGCAAGGGTGACAGCAATAGCGACGAGAACCTGCGATGAAGAAAGGATGATTCGAAACAGATCGAACACTCGATTCACCTCCTGCTGAGCTGTCTGACCAAATGCAATAAAAGGAATGAATGCGGGCAAAAAGTACACAGGAAAAACCTTCATATTACACTGGTACTATACCAAACACCTCCTTCTTTTCGGGAAAAAGTTATACACATCCAGCAGGCATGGAGGAGTGGTCATTGATACAATGAGGGTGTTACTATATAAATTAATTACCATCATTTCTAGTTATCGCTATGGAACACCAATCAATTATCGCCGTCATTACTAACTCCTACAGTCGCCTCTCTATATTTGTCACGTTGTTTGGAAGCATGCTCATCATGCTTGTGTCACAACATGCAGTCTACGCTCAGACAAATGATGCCCTTAATCCTGCCCAAGACACCCTTAATTCAATTCTTTCACTTGTCAGCACGTCAACAGTTATTATTACTGCTGCCATTTTCCTGTTCTTCTTCTACAACGTCTACAAGTACATGCGAGACGAAAACAAAGAAGAGGCAAAGAACAACTTGCTCTGGAGTGTCGTCGGTATCGCCATCTTTTCAACTCTGTGGGGTGGCGTTGCGTTCCTGCGAAGTGTTACCGGTATTGAAGATGTCGATAATGTAGGAAATCAAAACGTTGATATCCCAAGTATTGATTTCAACCAACCAACAGCACCTTAAAGCCAGAATACCCGGTCTGTTATGACCAGTACGTATAGATACATACTTGTCCATGTTCTAGCTGTATTGGCATTCGTAATATTTGGAACCGCAGTGAGTTTCTCACAAGCCCCTTCATCGGATACAGCTGATGAGGGGGTGGTTCTTGTTTCCGAGGAAGAGGAGTCAGTTGGGGGTGCTGATGATGAATCCACGGTTGTCAGCTTCGGCACCCTCGCCTCTTTCGCAGTCACCATTATTCTTGCCATATTTCTTTGGAACCTTGCTAAGTTTGTCCTCCTCGGACGGGATAGCGAGGAAAAGCAACGGGGAAAAGAAGGTGCATTTACATGGCTCATTGCTCTGGTCCTTTTTGCTTCTGCTTGGGGAGCCATTGCCTTTGTTAGAAATTCTCTCAGTGTCGGCGAACAAGGAAAAGGTCCCATCACTATACCAAAAGGAACCAATACCGGCAGATAACCACCCTGCTACCCGCCAAAGAGCACTTGGATGATTCGAACGAATCCCCAGATAGAGAAGAGAACAAAGAGTGCAAGCACGGGGTATACGAGTCGCTTGGTTGATAAGCCGGCGATATCTTTTCCACCCCTGTTTACTGCGTGCAGGTACATCACGATATTAAACACAAAGAAAAAGAAGACCGCAACGAGTGCGAGCGGGATAAATATGGTGCTGAAACTTTCAATAATTCTGCTAACAAATATCTTAAACGTCCATCCACTCCAATCACTAGATCCTTGTGCATAAACCGGCAGCGAGAGGAGACCGTTTGACAGAGCATGTTTTCTGGCTTCTTTCATCATATGACCGTACCGCTTACAAGGAGTGCACCGACGGTATTCTTTATCACCTCAAGAATTCCTTTCACCGCAAGAACGATAAAGAGACCGAGGAGTGCATAGCCGAATGACTTATGCAACTTGGCATAATTGCCGCTGTCTCCCTGCACCCCGCTCCACACCATCCTGAATCCGATAATAACAATGGAGAGGACAACGAGTGGAATGATGACAACAGTAACGAGGGTGTCAAAAGCACCGAGGAGCAATGCTTCAAGGCTGTTGTACCCAATCGGATTATCAAATACAGGAGTGCCGTCTTGACTGTGCACGGGCATAAGCAGTGTGGTTAGAGGGATTGCAAACACACCGGCACGAACAATCGCAGAGTGAAGTCGCTTCATAGGTGTATGGTACACCGCTATTGATAGAAACGGAGGAGGGTTTCCACACCGCTCGCATACGATCGGGAACCGACAACGATTTCTTGCAAAATAGTGATTAATTGCCGCTGCTGTTCGGGTGTGAGCGGAATCGCCCGTGCATCAAAGAGGCTGCTGATAAATATTGTTTCTGTTACATCCGACTCTGCATCCGGATAGAAGCCCTGCAGGGCGGGCGGGGCAGGAAATCGATCGAGAAAACCCGTCTCTTCCTCCTGAAGAATACTGAGAAGATCGAGTATCACACTCAGGGCAGCTGTCGGCTGTTTTGAAGTTGCAGCAATACCAAGCGTATGAATAACCGCAGGAGTCACCGGTGTTGCCCCGGAGCCAATCTGCGGTATCGGTGCAACGCGAACAACAATGTTCGGATTTGATCGAATGAGTTCTTGATATTCACTGATAAATCCTGGGTAGAAAATAAGGTTGTTAGCAACAAACAGGTCACGAGCCTGCGGCAATGAAACATTCCAGGTGAAGACGGATGATCGGAGGTTTGAAAAGCTAGTATAGAACTCAAGCGCTTCTTGCAGTGCCGGTGCCGTCAAACCGGCGTCAGACTCTTTTGTCTGCAGAACGAGTGCGGAGAGAAGCTCTATCGCATGCTGATAGTTGCTGTATGAGCCGAGCGGGATGACCGATCGGTCTGTTGCCTGATGCCGCTTAATGACCGAGGCGAGTGCACCGCTTGAAAATTCAGACCATGTTGTCGGAATATCTTTAATACCATCGCGCAAACGAAGGTTCTCATTGTAGTAGAGGACCATGGTATCCGCCAGGAACGGGAACCCGAGGTAGCCGCCTTGGACAACAAATTGATCAGACGCAGGGATAAATGTTCGCTGGTACTGTGCGAGGGGGAATGCTGAGAACGGAATGACCCGCAGGTTTTCCCGCAACGTCAGCAGTGTTCGGTGATCGAGGAGGAGGAGGTCCGGTGCCTGACCGGTGGCAGCAGCCTGAATGAATGCACTTCGAACAGTACTCGGATCTTTTTCAACGTATCGAACATTGTTATACCCCTTATCTTCACCTCTCCCGCGAGAGAGCTGTTTGGAAACGACAGCCATCTCCTTCGCATCAAATGTTCCCCAGATAACAATG
This sequence comes from Candidatus Kaiserbacteria bacterium, assembly GCA_028820405.1. Lineage (GTDB taxonomy): Bacteria > Patescibacteriota > Minisyncoccia > Phycocordibacterales > JABAAK01 > JAPPJI01. The sequence continues at coordinate 66,284 of JAPPJI010000001.1, forward strand.
TTGGGGAATACCGTGGCACTCCTTCCCTCATCCTGTTCGGCTTTTTTGAAATAGCCGTAGAGAGAGAGGCTGAGGAATCCGCCAAGAAAGAGGATGCCAAAAAAAACGTACAGGACAGCCTGGAAGGTCTTCTGATCCATATGCTCTGCAGCATTGCTATACCAATGTGCTTGCTGTCAGTATATCACCCCCTTTCAGCTTCATAACGTAGACTCCCTGTGTCTGCCGACCCCGAACCGGTATCTCCTTCACCTCAACCCGTACCATCTGCCCTCTCTTCGACATTGTGATAATCTCAGCAATGTCTTCGTTCAGGATGTGAGATCCGATAAGCGATCCCGTTTTTGTCGTCACTTCCGCCGCTTTGATACCGCTTCCGCCGCGTTTTTGCACCTTAAACGATGCAATCTTCGTCTGCTTGCCGAACCCTTTCTCGCTCAACGTGAGAAGGTGGGCTGTCTTCTTGCTGTCAGATCGGATGACCAGTGCTTTGATAACCGTGTCATCAGCGAGCTTGATCCCCCGAACCCCTTTTGCTGATCGTCCTGACGCACGAACGTCGCCAGCAGAAAATCGGATTGCTTTTCCGTTTTTGGTCACGATGATAATGTCATCGTTGTTCTCACAAAACATCGTGTTTACCAACTGGTCACCCCGATCAAGGGAAATGGCAATGATGCCCGTTTTTCTGATGTTTTCAAACTGCGACAATGCCACCTTCTTAATGACACCATTTACCGTGACAAAGAAGAGGTAGGAATTTTTCTTGACACCGGACGCAACCGGCACAATAGAAGTCACCTTCTCGTCGGCACTAAGGGAGATGTAGTTCACCAATGCTTTTCCGGTGCTGGTTCGCTTCCCTTCCGGAATCTCATACGCCTTCAGTTGATACACCTTTCCTTTGTTCGTGAAGAAGAAGAGGTTATCGTGCGAGCTTGCACTGATTGAGATAGTTGTAAAGTCTTCCGCTTTCAGCTCTGCCCCCTTCATCCCCACTCCACCTCGCCTTTGTCGCCGGTACTCGTCATGCGTTGTCCGTTTCACGTACCCGCCGCCGGTGATCATGACAAGATTGCTCTTCTCCGGAATGAGATCCTCATCAGCAACGGCATCGTGACCGCGACTGACAATCTTCGTTCGACGGGGATCACCGAACTGTTCGCGAACTTCGGTGATTCCTTTCCGAACTTCACCGTCAAGCTTTTTCTGGTCACTGAGAATCTCTTCAAGTTTCGCGATAAGTTTTCGTAGTGCAGTAAGTTCATCTTCCACCTTCTTTCGCTCAAGTCCCGCAAGTTTTTGCAAACGCATGTCAAGAATCGCCTGTGCCTGCACGTCAGAAAACGAAAATGTTTTCATCAGACCCCGCTTCGCCTCAGGAACCGTCTGTGATTTTCGTATGAGTGCAATGATCTTATCAATATGGTCAAGCGCCTTCTGTAACCCTTCAACAATGTGCTCACGCTCCTTCGCCCGCTCAAGATCAAATCGTGCGGCACGCTCGATAACGGAACGCCGATGGTCAAGGTACGCCTGCAGGAGGGTCCTGAGGGTAAAAGTTTGTGGTACGCCGTTTAAAAGACCGACGAGATTGTAGTGGTACGCCTCTTCAAGCTGAGTGTGCTTGTAGAGCATATTGAGTACGCGTTGCGGTTGTGCACTTCCCCGCAGCTCAACAACAATACGGATGTCATCGGTTGACTCGTCCCGCAAATCTTTTACCCCTTCAATCTTTTTATTCCGCACCATCTCACCAATCTTCTCAATCAATCGAGCCTTGTTCACCCGATACGGCAGCGATGTAATGAGGATAACAGAGGTGTCCTTCTCCTCAACAATTTCTGCGTCACCGCGCACCACGACACCGCCACGACCGGTTGCATACGCCTGTGCAATAGCTTTCTTGTCGTAGGCGATCGCTCCGAGGGGAAAGTCCGGACCCTTCACGTGCTGCAACAGGTCTTCCGTCGTTGCATCAGGGTGGTCAAGGAGGTGGAACAGTGCATCACACACCTCGCCAAGGTTGTGCGGCGGAATATCGGTCGCCATACCGACAGCAATACCGAGCGTCCCGTTCACCAGTAGGTTTGGCACTGCAGCGGGAAAAACAATCGGTTCTTTGAGGGTGTTTTCATAGTTTGGAGCAAAGTCAACAGTATTTTTCTCCAACCCTTCGATCAGTTTTTCCGCATATGATGCCATCTTCACCTCGGTGTATCGCTCGGCAGCAGGCGGATCCCCGTCAATAGACCCGAAGTTCCCCTGACCGATCACGAGCGGATAACGAGTGACGAAATCTTGCGAAAGTTTCGCCATTGATTCATACACCGCATCGTTCCCGTGCGGATGATATTTACCCAACGTTTCACCGACAACGGTTGCTGATTTTCGTGTTTTCGCACTGCTTCCGAGTCCCATACCAGACATAGAGAACAAAATGCGTCTTTGTACCGGTTTCAGCCCGTCACGAACGTCAGGAAGTGCCCGCGACGTGATGACGGACATCGCGTAGTCCAGGTACGAACTTTTCATCTCCTCAGAGATGTCTTGGTCAAAAATATTCGCAGCCAGCGGCTGCTGTTCGCGGTCATCTGCCATGTACCTTTAGTGTACCACAACCGACTTTCTAAAAAAC
>JAPPJI010000025.1 GCA_028820405.1 Candidatus Kaiserbacteria bacterium
TTAGCACTTGGGCTTGTGGAGCCCACAGAGAGGGTTCGAATCCCTCTAGGCACCCTCACAGATAGAGGGACTATCTTCTCCCTCCACATACGAAATCATTTCATTCAGTTTTTCCAGTTCTTTTCGCTTATGGTCCAATAGATTTTTCGGAAAAACTTCTTTGTACTTATTCAGATCTCTCTTTTCCCTCTTCGCCATGTAGCGTGATTCAAACTTATCCTTGCAGTATCCTGATTTTCTACCAGAAATATTCACACCCAACAGCGTGAGAAAGAGTCCCTCCATACATGGATTATTTTCAATCAAGACAAGGTTTCTTTCCGCGGCCTCTTTCCTCGCTTCGCCTATACCCTCATCATCACCATCTAGAATGACGACAGTTCTGTCGTACCGAGGCGATATCTCGCCAGCCTTCATCACCAAGTGAGTTGCAGAGCCACCTCGCCCGTCTCGGATCGAAATCGGTGATTTGTGTCGGGAGTGATACATACTCACAAGGTGCTTAAGAAACATTTTTTCGGTCAACCCCTCCACATACAACAACGTTGACGGGACCCACACTTTTCTCCGTTGATTATTTGCCATACACAGACATCACCGTATACGAGGAACGGCCCCATATACACCCGTAACATATTTCATGTAGTGATTATCATCTGATCGAACCCCCTTAACTGTATCCAAACGCCATGCATCACTAGCCCCACTTTCGTCCTTCTCCACAAGAACTATCTGATATTTATCAAGATCTTCCAGTACTGAGTGGCTGTGTGTACTAAAAATAATCTGAGCGTTTTTCGGGTTTATCTCTGGATGTATGAACATACTGAATAATTCACGCACCATCTCGGGGTGGAGGTTAACTTCAAACTCATCTATGACGGCAATACCACCATTTTCTAAAACCCTTATAATTACCGCCAACATCATCATGAACTGCTTTGTGCCGGATGACTCAAGTGTTAAGTCAAGACTATACTCTTTTCCATCAAGAGAATGAATTCCTTTTGCATGAAAGACAGATCTACTTCCTGTTTTTTCCTTTCGCACCTCAACACCTGACAAACCGAGGTCAAAGGTAGCAAGATACTTTTCCATTTTTTCTTTTACACCACTGTTTTTTTCGTACAAGTCAAGTACGGAAAGAAACCTCTCAACACTGTTTAAAACCAGATGATCACCGAACCACCCCGCCTCTGATACATTTGTATAGACATTTGACCAGAATCCCCCTATTTCACGACTCTCACTATGATTAAATTGAATGGCAAGACTGATTGTACTGACGTTACCTCGCAAGGAAGACTCAAAGTTGTCAGGAAGACCGCACTTATTCTTTAACTTATACCTCTTATTTTTCTCGTCCCACATTCGATCAAAAACTAATTTGGTGGACTTCCGATTCGTCACAAATTCTGTTTTCTCTAACTTTTCAGAGACAATCCTCTCTCTGGTCATAGAAACGGAATAAGAATAGATGATCTTGTCAATTTCAAAAACCACTTCCATAACTGTCGCTTTTTTTCGAGAACCGTCATCAAGTTCAAACGACTGAAAGGGCAGTGGTGCATCGAGGTCTTGGCTAAAAGAATGTGTTATCAGCCACTGCAAAAACGGAAGTGCTTTCAAAAGAATGGTCTTCCCAGATGCATTTGAACCAACAACAACCTGAGTTTTTGAAAGGCGGACACCTAACGGTGTGGAAAAGTAACCTTCTGTTTTGGGTGCATCTCCATTGACCGTGAAATCAATGGACACTTTATTCTTAAAAGAGTAAAAATTCTCACAAGAAAACGAATGTAACATAGTGCCTCTAAATATTTATTATATACCAGAATAAATAGAAATAGTCGAGTATTCCACATTTTTTTGTTAAACATCAAGATAATTTAGATTTTTTGAGGTGGTTATGGGGTATCAGTAATAGAAAGATATCCCATTTCTGGGGCACCTTTCTAACTTATACATTAACAAGATGCCAACTCAAAAAAGACTGTGATATATACTCTCAAGCATCCCTCTAGGCACCCTTGTTTTCCGATACCCTATCAAGATAGCTCTGGAGAATAATGGCCGCTGCTTCAGCATCGGTCCCTTTCCCCAGCCGGCTCGCCGCCTGTGTTGAAAACTGTTCCGGCTCAAAGACAACCGGCACACTTTTTTTGAGCTGTTTCGCAAGATCACGCACGTCCCGCATGACTTCATTCTCGTTCCCGTCAAGATCAAGTGACTCTCCGATGACCACTGTTGCAACAGACTGATCAACTGCGATGGCACGAATCTGATCAATGCACGTTGTACGAGAGAGCACGCCAAACGGGAAAGCAATGGTGCCACCTTCATCTGACAGTGCAACACCGACACGCACCTGTCCAACATCAAGCCCAAGATACCGCATTACCCTTTCATACAAGAAACCGCGGGACAGTGAAACCCCTTTCGTTCAGAGTGCCTGCTACTCTTCTGTTTCGTCAATGCGAACAAACCCGAGAACGTACGCTGAAACCGTCGGGTCGCCGTAGAATTGGTTGTGGTGGTCAACAACATCCCCCGATATCACACCGTTATCAACGTTTTCTTCGCCGCGTGACGGATCAAACTGCCCACCGGGGAATCCGGAACCAATAGGGCTGTTTAGCTCAGTCCCTATGTCGAGAATCTCAGTCCAATAGGTGTTGATTGAATCTGCCTCACCGCTGTTACTCCCTTGATACATAACGTCACTCAGTGGCACAGAATTGAGCCAGACAACACCGTCATTCGTCTGCACAATCATTGCCATGTACGTTAACCGGACATTTTCCATGCCTTCGTCTATCGATCCGACACCCACGCTCTTTTCGCCTCCCGGTTTAATGTGACCGACATCAATGATACGATAGACGTCCTCTCGATCGGCAATTGATTCTTTCAGTGCACTCGGGTCGCCGATTTCTGCAAGGGACTCATATTCCGGCGGTGCAACAAGCCCAATGTGATTCATTGAAAATGAGTCAGCGTGCAACACGAGCAGACCCGGTGATATGTCGTACTCTGATTCATTCTTCAATTTAACCGATGCCCCGCTTGTTGACGTATAGAGGACGAGGAGGACCGCAAGGATGATTAATATAATTAGGAGGACCCACTTTTGCATAAATAAAAAGGTAGTTGATAAAACGTGTTGTGCAATACAACGAACCCCGCATCTGACAAGGCTGTCAATAGTATACAAGGCAAAGGATATACTGGAGACATGCAATCCACAACGCCTATCGGTGACTGCTTTCCCGGGACTCGAAAACAGCAACGAAACGCGTTAGAACGACTCGGCATCCACACTGCACGCGACCTCCTCTACCACTTCCCGAACCGATACATCAATTTTGCAGACGGCGGACAATCCGGCGGAACTATCACCGGAACTATCACCGGCATACACAAGCGTCGAACCGGCGGAAAACGGCGTGTCATGGTGGCTGAAGCAACAATTGTTGCTCAGGGCGAGCGAGTACGGGCACTCTGGTTTCACCAGCCGTACATCGCAACGAAGTACGCAAAAGGAGATGTCGTCACCCTCAATGGCACGTGGTCAGGCAAGAATAAGCCGTATCTTGCCAATCCGATGATCACGCATGGAGACGAAACCTCGCAACAGAGCAGAACACCGGACACCCTTACCCCCCTATACCCGGAAACACACGGCATATCCTCCCGATGGCTGCAGACAAAGATTGAGGAACTGCTTCGTGACGATGCAATTAAGAACATAGAAGACCCGATACCGGAGGATGTTCGGAAACGACTCCGTCTTCCCCGCCTTTATGATGCCCTCCTCCTCACCCACAAACCGAGGACGACGAATGACCATGAAGTCGCGAAGAAGCGGTTTGTCTTTGAGCAGGTTTTCCTGCTCCAAATCCGCCAACATCTCACAAAACACACACGGATGCAGCGATCTGCGTTCCCGGTACCTGCCAGCATACAATCTGCCCATGCGTTTATGAAAAGCACCTTTTCATTCACCCCGACAAAGGGGCAGCGGCGGGCTGTCAGCGACATTATCCGAGACATTAAGAAGAAAAAACCCATGGCACGACTTCTTGAAGGTGATGTCGGCTCAGGAAAAACAGCGGTAGCCGCCGCCGTTGCGTACGGCGTCGTCACGAGCACCACGGACAGCAATCGACCGCAGGTCGCATACCTTGCTCCTACCGATATCCTCGCACGGCAGCAGTTTGAAACATTTGTTGACCTTTTCAAAACAATGCCGGTACACGTCGGCTTTTTGAGCGGAAAAATCTGTCGTAAGTTTCCGTCAAAGACACAACCGAGCGAAGCAACTGACGTGCCGAAAACTCGCATGAAACGGATGATTGCGAGCGGGGAACTTGATGTCGTCATCGGCACACACGCCGTCATTCAAAAAGATGTTGCGTTTCGAAACCTCGCCCTCGCCGTTATCGACGAACAGCATCGATTCGGTGTCGCACAGCGGAAACAACTGGTCAGTGCAAGCAGAGACACCCTGCCCCACCTCCTCTCAATGACCGCAACACCCATTCCCCGCACCCTTGCCCTGACGATGTACGCTGACCTTGACCTCAGTGTGCTCGATGAAATGCCGTCAGGACGAAAACAGGCGGTAACAAAGGTGCTTGCATCACGGGATAAAGGGGAGGTATACGACCGCATACGACAGGAAATTGATCGGGGACACCAGGCATACGTACTCTGCCCCCGCATTGAGGAACACGGATCGTCGCCTATGCGATCCTTGAAGAAAGAGTACCGACACCTCGCAGACAGCGTCTTTCCCGACCGATCAGTCGCCATGCTGCATGGAAAAATGACACCGAAGGAGCGGGAACATATCGTGGACGCATTCAACGACGGATCTATTGATATTATCGCCTGCACAACGGTGATAGAAATTGGGGTAAACGTGCCGAATGCCACCACCATTGCAATCTTGCACGCAGAACGGTTCGGTCTGGCACAACTGCACCAAATCAGGGGACGAGTCACCAGAAGCACGAAGCAGCCGTACTGCTATGCTGTCACTGACAGCAAAAACGAAGATACGCTTCAACGGCTCCGTGTCTTTGAAGAAACACACAGCGGGTTTGACCTTGCGGAACAAGACCTTACCATGCGAGGCAGCGGTGACCTTGCCGGTTTTAGGCAGTCCGGTGTACCGGACATGATCACCGAAGGACTGAAGAATCCGAAACTGGTCGAATATGCACGAAAAGAAGCCCAGCACATCGTTGCAAAAGATCCGTCCCTTACCGCCTATCCGCTCATTCAAAAACAGATTGACCAGCAAGCGGCGGAAAACGCCTAGCACACCTTGCAAAAAACACGCTACTATGGAGAAGTATGCGAAAGGGTAACAGTCTCGCTATCGGCATCTTTTTTGCACTCTGTGTCGGCGTCGGTCTCTTTCTGTGGACGCAAAACAGTACACCTCTGTCACCAGAGAACCCGGGTCGCTTTGCACAGTACGATCTCGCCACTGACACAACGCTCGCATCAATCAATCTCAATGATGTTCTCTCCGGCGGTGTCAGAAAAGACGGCATCCCCGCTATCACCGATCCGGTCTTTCTCCCGCTCGCAGAAACAGATGTGCGGGAGAGTGCCCGAGGCATCCTCGTACAACACAACGGCATGAGCCGATTTTATCCATACAGTATTTTGGTGTGGCATGAGATTGTTAACGACACATTGGATGACCTGTCAATCGCCGTCACCTACTGCCCACTCTGTGATTCAGCACTGGTGTTTGACCGGTTGGTGCAAGGAACTCTGCTCCAGTTTGGTGTGAGCGGACTGCTCTTTGAGTCAAACCTTCTCATGTACGACACGGCAACCGAATCATTGTGGTCACAATCAAACCGTCGTTCCGTCGTCGGCACCTACACCGGCACTGAACTCTCTCTCGTTCCGTTCCAAGTGCTGAGACTCAGCGAGGTGCGAGAAAAATACCCGACAACAGAGGTGCTCAGCACCGACACCGGATACGCCAGAAACTACGGCGACACGCCCTATGACGGCTATACCGACACCGAGCAGACGCTCTTCCCGATATCGATAACAGACAAACGGTTTCCGGCGAAAGATATTTTTTATGTCATTCCGTTCAGGGGACGATCACTCGCAGCTCGGTACCACGATATTTCTGAAGGGACGACGTCGTTTTCAGTCGATTCATTCGCCATCACCATCACCCGGGACGGCGATGAGATTGTTGCACAACATGGCAACGAATTACTCCCCGGATATTTTGAACTATGGTTCTCTTGGGCAGTCCACCACCAGGATGACGGTGTTGTTCTCAGGCAGTAGCGGATCGTGTATACTGTGAGTATATGACGACAACAAAAATCATTATTATTCTTCTTATTGCCGGTGCCGTTATCGGATCCATTCTCTATAGCGGACAAGATTATGAACCTGGAGTAGTTGAGGACGTGCAACTACTCAGAGAGGATACTCAAGGAAATGAAACCGAAGCAGTGCTCTCCTTTGAGGAAGAGGTCCCTGACGCTGTGTCAGATTCGGAAGACCTCTCACTCCTCAATGAGGACGCTGCTAGCCCTGCATCAGAAACGGAATCCGTGCTTGAAGACGACATTCCGGCAAATTTGACCGCAGCCCTTCAAGAAGGGACGCCCGTGCTCTTCTTTCACGCCTCATGGTGTCCAACTTGCCGTGCACTTGCAAAAGAGCTAGAAGAGCGATCTGACGAAATCCCTTCCAACATCAGTGTTGTTACCGTTGACTACGATTCTGAGAAAGAACTTCGAAGGCGGTATAACATTACCCGCCAGCACACCCTCGTCGTTCTCGACAGCAACCTGGAACAGGTCGGACCATCCTGGGAAGGTGGTGGTGTTGACGAGATTCTTAATCGATTCGGAGTTGAGTAGTGGGGTATGTTCTCACTGTTGATTGCGTCCTTTGTTGCGGGGTTTTTAACTATTCTTGCACCGTGCCTGCTCCCGCTCGTCCCCGCCGTTATCGGCAGTGCCGCCTCAGGTGAATCGAGGAGAAGTCCGTTTCTGACCATTGCGTCACTCCTCGTTGCGATTATCATCGTCACCGTTATCATACAAATTGTCCCCTCCCTCTTCTACGTTCCCAGTGAGTTCTGGAACTACCTTGCCGCCATCCTCATCTTCTTTGTCGGACTCGCCTTCGTCGTTCCCCAGGTGTGGTCAAAGATTCCTTTTGTTGCAACATCCGCAACCGGAAGCAGCCGTCTGCTCGGCAGACTTATGCAACGATCCGGACCGTCAGCTGACATTACAGTCGGTGCCGCTTTAGCTCCGGCATTCACCTCCTGTTCCCCAACCTATCTTCTCATCATTGCCGTCATTTTACCGGCAAGTTTCTTGCAGGGACTCCTCTACCTCACCGCCTACGTACTCGGTCTCGGTACCGTTCTCATCGGTATTGCCCTGATCGGACGATCCTTGCTGCAAAAACTTGACCTCCTCTCTCACGGCTGGTTCAAAATATCCATCGGTGTCATCCTTATCGGTACGAGCATCATCATTGCAACCGGCTTGGAGAAATCATTTGCGACATTCCTCCTCGACAGAGGGTTCTTTGATGTCACGACACTGGAACTTATTGATTAACTAACACAAAGAAAAAACCGCACTGTTGTGCGGTCTCTTCTCAATTAGAACAGAGGTACAGCCTACGGTGTTCGGTCACCGACTCGTTCTACATATGATGCGATTTCGTTCTTCACGCCAACAATGGTACTCTCCAAAGCCTGTGCCATACCCTGTTCGGTGATGTACAGACCACTCTGCGAGTCACGGTATACCGGACCATCCACCTCATCAAAGTCACTTGAGAGAATAATCTCTCCTGTGTGCTTGTGCATGAGACCGGTGCCTGGTACCTCTTCAAGGTACTCTTCAGCAACATAAGTACCGGTCAGCCTGTTCAGGTATATTGTTCCGAGTAGCGGCCTGAAGTTTCGTGCAACGTATTCCGTGCCGGTCTTTCTGTGTCGCAAAATACGATCTTGAATGATGTCAACATTTGCAATGCTCGAGAGTACGTTGTTGACTCCGATAGGCAGTCCGTTTGAGTGCATCGGACAGTGCACACCGAAGTATGCACAGAGGTACATCGCATCGACACTTCTTCGATCATCACTTAATTCGACAGCCACTGCAGGCGATACGGTTGCTGTTAACAAAGTGGCAACGAATATTGCAGCAACACCGAGTGCGAGTAATTGTATTGATACGGTCGTTTTCATAATAAAGGTAGGTAATTTAATATTTACGGACGAGCAAAACACATCCTTTTTGTAGTATACAACGTAACCAGTAGATGAAATATGCAACTGTATATGACGTTAAAATTCTACAGAATAGTAGTCGGTATCTGACAGATCTTCCAAGCTCAAGAGGACCTTTTCCCGTCTTGGATTCCCGTCCGAATTACGAAAACCTCTTTGAAAAGAACCGGCATGATCCAATGTTTCCTTGTTTACCCTTATGAACACTATCTGCTTCAATGAAAATCTTGTTTTTCGCGGTCGGGACCATGCTCCCCTCTTTTTCCTCTGTTTCTCGTATTCTGATTCTCCTCCTTTTAGTGCACGGTGCCACTTCTTAAATGTTTCATTTTCGTCATTGTACTCTACATCACCAATTGCCATGATAACTCCGATCGCCCCATAGTCATTGACGGCACGTTCAATCGCTTCACGATCATTTATGACAACGGTATGATTACTTGTGTTGGTTGCATGAGCCTTGTAGTCCCACGGTATTTCAAAAAATCCATCAAATTGAACATTGTTGTATGATCCTTTTTCGTCTTTAACCATCATAAGTATCAAGGGATCACCGTCTTTTGCGGAGAGAAATTTCTCACACAGAAATTCAAAGTAGAAACCCATCCATTCCATCTGTTTCCAGTGTCGAAACCCGCTCTCTTTCATCTCAAGGATCGCCTGTTTTCCATCCCATTCCCGAGGAATCTCCTGCAGTAGTGCAGCAAGACTTTTTGCAATTTTCTCAAACGCTGTATATTCCATACACCCCTGCTACACGGCATTGTCTATTCGCTTGTTCGCAAAATCAACATATTCTTTTACAACCTCAAAGCCAAGGTATTGTCTGTTCATATTTTTTGCACACACTGCGGTAGTGCCGCTCCCCATGAACGGGTCCAAGACAATGTCACCTTCGTTGCTTCCGTACGCAATGAGCTTGCTGACCAACTCTTCAGGCAGCCGCGTTGGTGTCTTCACCTTGTTAGCCCAATACTCCCTCTTTATCACCAGCACATCTTCGGGATAGTGGTCGATTTTATTGAATACATAGTTTTTCTTATCCTTCACCAAAAAGAGGATGTGGTAGTGACTCGTCACAAACTTCTTTTTCGTGAACACGCCAAATTGGTACTTCCAAATCAGGTGGTTAATCGTCTCCAGCCCGACATCCTCGACTGCGTTTAAGATGTCCCGCAAGTTGCTCCAACCGGAAACCAGAAAAATTGAACCGTTGTCAGATAACACTCGCTTGCACTCTTTCAGCCACTCACACGTAAAGTCAAAATACTCCTCCCGCTTTATCTCATTATACCCCTGTAACACATTCTCACTCTTCCTATTGTATTGACTGCCGACTTTTTGAAAATCTATCGCAAATGGCGGATCGGTAACGATCAAATTGATAAACCTGTCCTCAATGTTACACAACCCAGACCTGCAGTCCTCATTAAAAATTACATCCGCCACCTTCTTGGAACAGAGACCTGTCCCCTCTTTTGATTTCTGTTTTGTCTCTACGGCAGAAAAAAGGGTTTTGTTACTCACACTACCAGTATACCCTCCGACCAGGCGAGGGTGTGTTCCTTTACGATATTTTCCCGGTTAAGCAATTCACAAAAAACAAATTGACAGAGGTGAAAAAGAGAAGGTGCACTACGCCATACTTGATCGTATTAGACCAGCGACACATATCCGATGAACACCCTCCTTGCAGAGGGTGTCCCTCATTTACCTTAACTACAAATTACCCACCCCACCACAACACCTTTTACCTCGTGTCCTTCATAAATCATACTATGTGCATAGACGAACGAGGTACCGGACCCATCAGGTAATCTGGGTCTCTTTTATTTTTTTCACCAACCTCCACCAAGTCCACCCGCCTGGACTCGAACCAGGAACCACGTGTGTATAAGACACGCGCTCTACCAATTGAGCTACAGGTGGTACCTGTATGATAACGTAAAAAGGAAAGCGTGGTACAGTGCATGCATCTCTATGGCTCTCTCAGATAAACGAATCCTGAAAGAAATGGAGGCAGGAAATATCATTATTTCCCCGTTTGACCAAACAAACCTCTCTACATCAAGCTATGACGTCACCCTCGGCGAATACTACTTCCCTGAGCAGGAGGACGGAAGCACCGTCTACAACCCCTTCAGCAGACAAGACGTTGACCGGGTATGGGGGACAGAGCCGATGACCGCAAAAACAGCGGAGGAAGTGTTCTGTGACACGCCGTTTGTCTTCGACGGCATCGCAAAAGAAGACCGTGTCATTCTCCTTGACCCGGGCGAGACAATATTGGCTCATACCAATGAATTCATCGGCGGGAGAAGCAGAATCACAACCATGATGAAAGCACGGTCTTCATTGGGACGAAACTTCATTGAGGTGTGCAAGTGTGCCGGCTGGGGTGATGTCGGATACACCAACCGCTGGACCATGGAGATCACCAACAATTCTCGCCGACACTCCATTCCACTCGTCGTTGGTCGGCGCATTGCCCAGATCATCTTTATTGAAACGGGCGAGATACTGGGAGACGATTACACCCAAAGCGGAAAGTATCAGGCAACGACTGACTTCGTTGAGACTATGCAGGAGACGTGGGACCCGAGGGCAATGCTCCCCCGAATGTACCATGACCGAGAAATCAAACATACACATTGAATCATCGTGGAAAGAACACCTTACCCCTATCTTGGAGAAGCCGGATATGGTGACGCTTCGGCAGACCATCCGCACCTACTACCAAGACCCGAGTAAACGTATCTGCCCGCAACCACAAGATGTCTTTCACGCATTCAACCGATGCCCATTTTCCGATGTCGCCGTGGTGATCCTCGGCCAGGACCCGTACCACGGCAGCGGACAGGCACACGGACTCTCGTTCTCCGTACCGGAAGGCATCACCGCCCCGCCCTCGTTAAAAAATATTTTCAAAGAGATTCAGAGCGATGTCGGTACTGACCAGCCAAGTCATGGTGACCTCTCCCGATGGGCAGACCAAGGTGTGTTTCTGCTCAACGCTATCCTGACCGTTGAAGCCGGCAAGCCGGCGTCACACCGAGGAATCGGCTGGGAACAATTTACCGACACCGTCATCACCCTCCTCTCAAAAAAGCGGGATCGCCTCGTCTTTATGCTCTGGGGAGCGTATGCAAAACAAAAACAGGAGCTCATTGATACGGAGAAACACCTCGTCCTCTCCGCAGCACACCCGTCACCGTACTCAGCGGCAAACGGATTTTTCGGATGCAAGCACTTCAGTCAGGCAAACACATACCTTACGGAACACGGCAAACCGACCGTTACGTGGTGACGTCGTCTTCGAAAGCGTTTTGAATAGCGATGCCGTGCTCTTTCAGCAATGCTTCATACTCCTCACGCTCAAGCATCTCGTGCTCAAGGAGTTCGGTAGCAACGATATCCAGTGCTTTCCGATTCTCTGAAAGGAGGGTGTGTGCACGGCTGTGTGCCTCGGCAACAATGCGGCTGACCTCACTGTCAATCTGCTTCTCCAGATCCTGTGAATGCAACTCCCGACTGCCAGGGTGCACGGACAGCTGTCGCAGTGCAATCGGACCGACACTGTCAGACATGCCGAACCGCGTCACCATGTCATGTGCAAGGTGGGAGACTTCAGAGAGATCGCTCGACGGACCAGTGGTGACATCGCCGAAAACAATTTTCTCCGCTGTGTAGCCGCCGAGAGCCATGGCGATGGTATCAAGAAACTCAGCCCGTGTTTTCAAACGACGCTCCGTATCCGGCAGTGAGAGAACAAACCCACCGGCATGTCCGCGAGAGACAATGGTAATTTTTTGCACCGGATCAGCGTACGGAAGCATTGATGCAAGGAGTGCGTGTCCCGCTTCGTGGTACGCGATCACCTTCTTCTCACGCTTTGTGATGACGCGCCCCTTCCGCTCAGGTCCCAGCATTACCTTTTCGATAGCGTCAATGAGGTCTTGCTGCCTGATCGTCTTCCTTGAGTCACGAACGGCAAGAATGGCTGCTTCGTTGACGATGGATGCAAGGTCAGCACCGGAGAGCCCGGGGGTTCGCCTCGCAATGGCAGTGAAGTCAACGTCACCTTCAAATGTTTTCTCCCGTGCATGCACGTCCAGTATCTCTTTCCGCTCCTTAATGTCCGGCAGATCAACCACAACTTTTCGGTCAAACCGACCGGGACGAAGGAGTGCGTTGTCGAGAATATCCGGGCGGTTGGTTGACGCGAGCACCACCACCTTATCCGTCTGCTCAAAACCGTCCATCTCAACCAGAATCTGGTTCAGCGTCTGCTCCCGCTCGTCATTGCCGCCACCGAGACCGGATCCGCGTGCCCGACCGACCGCATCAATCTCGTCAATAAATACAATGGCGGGTGCCATCTTTTTTGCATTTGAAAAGAGATCACGGACTCGTGATGCCCCAACACCGACAAACATCTCAACAAACTCGGATGCGGAAATCGAAAAGAACGGAACGGCAGCTTCGCCGGCAACTGCACGGGCAAGCAGTGTTTTTCCGGTACCCGGTGCACCGGTGAGCATTACTCCCTTCGGCACCTTTGCACCAACACTGAGAAATCGATCGGGATGTTTGAGAAATTCAACGAACTCTTGCAGCTCCTGCTTCGCTTCAGCGGCACCGGCGACGTCACGAAACATCACGCGGTTTCCTTTGTCCTGCGGACCGAGGAACCGTGCACGGGATCGGGAGAATTGAAACACCTGCATGCCACCCATTCCTTTCGCCTGACGAGAGAGGTACCAGAAAAAGAGGATGAGAATGAGGATCGGGAAGAGGAAGGGGAGCAGTGAGCGCAGCCAGAAGCCGAACCCTCCCTCCCGCTCAACGTCGTACGAAAGGGCAACGAGCTGTGCCGGTGTTACGCCGAAGCCGGCGAGTGTCTCTTCAAAGGTTGCTGAGGGCTCCTTACGCAGGGTACCAATACGGTCATCGGCGTAGGTAACTTCAACATCCTGACCGCGAACAACAATTTTAGCGACCGCACCGTCATGAATTGCAGTCGCGACCTCAGAGACGGTCGGCTCAAGCGGCTTCTCCTGGTCAAAACCGCCGAACATGTAGGAAAAGAGGATGCTCGCACCGACGAACCAAATGAGAATTGTGATGATTTTTGAGGGAAGCCGACTATCCATTGAGACAACAAGGCGACGAGAACCCCTCTTCTTTTTCCTTGTTTTCTTCCCTCTTTCTCCACCTTTTCGACCTTTTTGTACCATACAGAATGGGTAAACAGGCTGTATTATACACACTATGGTCTATATTACGAATAAACAGGTAAAACGGCAGTACGAAATCCTCAAAACATACCGTGCGGGGCTCTCCCTTCTCGGCACCGAGACAAAGAGCATCCGAACCGGCAAAGGATCGCTGGTCGGTGCCACGGTCCTTGTGCGGGGCGGTGAGGCGTTTCTCGTCAATGCGACCATCCCCGCACACCAGGAGAAAAATGCACCGTCGGGGTATGATCCCGATCGAACGAGAAAACTGCTCCTGACAAAGCCGGAAGTCCGCGAGTTACACACCGCCCTTGAAAAAAAAGGCTTGACACTTGTTCCGATGGAGATATATAATTCAAGGAGAAAATTAAAATTGGGGTTTGCTATCGCGAGAAAAAAGAATCCTCGTGACAAGCGAGAAGACTTGAAACGGCGTGATGCCGATCGAGACCGACGACGCTCTTTGCAAGATGACAGATACGACTAATACCCCCAAAGGGGGCTATCTCAACCCCACCCGAGGTAGTCCCCTTTGGGGGTGTCAGGCTTTGACGGATTACATACTGTCCCACGTATGCGTGATGAAGGGAGACCTTCTCAAACATCAATCGTTGCAAACACTATTGCACGGCTCTTCAATAGAGCTCCTTCTCCGGCATTCGCGTAACAGCGACCCGGGGAACATCCGGCTGGCGATTCTCGCTACCTAGTCCGGGTGTAAGATGAGCGGGAAGTCAGGCATGTCCGTATCCGCTTCGGATATGCCGTCGCATACAAGCGGAACTTTGGTTCGCACGAACCTATCGTGCTAGGTCACGTACACATACGGGCGACACGTAGTCTGGACGAGGGTTCAATTCCCTCCACCTCCACCGATATCACATCGAGGCTTTGCCGCGACATCTATAGCGTTTGTAAAAATAGGAGCGGGTAAAGGAGAGTAGACCTGCTCTGCTGGTACCTGCCGATACACTTGTCTGGTATGCTGGGCTTGAAACTATTGTATTGAAAAAGTGAGGGCAAGAGTACACGGCTCCTGCCCTCCCCCATTGGCGATGAGGTGTCTCGAACGAGACAGAAGTAATATACCAGAGAAAAAATTAGGGACATGAACCGAGTGTCCATGCCCCTTTCCCCTTTTGCCTCACCACTCCCCAGCAGGAGACATTTATATTCTACATCTGCAACCACACCTCGTACATTAGGTTGACCGCATAGAAAAGCCCGAGTACCTGTAATAAAAAGAGTGCTGCACCTGCGACAAACGAAAACATCCTCCTCATTCAATACTCCCTCACACCGCCTCACAATGAAAAAATAGGAGGAGCAGATTGTGCGTCTGCCCCTCCTTTTATCGTCCCGTGGTGGCGGCGGGCACCGTAGGATCGGGACGAAACGAGAGGAACAGCGGAACCTCCCGTGGATCAGTGCAGGTTTTTTACAACCTGAAACAGCAGGACAAGTCCCAGCATCGCAACCGCAAGTGCAGTAGTGGGAACCGCAGCCATCACGATTGTGGTGCCAAGGTCTTTCAATGAAACCTTATCCTCACTTCCCGCAAGGACGTGCCTCTTTTCGCCTTCCATTCGTCTCCCTCTCTCTGATTTTGTGTATGTACACCGCCAGAGATATTTATATCATGCCAGAAAATCCTACACAATAGTATAGTGTTTTTCCCCTGAATCGGGTAATGGATATTACCCGACCTAGACATAACGAAGGTAACTATTTACGTTACGCATGTCGCATGACACACCTCCTTAAAGAGTGTGGTGAAGGAACGAATCTAATAAGATAATATCACGATGTGATATATTTATCAAATTCTTTGTTGCCCTGATTACCCCTAAAATAGCCCCCCTTGGATACTTCTATACCCAAGGGGGTTGTGTTTCATTCCGCATCGAGCAACACCCAGACACTCCATCGAATACTCTTCACCGAACGACCCGTTTCCCGAATCTTGGACCGAATTCGTACGGCCTCTTGCACAAAATCATACGGATCGGAAAAGACCCCTACCCCTAACGGCATTAAGCGAACTGAACTGACACCATGTGTGTCAGCTTCGACTGTGTAAAAATGCTGAAACCCCGTGCGTGCTAATGTTTCCTCAACAGTGCTCGCCGATGCCCGAACTATCTGCTCATCCATCACACCGCCATTGCCAAGAGCAATCGTGACAATTTCGGGATCAGAGTTGGTCACCAGCGTCCGCACTATCGCAACCTGTGTAACGGAAGGGACAACATTCCCGTTCTCTGACAGATGACTGTCACTATGATCCGGCGACGAACATGCTGCAGAGAGCAACGAAACAAGACCAGGCACCACAGTAAACAG
The DNA here is from genome assembly GCA_028820405.1 of Candidatus Kaiserbacteria bacterium. Classification (GTDB taxonomy): domain Bacteria; phylum Patescibacteriota; class Minisyncoccia; order Phycocordibacterales; family JABAAK01; genus JAPPJI01. The sequence continues at coordinate 15,889 of JAPPJI010000025.1, forward strand.
TATCTTCTTCATACTGTCCTTCCTTTCGCTTGCTGGGCTGCATTGCCCACAACAATAGTGCGAAACTGCAGATAACAGCAACAAGACTGATCAATACTCTCGACATCCTGTCCTCCTTTCGTCTATTGGGCTTCATTGCCCATAGGTAGTATACAACCGCATGCTACAATACTATTTATGGATGTTCGGGTAAAGTTTGTTCTCAGCATGATTGGACTTGTTCTGTTCATTGTCGCACTCAGCATTGTCGTCTATTTCGTTGTCCGAGATGCAGCAGTGCCGGATGATACTACGGCACCGGCACGAATCGGCACACCGGGACAGAGCGATCCCGTACTCGGGTTTGATAACATTCTTGGCGGTGAGCCAGATCCAGAAGAAGAAACAGAGGAGTCCAACCCGGGACTGACATTGAGTCCGCCGGAGACCCCTGACCAAGAAGAGCCGTCACCACGGGGAACTGAGCAACTCGGCGAGCAGGTATATACCGTTCGCATGCTGGGAACGTGGAATAAAAATGTGCATGGATCGTGGTACCCGGACGGTGCACATCTCTCTCCTATGGTTGCATGGTCTCACCGGCCGGGCGACCACATCTACGCCCTCGGCAAGTCTGCAAGTATTGGCGTTGAGTCGGTTGCGGAAACCGGATCTCCTCGCCGCATTGAGCGAGAAATTCACGCGGTGCAAAACGAGGGATACATCCTTGACTACGCTATCGGTAAAAAGATCTACGCCCCCGGCGAGGACATGGTGCAGATTCGGGTAGCGGAACATGCATCGAATATAACGGTTATCAGCATGATCGCACCGAGTCCGGATTGGTTTGTTGCGGCAAAGAATATCTCCCTTTTTGAAAATGGATCGTGGGTAGAGCGGAAACAATACGCTGCCAGTATCTATGACTCAGGAACAGATTCCGGTGAAACATTCTCTGCAAGAGATATTGACACAAACCCGAAGGAATCCATTGACCTTCTGCCAAACCAGCCAGATGTGCCGATTGTTACCTTCGAATTTGTCAGAGAACACTAGACAAGTACCTTTTTCAACTCCTCACGGATAATGGCACGCTCATCCCAGTGACGAGACTCGCCGTTCACCTCATACGTTGTCTCAGCTCCCTTGCCGGCGATAACAACGACATCCCCTTTCTTTGCCTGGGAAAGGGCGTAGGCAATTCCTGCCCTTCGATCAAGTTTCTCGTGCCAGGTCGCCTTACCCACTTTTTTCAAACCACGGACAACCGCAGTGGCAATATCACTTGGATCATCAAAGTACGGATCGTTATTTGATATCACAACGACGTCGGCATAGCGACCGGCAGTCTCGCCAATCTCTTCCGCGTTATACTTCCAGCGAGAACCGCCGACTGCACCGGTGAGAAGGATCAACCGACCTCCGTCGGAGACAAACGGTCGCAGTGTCGTGCAGACACTCTTGATACTCAGCGGCTCATGAGCATAGTCGCAGTACACCCGAAACGGCTGACTGTCGGCAACGGTCATCGGCTCAAGCCGACCCCGCAGGACAACTGATGAAAGTGCCTGCCGAAGATCTTTCGGTGATGCACTGCAGTATCGCTGTGCGAGAATAACGGCAGGTGCCGCGTTATACGCAGCAATCGTCCCGGGAAACGGTGTCGTGTATTCGCTGCCGTCAACAGAGAACGAACCGCCGTCACCTGACTGCAGAGCAACTGCTGCCTTCTTGGAAAAACCGAAAAGAATTTGTTCACTGAGTGATGACCCGGAGAGGTTGGAGAAGTAGTCGGCATTCCCGTCATCTGCGTTAATCAAAACAAACCGCTTCACCAAACGTCCGTTAAGAACCTTCTGTCGAGATCGTGCATGGTTCCGAAAAAGCACCCCTTTAACCGCACGATACCGCTCAAACGTCTTGTGTGTCACCAGGTGCTCCGGCGAGAGATTGGTGAAAACAACCGAATCATACTGCACACCGAGAACGCGAAAGTGGCGAATCGCTTCAGAGGGGGTCTCGATAACGGCATACGTACATCCCTCCTGCACCATCGCACGAAGATACCGCTGCACATACCCGCGACCGGGTAGTGTCATGTGTCTGGTGTTGACCGCCACTTTGTCACCGATACGCATCTCAACCGTAGAAAAAAGACCGACCTTTTCTCCCGCGGCAGTCAGGGCAGCGTGAATAAACGCTGCCGTGGTCGTCTTCCCTTTTGTCCCGGTAACCCCGATAACAACGAGATGCCGAGAGGGATTCCGGTAGAGGGCGAGGGCGGCAACAGCGAGTGCAAAGTGGTATGCGAGCAGAATGGGTTCCGGTATATACCGCACTACCCCCCGCTTCACACGACGGACAATCGTGACGGCGTCCTCAACGTTCATAACACCGTCAGTATACCAGTCCTCATGTACCGATATCGGTGCTCTGCAATTCAGCAACGGTATACCGATACCACGTCGTGAGGAGACGGCGAGCAGAGAGGATGATCGGAAAACGGAGGAATCGGAACAGGAGGTATCGCCACCACGAGACCACAATATCTCGTGGTCGGTCGTAGATAACGACAGACCCGCCGAACTTCTGCTTGAACTCCGAAAGTGAACTGAGGGATGACGATCCTTCAACCTCAACACCGCCAAGATTGTATCGACGAATCCCTTGATTCTTTGCCTCATGCAGTGCCCGAATCAATGTGAGGGTCGGCATGCTGTATGCGAGTCCTTCAGGCATGTTGCCAACAAAAAGGTGGTATGCTTCAGCACCGGTGTATACAACGAGCACCGCTGATACCGGCTTATCGACTGAAATCTCATCAACATAGCCAAGTATGAGTGCACCGTATTCGGGAGATTCCACGAGCTCAGAGAACACGGTCTCATAGTACTCCCTCGGATGCAGAGAAAATCCTCGTGCCTGTGCCGTCTGCGTGAGAATATCATACACATCGGCAAAGTGACTCATGAAATCAACATTTTCGACTCGAAACCGAATACCCTGCTGATTCTGCTCATACTTTTGTATTTGCCGTCTCGTGCTTTTAGAAAAAGATGCGGTGATGTTTTCCATGTCACCGTCAATTGAGATAACCCGTTCAGCAACCGGCTGCACAAAACTACCCGGTCCCTGTTCTGCCAGGGCAGACCGAACCCGATCGGTCGGCGGCACTCGATGCAGTCTGAGGTGTGATGTCGGCGATGCTTCAGAGCAACGGCGACGAAGTTCGTGATAGAATTCGGATTCGATGGATGGCGAGCTGAATGTACCTATCGGTCCGTGATCGGCAACCCATACACAGCCGGTGCCGGGAAGGTCATACCCGACACATTGTGCGAACGCCTGCACGGCACCGCTCGGATCAGATACCGCAAGGGTAATCACCTTCTGCCCGTACGCCTGCTTCCACCTTCGGTAAAAGAGACTCTGGTGGAGCGGGACATCATCAAAATACTGGTCGGGATCAAAATCATCCGCCGGCTGATGGATATACATTACTTCTAGTATAGTATGATTGATTGCGGTGGGTGTCAGGAAAGAAATGACTGTGATCGTTTTTTTCGATGCCGAGACATGGCAAATCGATGTGCCTCAGTGTTTGACGTGATAATGACCCGTTCGTGTTCAGAAGCGAGTGATGCGTCACCGAGAACCTCACGCGGTTTGTGTCGCTCATCTTTGACCACAGAGACAATCGGTATGCTCAATCCATAATCAGAGAGAATTCGTTCTGCGGCACGAAGGTGTGCTTTGCCGCCATCGACAACAATGAGTTGCGGAAGCCGCCACTCCGCGTGACCGAGTCGACGAGTGAGTATCTCTCGCAAACCGGCAATGTCGTCACCCGGCACCGAATGGATAGTGAAGGTGCGGTAATCGGTAAATGACCGTTCACCGTTAATGAATGCAACCATAACACCGATTGCCTGTTTACCACCGAGGTGTGCAATATCGTACGCTTCGACCCGAAATGCCGTGTCACTTTCATCAACCAGCTCATCCCGCTTAATCAGGTGAACATCTTGAATATGAGTAAGCGAGAGGATGCGTCGACGAAGGACTTCGGCTTCTTCGAATTCCTGTTCCTGTACATGATCCCGCATCTCACGCTCAAGCAGGGTAATGAGTTGTTTTTTCTTTCCCTCAAACACCATACGGATCTCACGAATCCGTTTTTTATACTGCTCTGCATCCACCTCACCGGAACAGACACCGGGACAGAGTCCGATCTGGGCTCTGAAACACGGTCGCGTTCGACCTGCCGCAGCAGGAGTGCAGGTATCACGAAACGGCAGCAGCTTCCTGATCACACGCAATGCTTCTTTTAGGATTGACCCCCGGGGAAACGGTCCGTAGGTGTATCGAAAAGAGGTGCCGGGAACACCTCTTTCAAGATCACGGCCACGAACAACGAGAACCCGGGGAAACTCCTCATCGGTAATGCCAACATACTGAAAACTCTTATTATCCTTATCCACCACATTGTACGCCGGCTCATGTTTTTTAATGAGGTGTGCTTCTAAAATGTATGCCTCAAGGACACTGTCCGTCTCCTTCGTCTCAATCCGCTCTGTTTTCAGAAGTGCATCCACCATCCGCTGTCCGCGGTCCGCACCAAGACGCTCTGAAAAATAGCTCCGAATACGGTCTTGTAAATTGGTAGCCCGACCGACATAGAGAATCGTATCCTCAGCATCGAGGAAGAGGTATGCCCCCGGACCGTCTGAAAAAGCTGTAAAATCAACGTCTTTTCTGTCCACACCCCCATATTACCATGCCCAGAAAGCCATGCCATACCAGCCACTTGACTTTATGTAAAGAATATTATATATATGTAACTAGGTGGTTGGTCTACGGAAAAACAATGTAATTGATTCCGTCGAGGACCCCACCATAGTGCACGGGCGACTCCCCCGCCCGTGCCTGTTTTACTTTATACATCTCACACGAAGCGCCATTCACATTACTAAATTACCTAACAAATTATCTGAATGACGCTTCGTGAGGGATGGATAAAAAGAAGCCCACCGAATATCTCGGTGGGCTTCGTCATTGCACGCCACCATATGGTGATCAGTGCTGTGAGAGCAGTGCCTCTCCCCACATTATTTGTCCGGTCCGCCACCTCTGCTGCTGGCGACACCTCGTCCCGTTCGACCGTAACGCTTGTTTGCACTCTGACGTCGTCGGGGACGCCTCCGTCTCCGATTTACCGCAATTCCGGTAGCCAAAGGCTCCTTCTGCTGACGGATAGGACTGCACTTACTCCCCATAAGACCCTCCTTAGTTGTGTAAAAGATAAAGAGACCCTGCGAGGAGACCGGTTCCTCACAGATTTGTAGTATACAACAATACGCACTGCCGTGCACACAATCACAATAAATATCTTCTTTTGTCAACTATTATTTCTTTCGCTCCTTTCCGAGCATCTTCTTTAGATAAGTGCCGGTATGGCTCTTTGCAGTGGCAGCCACCGCTTCCGGCGTACCCTTCGCGACAATAGTGCCGCCGTCTGCACCGCCTTCAGGACCCATATCAATCACATAGTCGCAGCTCTTGATCACATCAAGGTTGTGTTCGATGAGGAGCACCGTATTTCCCCGATCAACGAGACGATTTAAAATCTCAATCAAGCGGGCAACATCTTCATAGTGGAGCCCCACCGTCGGCTCATCGAGAAGGTATATCGTTCGATGCAGGTCAGGCCGATAAAGCTCTGATGCAATTTTGACCCGCTGTGCCTCTCCGCCGGAGAGTGTCGTTGACGGCTGACCGAGTTCAAGGTATCCGAGACCGACATCAACAAGTGTCTTGAGCCGGTCATGAATAGCGGGGATGTCTTTGAAAAACACTTCGGCCTCTTCGACAGACATACTGAGCACATCGTGAATATTTTTTTCCCGATAGAGGATGCTGAGCACCTCTTTGCTGTACCGCTTGCCGAAACAGGAATCACAGACAACGTACATCGTCGGCAGAAAGTGCATTTCGACTGCAATTGACCCGTTCCCCTGACACTTCTCACACCGACCGCCGGTGACGTTGAAAGAAAATCGTCCCGGCTTCCAGCCACGATACCGGGCTTCCGCTGTTGATGCAAAAAGATCTCTGATGTGGGTGAAGGCACCGACGTAGGTAACCGGCGTGGATCGAGGGGTCCGACCGATCGGAGACTGGTCGACGAGAATCGCCCGATGCAGTTTTTCATACCCTGAGAACGAAGCGGCATGCATCGGTTTTGCAACAGCAAGTCTTGGTTCAAGCTTGTGTCGCAGGTTGAGGTAGATGAGGTCATGGAGCAGCGTTGATTTTCCGGATCCGGAGACACCGGTGATCGCAGTGATTTTACCCAGCGGCACGTCGATAGAAACATTTTGTATGTTGTTCGCCGATGCACCCTTCAGTGACAAAGCCCCATCGTCATTTGTCCGACGCTTCTCCGGCACGGCAATTGTTCGATCACCGCGCAGATATGCAAGGGTCAGTGACCCTGAAGTGTTTCGCTTCTTGGCAAGGAGGTGGTCAAGAAATCCTGAAACCACCACCTCACCGCCGTGCAACCCGGCCTTCGGACCGATATCAACGAGGTAGTCTGACGCGAAGATGGTGTCCTCGTCATGCTCAACAACAATGATAGTATTGCCGAGGTCACGGAGACGGATCAGTGTCTGAATCAATCGGTCATTGTCACGCTGGTGGAGTCCGATAGTGGGCTCATCAAGTACATACAGTGCACCGACCAGTCCTGACCCGAGCTGCGACGCGAGCCTGATACGCTGTGACTCACCGCCGGAGAGTGTGTTCGCACGACGATCAAGGGTAATATACGAAAGACCGACATCGTCGAGAAAGGAAATTCTGCTTTCAATCTCATTGAGCAAAGGTGCTGCGATCTCCCGTTGCTGATCGGAGAGGTCAATCTGTTTGAAAAACGACGTTGATTCGGCGATCGTGAGGGTAGTGATACTGGAGATGGTTGAGAGATTTCCCGATGTATCTTTAAGAAAGACGTGGAGCGCCTCAGGACGGAGCCGCGATCCCTGGCAGGTCTTGCAGACATCATCGGAAAAGTACTCAGCGTGACCAAGTCCGTTACAATCCGGACATGCACCGTACGGCGAGTTGAATGAAAAGAGGCGGGGCTCAATCTCCGGGAACGAGAAACCGCAGACCGGACAGAGAAACCGCGAGGAGACGAGACTGTCGCTCTCATCAGGGTAGAAGAATCGAACCAGGCCGTCAGCTTCGTGAATTGACCGATCAACGGCATCCGACAAACGTTCCCGAAATACACCGGGGTCCTTCGCATAGTCACTGAGGTAGAGGGAGTCAACGAGGATGTCAACATCGTGCTTCTTGTTCTTGTCCATCACAATACGGGTCCGCAGACTTTGCAGTGTGCCGTCAATGCGTGCAGTCTCATACCCTTTCCGCAGCAGATCGTAGAGCAGTTGGTAGTGCTCTCCTTTTCGACCGATGACAACGGGGGCAAATACCTGAATGATACGATCATTGAGAGGAACCTTCGCAACAGTCTTTGTCTTGCTTAACCACTTCTCTTCTTTGATTTTTTTTTCAACGGTACGAATAATGTCATCTTTGGAAACCTTCTCTATAACACGAGAACACGTCGGACAGTGCGGTGTGCCGACCCGGGAGAAGAGGACACGGAGGTAGTCATACAGCTCGGTAATCGTCGCAACTGTTGACCGAGGGTTATTGGAACGATTCTTCTGATCAATGGATATTGCCGGCGAGAGACCGGATATCTCCCGCACCTCCGGCTTTTGCATCTGTCGAAGAAACTGCCGTGCATACGTTGAAAGTGATTCAATGTACCGTCGCTGTCCTTCAGCAAAAATGGTATCAAACGCGAGTGATGATTTCCCTGACCCCGAAAGACCGGTGCAGACGGTCAGCATGTTGCGGGGAATATCAACGTCAATATCTTTCAGGTTATGTGTCGCCGCACCACGAATCCGTATCCAGTCATCCTCTGTTTTTTTCTTCTTTGCCGTTGCCATATCTACGAGAACACGTCATTCTCCCGGGCAAAACGTTCACAGCAGTCAGCAAGCGATATCACCTCTTTGCTCTCCCCGTGCTCAAGTGTCACGGAACGCCGTTCCGCCTCTTTTGAGCCAACGACCACCCGATACGGCAGGTGTTCTGCATACGCTTTCGCAACCCGCTTGCCGATCGGTTCATGTGCCAGATCAGCGTCCGCACGAATACCGTGAGAGCGAAGCGTTGCAAGCACTTCATGTGCATACGCATGTGCATCAGGATTGATCGGAAGGACGCGAACCTGCAGCGGTGCGAGGAAGAACGGAAATACTCCTGCAAAGTGTTCAATCATGATGCCGAGAAACCGCTCAATAGATCCGGTCACCGCACGGTGGATCATGACCGGTGTCTTCTTTTTCCCGTCCGTGTCAACGTAGGTGAGAGAAAATCGCTCGGGCATAACGAAGTCCAGCTGGATCGTTGCAAGCTGCCAGGTTCTGCCGATAGAATCTTTAAAGTGAAAATCAATCTTCGGACCATAGAATGCGGCTTCACCGGGCTCTTCGGAAAACGAAAGACCCTTTTTGCGAAGAGCATCAGCGAGCACCTGCTCGGCATGCTGCCACGTCGCATCATCACCGAGATATTTCTCCCTATCACCCCCCCGAGTTGAAAGAAGAATGGTGCAATCATCCCCTTTGAAAAAACCGAGTGCCCGGTACCAGGTCTCGATAAACGAAATGGTGGACGCAACCTCGTCTTCAATCTGATCAGGAGTACAGAAGATGTGACCGTCATCCTGCGTCAGACTCAGCACCCGTGTCAGACCGAGCAGCTCCCCTTTCTGCTCGTCGCGATACACCGTTGTCTGTTCTGCATACCGAACCGGCAGGTCATGGTAGCTTTTAGGTGAGCTTGCATAAACCTGCGTGTGGTGCGGACAGTTCATGGGCTTGAGAACAAACGAATCGTGCCGACCTTGCACCGAGAACAACTCATCACCAAATTTATCCCAGTGACCGGATTGCTCATAGAGGTCCTGTTTTGCAAGGTGCGGTATCCAGATACGTTCATAGCCGTGTCGATCAAGAAGTACCGACAGTGCCTGCTCAATTGCATGACGAAGTGCAGTGCCGCGAGGAGTAAAGAGCGGGAGACCGGGACCGACCAGCGGCGAAAATGAGAAGAGACCGAGCTTTTTTCCGAGCGTTCGGTGATCACGCTTCTTTGCCTCCTCAAGCATCTGCACGTGGCTTTCAAGGTCTTCTCGCGAATCAAACGCGAGACCATAGACCCGGGTCAGCATGTCATTCTTCTCGTCACCCCGCCAGTATGCACCGGCAACTGACCGGAGCGTAAAGCCGTCCATGCATACCTCTTGCAGAGAATCCGCATGACCGCCGCCGCAAAGATCCGTAAAGTCACCCGATGTGTACAGTGACAAGTCCGACCCTTCCTTTTCGATCTGATCAATGAGTTCCAATTTATACGGATTATTAGCAAAGAGGTCACGAGCTTCGTTAACAGAGATGACCCGTCGATCAAACAAAGTCCACGCCGGTGCAATGTCCCGCATCTTTTGCTCAATGACCGGAAGATCGTCAACAGAGAGCGGTGAGGGGAGCAGGGCGTCGTAGTAGAATCCGTCATCCGTGGCAGGACCGATAGCAAGTTTCGTCCCGGGATACATATCTACCAGAGCAGCACCGAGGAGGTGTGCCAGTGAATGACGTCGCCGTTGCAGCCTGTCGTCAGAGCGCATACTCATACAGGGTATCACGAGCAGGAAAAACCTTCAAAACCCGTCGTCATGCATAAACGGACCGCGTGCTGATGCCCTGGTAGCGAGACTATCTGCCGTCTCGTTCCCTTCCTCATTTGAGTGACCCTTGATCCATCGAAACGCAACATGGCTGCCAACCAGCCGGTGGAGATGTTGCCAGAGATCTTTGTTTTTCACCGGTCGCCTGTTTGCCGTTTGCCATCCGTTCTTCTCCCATCCGGTCATCCACTGCGTGATGCCTTTCCGTGCATACTCACTGTCGGTCCAGACGGTGACCTGCTCGGCATCGCCATACTTTTCAAGCACGGCAATAATGGCACGGAGTTCCATGCGATTATTCGTTGTTTTGTAGTATCCCTGAGAAAAGGTGTGGTCAATCGCTCCGTCCTTGTACACCACCGCACCAATGCCGCCAGGACCCGGATTTCCCTTACATGAGCCGTCGGTGTAGACTTCATACCGCATATACACACGAAGGATACCACGGCACAGATGCCCTGAACAGCCGAAAAGGGCAGCATACGAAACGGAAAATACATGCGATACTCTATACATATATGGCACGGAAAAAACGAGGTCAGCCGGATGCAGACGAATATGATGAGGAGGAACATCATGATCGATCGCGGGTAAAAAGTATTGTTGTTGGCTGTTTTTGTATCCTGATTGCCCTCTTTCTCTCGCTTGCTGCCGTTGATGCTGCCGGGTCACTCGGCATGATGGCAAAATCGAGGCTCTTCATGAGTCCGGACAATGCCCTCCCCATCCTCGGCTGGAGCTACGTTACCGCCATTGTTCTCTTTCTCATCTTCGGTATCTACCTCATCACACAAACACGACATATCTCACTTGTCCGCCTCTTCATCGGCGGAGCGATCGCTTTTATCAGCTTTGCCCTCTTCTTTTCAGCAAGTGCAACTGAAGCGGCAGGCGGTCTCGTTGGCACCAACCTCTTCATGACACTCCAGGAACTCCTCGGCTTTTTCTCATACATTCTCATCCCGATTGGTATCGTGGGATCACTCTGGACACTCGGCGTGTTCTCCCCTATCAACGTCTGGGAATGGGCAACAAGTCATGAGTGGTTTGAGGAGGAGGAAGATGATGACGAGGAGGAAGATGAAGATGGTGAGGAAGAGGACGAGGAGGAAGATGATGACGAAGAAGATGACTATGATGGCGAAGGCACATATGACTATGACAATGACGAGGAAGAGGGCGGTGAGGAGGAGGAAGGTCAGTCTGCTGCCGCTCACCAGCCAGACGCATACATTGCCCCACCGCTCTCCCTTCTCAACGCGGAAAAGGGTCACGGGCGATCAGAGAACACAAAAACACAGGCAAACGCTATCAGGCGTACACTCCGCAACTTCAAGGTCAACGTCGAAGTTGAAGAGATCACCGTCGGACCGACGTTCACTCAGTACGCAGTCCGCCCTGCCGAAGGTGTCAGGCTCTCACGCATCACCGGATTGCAGCAGAACCTTGAATTGGCACTCGCGGCACACCCGATCCGTATCGAGGCACCGATCCCCGGTCAATCGCTGGTCGGTATTGAAGTGCCGAATACGATACGGGCGATGGTCGGGCTTCGCACCCTTCTTGAGTCAAAGAGTTTCACGTCAATGCGAGAGTCATCACTCCCGCTCGTACTCGGAAAAACTATCACCGGATCAGTCTCCGTCAAATCACTCGTGAAGATGCCGCACGTCCTCGTTGCCGGCACCACCGGATCAGGAAAAAGTGTTCTCATCCACAACTTCATCCTCTCCCTCCTCTTCTCGTACAGCCCGAACGACCTTCGATTCATTTTTATCGACCCGAAGCGTGTCGAGCTCACCCTCTACAAAGGAATCCCCCACCTCTACACCGCTCCGATTACCGAACCGAAAAAGGCACTGCAGGCACTCGTCTGGATTGTCTCGGAAATGGAACGGCGATATGAACTTCTGGAAAACCTCGGTGCACGGGATATCACCTCGTACAACAAAAAGGTTGACGAACAGGGAGAACACCTCCCCTACCTCGTCGTGATCATCGACGAACTCGCTGATCTCATGCAGAGCTTCCCGCGGGAGATTGAGGGAAACATCGTTCGCATTGCCCAGAAGAGCCGGGCTGTCGGCATCCACCTCATCATCTCCACCCAGCGACCTTCCGTCAACATCATCACCGGTGTCGTCAAAGCAAATATTCCCGTTCGTATTGCCCTGCAAGTTGCCTCAAATGTTGACTCCCGAACGATTCTTGACACACCTGGGGCTGAAAACCTCATCGGTAACGGTGACCTTCTCTTCTCGTCATCTGACAGCAAGAAACCGGTGCGCATGCAGTCAGCATTTGTCACAGAAGAAGAGGTTCGGTCTGTCGCAAAACACCTCCTTGAGCACAATGGTGTTGCGGAAAACCTTATTGACGTTACGGCAAAACAAGACGGCGGAAACGGCATCAGCGTGGGAGGCGGATCAGACGACAGTGAGGACAACCTGTACCCGGAAGCTCTTGCCATCGTGATTGAATCGCAAAAAGCATCAACATCGCTGTTGCAAAGAAAACTGAAGATTGGGTACTCTCGAGCCGCACGACTCATTGATATGCTTGAAGAACAGGGAGTGATTGGTCCGCAGGTCGGATCAAAAGCCCGGGAAGTGCTCGTCGGCGAAGAGGAGACCGGTCTTGACCAAACGGACAGAGAAGATGACGAACCTGAGAACGGATAGCGTATGCGGTTGCTCAGTATCGCCGTCATACTCCTCGTTGTTGTCACCATCACCTACGCAGGTATCCGTTCACAGACCCTCTTCTTCGGACCGCCGATCACCATCACTACCCCGGCGGCTCATGCACCCGTGCCGCAGGTGCTCACCGTCGTCGGTCAGACGGATCAGGCAACCTATCTCGCCATAAATGACCAGCGGGTACACCCGAATCTGGACGGACATTTTGAGCACACGCTCGTTCTGCCGGTAGGGTATACTGTCATACAAGTGTATACGAGAAATCGTCACGCACGAGAACACGTTATCCATCTCCCAATCGACGTTTATGACTCCATTCAAGAAGAAATCAAGTAGTAAGAAGAAAGCTGCACCGGCAAAAAAGAAGCGGGTTGACTCGCTCTCGGCCGCTCTCTCAAGCATCCAGACTAAGTTTGGCGAGGAATCCATTATGACGATGGGCGAACGCCCGAAACAACGCATTGAAGCAGTTCCCACAGGCTCACTCGGTCTCGATACTGCTATCGGCATCGGGGGTGTTCCGAGAGGACGCATCATTGAAATCTTCGGACCGGAATCGTCGGGAAAAACAACGCTGGCACTCCACATTGTCGCTGAGGCACAGAAACAGGGGGGTGTCTGTGCGTTCATTGACGCAGAACACGCCCTTGACCCCGAGTATGCGGGTCGCATCGGCGTCAATACCGACAGTCTTCTCATCTCACAACCGGACACCGGTGAACAGGCACTTGAAATTACCGACTCACTGGTTCGAACCAATGAGGTTGATGTTATTGTCATTGACTCTGTCGCGGCACTGACACCAAAAGCTGAAATTGAAGGAGATATGGGTGACCAGCACGTCGGTCGACAGGCACGACTAATGAGCCAGGCACTGCGAAAGCTCACCGCCATCGTCTCCCGATCATCAACCGCCATTATTTTTATCAACCAAATTCGCATGCAAATCGGTGTCATGTTCGGTAATCCGGAGACGACACCGGGGGGTAAAGCGCTTAAGTTCTACAGCTCACTCCGGCTCGATGTCCGTCGCATCGCACAAATTAAAAAATCTGATGAAGTGATGGGTAACCGCGTGCGCATCAAGGTGGTGAAGAACAAGGTGGGGTCACCGTATCGAACCGCTGAGTTTGATCTCATGTACAACGAAGGCATCACCAGAGAAGGTGAGTTGCTCGCACTTGGCGAAAAATATGAACTGGTTGAGAAGCGAGGAGCGTCATATAGCTACGGCGAGCATAAGCTCGGTCGGGGGTATGATGCATCCCGAACGTTTTTGAAAGAAAATAAACCGATTGCAAAGAAACTGGAAAAGGACATACAAAGCAGTCTCCATGTATGAGCCTCACCTACACTGATCTTCGTCCCGGCGTTTTTTTCCGAATGGACGGCGACCTTTACGAAACGATCAGCACCACCGTCTCTAAAAAGAGTCGGCAAAAAGGATCCGCACAAGCCCGTCTCAAACACCTTACATCAGGAGCCGTTGTATCAAAAACCGTCCGACCGTCCGACCGCCTTGAGGAGGTGTCGCTGACAAAAAAGACCTACATCTTTATCTATCAAAAAGGAGGTGAAGCGGTGATTCATCCGGAAGGAGTGCCGTCTGACCGAATAACCGTTCCTGTATCCGGTGACGGGTACCGCCTCATCCCTTCCGGTCAGACGATAACTGCACTCCTTGACGGCGATGATGTTGTCAGTCTGATGCTGCCGATAAAGGTGGTGGTATCAGTAACCGATGCACCGCCGTCAATCCGTGGCAACACGACGCAGGGAGGGTCAAAACGGGTCACCGTTGAAACAGGGGCTTCGGTCACTGTTCCGCTCTTCATTGAAGCAGGAGACCGTATCGTTGTAAAACCGGCAGAAGGTACCTATATTGAACGGGCTCGATAACAGGGTTTTTGCGATATTTGACATATTTTACGTATATTCTATAATATAAGTATACGATCGTTCACCTTTTACGGAGGCTGAGATAATGCAAAAATTCATCATCGGCTTATTAGTCGTTGTCTTTATCGGCGTCGGCGTTGCTATTAGTAGCATCCTCTTCCCCCCTGTGATTGAGATAGAGGCCTGTCACTCTCAGGATGGAAAATATGCTACATTTACGTTGCTTGATATCAAAAAAACCGTCAGAACCTCACGCGAATCAACAATCGAGGCGATGACGGAAATGGGCTTTGAAATAGAGCCTACCTCCGAGAGCTGCTACATCTACCGTAAAACGTTCTGACCCAAAACACCCCGCAGGTTCTATGCCTGCGGGGTGCTTTTTTCACCCTATCCGGTAACTTGACAAATATTCTATAATATTACATAATATAACTAGTTGAACACTACCCCTCTATCTAGGAGATTATACCGTGAAAGCATTGAAGACATTGTCCTTCCTCATCGCCGTAGCAGTCATCACCATATTCGCTAGTGACCAATCTTCTTCAGCAACGTTTGAAGTTGTTGTCGAAGAAACCCCCGAAGGGGTCTCCGTCACCATCGATGACACCACGAGAGGAGCAACCACATCAAGAGAGTCCGTTGAAGAGACGCTCGCAGATATGGGATTCGCCCCCGTTTCGTCGGACGGCAACATCAGCGTCTGGCACTACCGTCGATAACAACTCTTCACAGGAGGTCGACCATGTACATGTACCACCTATTTCCAATCATTCTCCTCTGCGCAGTAATTGCAATCCCTGCCCTGATACTCATTCACGGCAGGGACTAGAGAGGAAAAACCCCAGCACACCGGTGCTGGGGTTTTTATATTCCTCCTATACCGCTAGAACGGTATGTCATCAGGGTTAATCGTTACCTCCGGATATTCAGGAGCTTTTTCGGGAGCAGGTGCTGTTTTTGCCGGTCGCGGAGCAGGAGACCCGCCCTCTGGTGCTCCTGCCGACCTCGGTCCGAACTGCATCTGCTCACCGATGATCTCTGTTCGATATTTGGTCACGCCATCCGCTTCCCAACTGCTTGTTCTGAGTCGCCCTTCGACGAAGACACCGCTTCCCTTTTTTAAATACTGTTGTACCAGATCAGCAAGACGACCGAAAAAGACGACGTTATGAAATTCCGCTTCCTCAACCCGCTCACCCTGCTGGTTGTTATAAAAACGGTTGGTGGCAACACCGACATTGGCAACATTCGCTCCGCTCGGAAGCTGACGTATTTCCGGATCCCTCGTCAGATTGCCGTAGATGAATGCCTTATTGATAAACATAGCTGTAGTATACCCTACTCATCCCCGTCACTCTTTTTCGCCTTCTTTTTGTCATCGGCTTTTTTTTCACCCTCCTTTTCTTCCTTCTCAGCCCCCTCCTCCTCTTTTTCCTCGCCAGGAAGCACCGGTCCGATCCGAGTGTCTCCGTCTGCCGTCTCAAGGACAATGAAACGAATCACCTGACCGTCGCCTTGCAATAACGTGTGAATATCCCGCACCAGCGATTGCGGTGACCGGAACTTGACAGAGCCGAAGTGTGACTCATCATATCGGTCATACACACCGTCACTTTGACGCACTTTGTGCCGAATAGTGTAGGCGAGACTGATCTTTTGCATCGGATCTTCGCCGAGCACCGTACCACTTGCACTGATCGTTTCCTTCAAATCTGCTATTTTTTTTGCGATCTCTGCGTCCTCAAGCGCCGGAACATAATGAACGCTAACCTCGTAGATTTTCTCTTTTTCCTTTACTGCCATGACCCCCACAGTACCACACCCCCTCCTCGGTTGCAAACCTACCGACTCCTCGCTCTCAACTTCTGTATTTTTCCGGATTTCAAATCGTTAAACACCTCTTGCACGATAGCGGCAAGGGGCACTGCGATGACAACGCCGACGAAACCGGCAACCATTCCCGCCATAACAACAGACAGAATGACGAGGATGGACGAGATACCGACCACCTTCGCAACAACGAGCGGATAGATGAGGTTGTTTTCAAACTGCTGAATGATGATAAAAACGACGACGACCAAAAACGCCAATGTTGTATCACCGGTCGTGAGTGCCATGAGGATTGCGGGGATTGCCCCAAGCACCGGACCAAAGATCGGGATAATCTCAAGAATGCCGGCAAAGACCGCCAGGAACAGTGCATTCGGGATACCGAGGATGGTCAACGCAAGATACACGAGAACACTCACAATACAAATGAGGAGCAGTTGACCTTGGAGCCATTGCCCTACCTTCACCTTTACCCGACACCACAGATCTTCAATGTATGCCTGGTATCGACGCGGTGTCATGACGAGCAAAAAATCATCCACGACTTTTTGATTCACTGCAAACAAAAACGTAAGGAGCAGGAAGAGGATGATGTTCACGAGACCGCCGAACAGAGAGAATATTCCTGATCCGGTTACGGTGAACAGTCGTTGCACGATGTCCGGAATTCCGTCCTGCGTTGCGTCAGTGAAGAACGCCTGACCGGCAACGAAGTTCTCAAAAATAGTCCCTGCAGTCACCTGCTGCATCCACGTGCTAATGTTTGGGAGTGCCTCAAGGAACACGTAGTACTGATTCAAAACGGTCGGCACGATGGAGTACAGAAAGGCAGTAAATACCGTGAATACCGAAACATAGAGAATCACCACCGATATCTGCTCCGGTATGCGAAACCGTGAGAGGAATCGCTTCATCGGATCAAGTGCCATTGCAAAAATAACTGCACTAACGACAACGAGAATAACCTCGCGCACCTCATAGAGGAACCATCCTCCGAGTAAAAACAGCAGGGTTAGAAAAATTGTTCCTGCCGTTATCTGTATAGTGACCAAGCGCTCACGCATCAATCACAATATACCATACCGTTACGATGACGGTGCAACAACACCGCCCCGTTCCGCCTCACGCAGGGGCTCTGACAGCACTTCCGTTGACAACGGCTGCACAGAACCTTGTACCGACTCATTAATATACGCATCTCTCGCCTGCCACGTTGTTCCCTGCGAAAGAATCAGTACATTACCAACGTCACGTTCGTCCGGATCAACAATGATCTGCACTTCAAATGATCGGGACGATCGTTGACCGACTGCGGTAAACGACGGGATACGGACAGCAATCTCATTGAAACCTTCATCATATGTCCAAAAGTCACGAGCAATGCCTGCAATTTGACCAGCAAAGGTAACCCCTCGATTGAGCGGTATCTTCATAAAGAAATCCTCTATCGGATTTCCGCTATTTTGAATATCGTACGCAAGCGTATACGATGTCCGCTTGCCAACCTGCGGTGGGGTCGGACCCTGGTTTGAAAATGACCCGTCCTGATACAATGTTCTCGCTACAACCTGCAGTGACCCTCGCAGTGAGACTTGTCGCTGCAGTGCGTGATCAATCGTTTCAACAGACCGCGTCTGTGCCCGCAACGCCTTCGCAGAAACCGACACAATGACATTCCGCTCTGCCTGCAGTGCTTCTGACTGCTGCGAAAGGGTATTAAACGAGAACTCCACTTCCCCCTGACCGCCGGCACGGATCAGGGAATACGATCGAATCTGCTGCTTATCCCACACAATTTGCCGAAGTGACTCACTGAGATGCCCGTTCGGTGACGTAACACTGCGCTCATCAAATCCGTTTCCGGAAAGCGAAACGGTGATGATGAGATCTTCAAGCCGTTCTTTGTCAGCATTCTTCCAGGAGAGTTGTCCGCTGACAACACCGCCGGGTGAGACTGCAATGGTTCTGTCACGGCTGCCGTTCAAGGCAAGGTCAATGTCAATAAACGATTTTTCAATTGCAAAGATGACACTCTCTTCTGCAACCTTCACCGACTCACTCAACTGACCGGTTGGCGAAACAAACACACCGACAACGAACGCCTGCTCGTCCCGCTCTTTTCCGCTGATAACTCCTCTCACCCACACATCACGCCCTTCGTTCGGCCGTAGTGACGAGAGTCGCCACAACGTTCTCTCAGCATTAAACGGTGTCGTTGAGAACGACGACGGGGAAAACCCGGAAGGGTATGAGACCTGGACGTAGACCGTGTCAATGATGTCCTTCATGTTCGATTGCACCTTTGTCTGAAACGTGACCTCTTTTCCGGACACAGGACTCGTGTGGGTAGGCTTGGTCAGGAGAATCGGTGTCGTGCGAAGTTTGATACTATGACTATCCTCTATCCGCATTGGCTGCGAGGTCCCCTGTGCCTGATAGCCGACCTCGTACACAATCTCTTTTTCCTGACCGTCAATCCCATACAAGATCGGGGTAACATTTTTACTCACCACTTCACCGGTTTCCATCGAGCCGATGACAATCTCATCCCGATGCAGACGAACCGTGTCGTCAGCAGTTTTCTTGTAGGTGCCGTCCGGATAGATGATCGTCAGCGCCACATCTTCTATCGGAACAGGGTTACCGTTTGCAATGCGGATGGTAAGCGGTGTGGCCAGCCCGCTGTCAGCGACACTGGGACCCTGTGTCAGGATGGTAATTTTACTCGTGGAAACGGTCCGGTCAATGCCGGCAAACCGAACAAAATAGGCAACACCGACGGTTATGAAAAAGAAGAAAAAGGTCGCGATGGCAAGGTAAATGAGGTAATTTGACCGGGGCTCCGCCGCCACACCCCCTTCCCAGTCGTCCGGCAGCGTTGTCTCCTCCTTTTTCAACGGTGCTTGATGGTCAGCTACCTTTTTTTTAACGTCGTAGTAGAGTGTTCGGGAAGCATCGCGAAGGCGCATGATATCAGTATACCCTACCACCTGCTCCGTGATATTGTGTACAATTCTTTGATATGCCATATCCGGTCATCAATACCCGAGCGGTCATTCTCCATACACACCCAACAGGCGAAGCAAATCGGGTACTCACCCTCCTCACCGAACAGCACGGCACGCTGCAGGTATTTGCCCGCAGTGTCCGAAAAGAAACGTCCCGTATGCGTTCTGCAGCGGTACCATATGCACTGGTCTCGTCATCAATTATTCTCAGTCGGCAGCATATCCTTAAAGATCTCCGAGTCATTGACCCGCTGCAAGATATTTGGAATCGTGAACCGGTATACACCTCATACGTTGCCCTCCTCCGCTTCGTGCACACCACTGTTCCGGCAGTCGGTCACCATGATCCGGTGATATTTTCACTCGTCCTTGATGCGATCAGATCATACACAACAAGACCGCCATGTCAGACCGACGCCATCCTCCTCACTACGCAGGTGTTTATTTTGCATCGACTCGGATATGTACACAATCCTGATCTTGACAGCATGTCACTCTCAACGGTCATCTCAGACACAACAACGTCTGCAAAACAACAACGTCTGTTCAAAAAACAAATCAAAGAAGGAATGACGTGGCAGTGACGCTAGACGGAAAGCCGACCCGGTTGTTTGACGAGTACCACATGCACCGGTGTACCGTCAACGGTACACTCATGTGCACCGTCACGAGGACTCTTGTCATAGATTACTTCTTCAACCCGAAGTTCTTTCTTGATATGGTCTTCAAACTGTTTGAGCTGCCGCTGTTTTTCCTCTGTCGGAAGGTAGACATACATACGTGCAAGCACCTCGGTGAGTGAACACTGCATCTTCTTTCGTACCCCCTGTATGTTACGTATGTATGACCGAACAAACCCTTCCGTACGAAGGCTGTCGTCAAGTACCGTATCAAGAACGACTACTTCGTCTGCTGCAGGGGTAACAATGACCTCTTTGACGTTGACCTCTTCCGCAATAATATGCTTCCCCTCGTCGGACACCGCCTCCTTAATCGTTACCGATCGAAGCGGCTGCCGAACGGGGATACCGGCACGGGACCGCACCTCATGTGCAAGAGAGACAATGTGTCGAATGCTGTCAACCGCTTCCACCACATCCTGACGGACCGGCATTGACCGTGACCATGAGCAAAGATGAACACTCTCGGGAAACGGGATAACGGGCGAATGATATTTTTTAAGGCGGCTGAAGAGGTGTTCCGCAAAAAACGGGGCGATCGGGGCTATACATTTTGCCGTCTCCGTCAGTACAAAACGAAGTGTCTCCCGAGCCCGCGCACCGTCCGCACTGTCACTTCGGATACGGTCACGGGATCGGCGAATGTACCAGGTCGAAAGATCGTCAACAAACGCAGCAATTGGTCCGGCTGCAAGATCCATTCGGTACCCTTCAAACCCGTCCGTCATGCTTTTTTGCACCATTGCAAGACGTGATCGGATGTAGGTATCAAGCAGTGCGGTATTTCTGCCGCGCCGATGCGGCAGGTGTGCGTACGACTCATAGAAAGAAAAACAGTTGCCGAGACGGGTATAGATTTTTTTGTACACATCGTGCACCTGCTCCTCCTGAAAATCAATGTCCTGACCCCGGACAACGGGCGAGGCGAGGAGGTAGTGGCGGAGTGAGTCGGCACCGTACTGATCAATCAGCTGCAGCGGATCGGTGTAGTTTTTCAGTCTTTTGCTCATTTTTCGGCCGTCCGAAGCACGAATCAGACCGGTGGTCACCACATTTCGATACGGTGCCCGGTCAAAAAGACCGACGGCAATTGCCATGAGACTGTAGAACCAGCCGCGGGTTTGATCAAGTCCTTCGCAGATAAAGTCAGCAGGGAAGCCGTTTCCCCGCTCCGGATCAAACGAACTGCCTCGTGCAAACGGATAGTGGTGTGACCCGTAGGGCATCGCACCGGACTCAAACCAACAGTCGAACACCTCCTTGTTGTGGTATGCCGGGTTGCCGTTATCGTCAAAGAGCACAATATCATCAATGTACGGACGGTGAAGATCAATGTCACCGTGTTCATCCCAGTGCACTCCCTTGTACGGCACTGAGGTAATACTGCAGTACGGTGTCGGCAGGATACTCACCGAGGCAATACGACTGGTCATTTCAGACACCAACGGTTCCATTGCCTTCGCCAAATTTATCACCATCCGGTGCGTCACCACAACGATCGTTTCCCCTTCGTACTGTGCGTCAACGGTTTCAAGAAATGTCTGGATTCGTCGATAGATGTCCCGATATGATTCACCGTCCGCCACCGGTGTATCAATATGCTTATACAACGCTCCCCTCTTTATCTCCCACAGCAGTTCACGGATCGGTCTGTTATTCAACGACGGAACCTGCAGTTCAGTTAAAAGCGGATCTTCAATCACTTTTGCACCTGTTTCTTTCGCAATACGTTCAGCGGTTTGTTTGGCGCGCGGAAGCGGTGAACAAAAAATAACGGTCGGCGATCGGTCTCGTATCTTTTTCCCTGCCGCTGTTGCCTGCCGCTTCCCCCGCTCAGTGAGACCGTCGCTGTCGC
The DNA here is from genome assembly GCA_028820405.1 of Candidatus Kaiserbacteria bacterium. GTDB lineage: Bacteria > Patescibacteriota > Minisyncoccia > Phycocordibacterales > JABAAK01 > JAPPJI01. Next base: position 37,677 of record JAPPJI010000025.1, read on the forward strand.
CCGGCTGGCAGTGGAAGAGTTTTCTTCGGTTATGTTTTGATTCACCATGCCGAACAAAGAGATAGCTGTTCTTCGGACGCATACGGTCAAGCATTTCCTCAATTGACCCAACGACAAATGTTTCTCCGGTTTTCTTCACCGTCCACACCGGCAGCGGTGCGCCCCAAAATCGTGTTCGTGACACCGACCACTCTTTGGCACTCGCAAGCCAGTTACCGAACCGACCGTCACGGAGGTGACCGGGTACCCAACGAACGGTTCTGTTCTCCGCGACCATCTGATCCCGCAGCCGCTCCGCATGGACGAACCAAGAATCCGTCGCGTAGTTGAGGAGGGGGGTATCACACCGCCAACAGATCGGGTAGCTGTGCTCAACAGTTCCCCGATGCAGGAGGACTCCTCGCCGGTCAAGTTCATTGCAAATCTTCTCATCAACGTCTTTCGGGTTACCGCTCTCCTTCGGCCGCAGACCGGCGAATTCTTTAAGGTCATCAGTAAAGACACCGTCAATGGTAACGTGATGACGAATCGGCAGCCGCTCTCTCTTCGCAAGTTCCATGTCCTCTTCTCCGTACGCGGGTGCAAGGTGCACGACAGCGGTACCGGTCGAATCTTCTACATACGGTGCATGGTATATCCGATGCACCCGCTGCTGCTCATCGTCAGAAACGTGCAAGGAGGGCAACGGCGGTCGGTACCGGTGACCGATGAACTCACTCCCCTTCTTTTTTGCAACAATCGTCGCGTCACCGAGAATACCGAGTGCTCTCTCGTGCAACACATATCGCTTCCCCTCTTTCTCCGCGACAACATAATCCAGGTCTTTGTGCACTCCGAGTGCAACGTTGCCAAACAGCGTCCACGGAGTCGTCGTCCAGGCAACAAATGAGAGTCCCTCGTCTTCCGTGCTGGGAAACAGAACATAGACTTCCGTGTCGGTGAGGGTGGTATAGTTTTCTGCAACTTCAGCGTTTGAAATAGTTGTTGAGCATCGGGGACAGAGGTGGAGGATTTTTCTTCCGGCACTTGCAAGTCCCTTGCGGTGCAGTCCTCTGAAGGCTGCCCACACTGACTCTGTATACGCAACATCCATGGTCCGGTACCCCCGACTCATATCAACCCAACGACCGATCCTCTGAATGAACTGTTCCCACTCTTTTGCATGGCGGAACACCGTTTCCCGGGCTTTCTCATTGAACTCACGGATCCCGTGTTCCTCAACATCCCGTTTTGTCTTAAGTCCCACCGCCTGTTCAACCTCAACCTCAACCGGCAGTCCGTGACAGTCCCAGCCCCACCGACGGCGAACAGTGTACCCCCGCATTGTCTTATACCGAAGCAGTGCATCCTTCACGACGCTTTGCAAGATACTGCCGTAGTGCGGGAGACCGGTTGCAAACGGAGGACCGTCGTAGAAGATGAACGGTTTCTTTCTCCGAAACGTATTCCGAACCTTGTTCCAAAACCCCCGCTCACGTCGTTCACTTTTTTCAAAAATATCATTCTCCTGCCAGAACGTGAGAACCTTTTTTTCCTGTTCCGCAACCGATGAACGACGTGCATCATCAGCAGGCGGCTGTTTGACGCCCATATCTACGGGAGTATACCACAGTGTCTCTTGCAAAAAGAAAAGGTGCCCGCACATATTGTTGCGGACACCTTCAGAGATCTTCCATGATCACCCTTCCTTTATCCCACCATTGCAAGCGTGATAACGAGGAGGGCGAGACCGACGATACGCAGCGTATCAAAATCAATCTCCTGGTCAAGGACATAATCAAGGGTTTTCCTTAGTATTTTCATGGGACATTCCTTGGTAAGGGGTATGTTGATATAATATAACAAAACGTGAAAAAAGGCAAGTTTTGGGCGAAAATACGCCTGTTTCCTAGGAAATAGAGATACCCATAGAACGGGCGGTCCCTTCAAGGATCTTTTCAGCGGCGGCGATATCCCGAGCATTCAGGTCCTGCATTTTCTGCTCAGCGATCTCCGTAAGTGCCTTCCGGTTGATCGTTCCGGCTCGTTTTACCAGATTCTTTCCCGACCCTTTATCAATACCTGCCGCCTTCCGAAGCAGGAATGATGCCGGAGGTGTTTTGAGAATGAAATCAAAGGTCTTATCCTCATAGACGGTAAGGATGACGGGGACAATATCACCCTGCCGGTCTTGTGACGCGGTGTTAAATTGTGAGCAGAAATCTCCGATATTGATACCGACCGGACCGAGTGCGGTGCCGATTGGCGGTGCAGGTGTTGCCTGACCTGCCGGAATCTGCATTTTGACAACGTGACCTATTTTCTTAGCCATACCTTATTTATACCTATAAACCGCGGATTTGGAAAATGTCGAGTTTGACCGGGGTCTCCCGACCGAACATGGAAACGTACACCATAGCCTGACCTTTGTCCGGATGCACCTCACCAATCCTGCCATCAAGATCTGCAAACGGTCCGTCAGTGATTCGAACCATATCACCAACCTTGAAATCCGTTTCATGGTGCACCACGTCACCGCTCATTTGCTGTTTAATGATGTCAACCTCTTCCTGCGACAGTGCCTCAGCATACTCTTTGGTGCCGAGAAAACCGGAAACATGCTCAACGTTATTCACCGCATACCAGGTTTGGTCATCAATGACCATGTGAACAATAATATAGCCGGGATAGATGCGTTCCTCCTTCTCAGTCCGCTTCCCGCCTTTCACCCGCACCTGTTTCTCCGTCGGGACAATGACTTCAAAGATTCGATCACTCAGATCAAGTGAATTAACTGCCTGCTCAATCCCCGACTTCACCGACTGTTCAAATCCTGAGTGTGCTTTGACAACGTACCACTGTGCCTCTTCCTTTTTTTCCTCCATGATATGAGATTAAATAACAATACCCTCAAGCAATGTTGCATACCCACCATCTATTGCACCGAGCAAAAATCCGGCGATGAATGCCGCAATGAGAACGATGACGGTCAGAATAAACGCACGGCGTATTGAAAGCCAGCGTATATATCGAAACTCACGATGTACCTGTGCAAAGTACCGAAACATTGCATACTGTATACCGTATATAGCAGTAACAGTCAATCAGGTGCCGGAGGCGGGACTCGAACCCACATACCGTAAGGTACACGATTTTAAGTCGTGCGCGTCTACCAGTTTCGCCACTCCGGCATTGGTGCACAGTATATCGTAGTGCAAAAAAGAAAGGCCACCTACTCAGTAGGCAGCCTTTGGTTAATCCTTGCAAGGAACGGGAACATGAACGATGGTACGCTTCAGTTCAATATCCCACCCTCTTTCATTGTCAGCAGAAATGACACGCATCTTCGTCCGTCGCTTTGGCTTCATGCCGCAGGCGTCGGTGACGAAACGCCACTCCGAGTCCTCAAGGTTGTCCCACGCTTCATAAGAGACATTGTTAGCGGCAAAAGCATTGTCCCCTATCGCAAGGGATCGAAATATCAGTATCGCCGAATCAAGTGTCATGCGCTCAAGTGTTGAGAAGAATACGTCCCTCTCAGGTCCCGTGATCGCCCCAGTCCGGACAATCTCCTTCTTAACTGCTTCAAGCAGGTCACTTCGCTCCAAGACGACGGTACTTCCTCCGTCCTCAATCTCTGAGATGACCCGCTCAACCGCATTGACGACCGCATCTTCGTGAGCGATGTTCGTTCTCGTACTGACCGAACCAATAGAGATGGGTTCAGCGGCAGCGAGACCGGTGAGGAGAAGGGTGCTTGTGAACAGTGCCAGCAGCAAGATGAACTCCTTTCTTTATGAGGTGCAGGGATTTCTCTCCATATATTTTATACAATAAATAAATAAAAAAAGCAATGTTTACAGGGGTTTTGTGCAAAAAAAAAGCCCCGCGTCCTCTCAAACGCGGGGCTGATAACACACACTATCTCACTAATTCCGCCCCTTTTGGAACAGGAAGCGGTACGCGAAGAACATGATGGCGATGACGAGAAGAGCAGACAGCACCCATACGCCAATAGCGATGAGGCCGATCCATTCACTGTCACTACCAGCGGTAGGGTCCGCCGGCTGAGTCGTGACACCAGAGTCATCTCCGTCAACAACGGCCGGCAGCGGGCTGCCACCGTTATCGTCAACAACGATCGGGTCCGCATCAACGTGCGGAGCGGGAGCCGTCGCCACGTGCTGAGATTTCGCCTGCTTGGCCGAAGCCAGCACGGTCTCAGTCACGCTCTTGACCATGTCGTGGAAGAACGGCAACGCCGAGTTGTAGTCGGAGTTGGTGTTCAGCGTAACTTTCAAGACGTAGTCACCCAAAGCTTCGATGACGGCAACTAGCTCGTCCGTCGTCAAACCGGTGTCCCGGCCGCGGAAGTGTTCTTCCATGCACTTGGTGAAGACGTTCTCGTCCATTCCGCCGGACTGACCGCGCAACGTCACGTCGAGGCAGTTACCTGCGACGACCTGGAAAGAGGTGGACACCTCACCGTCGATGTAGATCTTGTCCGACTGCTTGTTGGCCTCGGCCTCGATCTGAGCGGCCTTGTGAGCCAGCATCTTGTCGAGGACGTTCTCCGCCGAAGCGATGTTCACCCCGACGATCGTGATGAGTACTAACGAAAAGAAGCGGGTCATTGTAATTTCTCCTTCTTATTTGGATTGGTTGAGACGAATCTGGGACCCGTCGCCGTGAATGATTTTCGTGTCCAGCCGAATGCCGCCGCCAATGTAGACACCTACCTGGCGCTTCTGCTCTTCGACTGCCGGAACTTCGATCTCTTCCTCTTCGTCAGTAGAACTGTCGTTGAGTTCGAGTACCGCGTCAACCTCAGGACCTTCGATAAGACCGAGTTCCTTCAGCTTGCGCAGTGTGTCAACCTGGTCGCCGGTCAGAGGACGGTCGTCCTCTTCCCACAGCGGAACCCGGTCACCTTCTTCAGCGTTATCGTTGACACGCTGTAAGACGGTATTCACCTGCTCCTTCACGGACTGGACATCAGGGGCGTCCAAACCGCGAATCTTCAACGCGTTACCATATACACCAGTGGTGCTGGTAGAAACGTTGCCCTTCACGACCACATCGGCCTCATCCTCGATCTCCTTGAGCTCTTCAGCAGTCAGGGAAACCGACGGGAGGGGCGAGCCGTTGTCTTCGACGACGGCGGGCTTGTTGCCCAGCGAGTGGGCCGTAGCGCAACCCGTCAACGCGACGTAAGCGACGGTGAGGAATTGCAACAGAACTTTCATGTTTGATCTCCTTTTGGGTATGAGAAGAAAGAAATAGAGTGGTATAGAGAGTTGTGTGTGTTAAAATTCACCTCAACACAAAGCAGATAATCCACGTGCCAGACGTTCTGGACCGTTTCGTATCTCCTTTTTATGTAGATGTGTTGAGTTAATTTCTAACTACAAGATTATACAAAAGTGAAAAAATGTCAAGTTTTTCCTGTTTTACCCCTATAAATACTGGATATTTTCAAAGTCCGCCAATCCACAAAGAAGGGAAAATGGTTGATTTTTAGGGTATACTTTAACTAAAAGACCGTCGTTTGCAAGGTCTTTTCTCCCCTACATTCCTATATGCGGAACCGTTACCTCCCACTGCAGCCTACAGCAGGCCTTATCGGCAAACTCCCCGCATCAGATCGCCTTATTTTCTGCCTCCTTTTCCTTGCACTGGTCACTCAGTTTTTCTTCGTCCTGCATTACGCAAACCAAGCATACGTTATCGAGACGCCGCTTCGGGGGGGTACATTGCGCGAAGGAACCGTCGGCGCTATTGCCCATCGAAACCCGATCTTTGCGAACAGCCCGGGGGAGAAAACGCTCGCAACCCTCCTCCACGCCGGACTCCTGAGGCGAACCCCTACCGGCACCCTGACAACCGAACTTGCTGAACATTGGCAGCAGGAAGGAAATCGGTTCACCTTTTGGATTCGCGGTACCGCGACATTCCATGACGGTTTTCCGGTCACTGCAAATGACGTTGTCCATACCATATCTATGATACGTGCCAGAGACCATGACCCACACAGCCCATGGCACGATGTCATCGCCGAGGAAAAAGACGAACAGACCGTCGTGGTCACTATCCCCGAAGGAAACCTCTTTTTCCCCGAACAGTTCACCGCACCGATTCTTCCGCAGCACGTTTGGAAAAAAATACCGACCGATCAGCAAAAAACATATCAGGGGTCCGGCGTGCACATCGGTGCAGGACCGTTTCGATATGAACGAGAGGTCTTTCAAGACATTGAACAGCCAAAAAGTATTACGCTTTCAGCATACCCTGCGTACGTGTTCGGCCGACCGTACCTTGACCGCATTGTCATACACCTCTACGGATCACCATCTGACCTCGTCAGAGCATATCATCGGAATGAGATTGACGCACTGCACAGTATTTCCCCGTCAGAAATAGCTTTGATCACGCAACAGGGGAGCGGAACCCTCTATACCGCATCAACCAACCGACTGTTCGGCATATTTTTTAACACTGAAGACGGTCATCTGCTGCAGGACCCTTTCCTGCGAAGTGTTCTCTCTCAGTACGTTGATCGGAATCGTATCGTTGGAGATGTTTTCCTGAATTTTGCAACGGCAACACAGGCACCGCTGCCATCTGATGCCGACACAGTCTGGCGGGACGTTACCCACAATGACCTTGCACAAACACTCGAAGACATCGGATGGATCATTGACCCTGAAAGTGGTGTCCGGGTGAAAAACGAAACGCCACTCCACCTTGCACTGGTGACCCCTGACGTACAAGACATGCGGTCAATCGCACAAATTATCACGGACGATTGGAGAGAGCTCGGTATTGCCGTTACGGTCACAGATCTCCCGCCGGACCTCGTATCCATTGCAATACGTGACGGAACGTTTGACGCAACCTTGTACGGCTATGAGGCGGAAAAACCGACAGACCTGGTGCCGTTATGGCTCTCAAGTGATGCCGTCAACATTGCCATGGCGACAAACTTTGGAAGCCCAACCCTTAACAAGCTCCTCAATGATCTCGGGCAACAAGACCCGCCCGAACGCTTCTCCACCGGCCAAACTGACAGATGGCGTTCTCTGGTGTATGATGAGGTTAAGGCAGAGATGCTTCAGAGTGTTCCCGCTGTATTTCTCTACTCGCCGCAATTCCTCTTTGTCATGCCAACAAGATTGAAAGGAATCGGGGCGGGGGGCAGATCTCTTGGTCACGTTACCGACCCCAGTGATCGGTTTATTGATGTCCATACGTGGCATACCCGACGGGAGCGGGTATGGCGTATCCTACAGCATCACCATCGTATTTATACCTATGACGACACGAAACAACGGCAGACGACAGGCACGAGGACAGCGGTCTCAGAGACGACCGCCCCATCGCCACGGTCAGCCTGGGAATAAGCAGGCCTTTATTCCGAGACCCGGACACAATGAGCTGCGCATTGTCACGCTCGGCGGTGTCTCAGAAATCGGAAAGAACATGTATGCCGTTGAGTACAACGACAGCATCATTCTCCTGGAATGCGGAACTATGTTCGGTGAGAGCGCCACACCCGGTATTGACGCCGTGATGCCGAACGTCCAATATCTCAAGAACAGAAAACAGGCACTGCAGGCACTTGTCCTCTCTGACGCTTCTTTGCAGCACACCGGTGCCATTGCCAACGTTGTTCGGGAACTCGGACCCTTTCCCATTTACTCGAGAAAACTGACGCAGGCAGTTGTCGAAAACCGGCTGCGACAATCTCGACGGTCACCGTCCCTTGATTTTCACCCGATTGAAGAAGAAACCTCGGTGAGTCTTCAGAACGGCATATCTCTTCACTTCTTCGGTGTCTCAGCCGGTTCTCCGACAACACTCGGCGTTGTGATTGAAACACCGACCGGTTCGGTGGCATACACAGGATCACTCGGTCCGGACCACAAAGACGGCACGGTCTCCGCCGGTGAAGAGAAACGGTTTGCCCGTCTCAGAAACACGGATGTTCTTCTCAGTCTCGCAGATTCGGTGAACGCAGAACGTCCGGGGCTCTCTCTGACTGACGAGGCTGTCGCTACTGATGTGCTGAGTATGGTTGCAGAGGCTCCCGGTCGTGTTCTCGCTCCGCTCATCCATTCGCAGGTCAAACGAAACTGCACTATTATTGAAGGTGCGCTCAAACAAGGTCGCCGGGTGTATGTTGAAGATTCACTTCTCCTTGACAACTTGATGACGGCATGTGATCTCGGCATCACTGACGTGCCGAAAGAATCAATTCGGTCAATCCAGGACCTTGATGAAACGAATGATTCAAAGAAAGTACTGCTCCTCTTTTCCGGCGGGGAAAACGAAGACTACCCGTCCCTTGAGAGAGTCTCGCTTGATATGAACAAACGCGTTAAAATTGAATACGACGACTCTGTTATCTTCCCGTCTCCAATTATTGCGGCAAGTGCGCGGGCAATTCAGGATATGAAAGACCGACTCTCCCGGCTCGGTGCATCTATCCTGTCATACAACACCAGTGATGCACGGGGGAGTATTCACCCATCAAAAGATGAACTCAGCTGGATACACCGGCAGAGCAATCCGAAGTTTTTCGTCCCGGTCCAGGGATACCACTACATGCTGACCGCACACACGCATATTCTGCAGAGCACCGGTATGGCAAAGGACTCCTGCATCATTCCGGACAACGGATCCCTCATTGACATCAGCCCGGACGGATCATCGATGAAGGTACAGAAGCAGAAGGCATTGAGCACGCCGGTCTCTGCAGACGGTCACCTGTCCTCAATGGTGCAGGATGTCGTCATACAAGATCGACAGACACTCTCACAAGAAGGTGTTTTCATTGTCATTATCTTTATCGACCAGCGACGTCTGACACTGAAAAAATCTCCTGATGTTATTTCCCGAGGGTTTGTCTATCTTCGAGAGTCTCGCGACCTTGTCTCGCATGCCCGCATCATCGTAAAGAAGGTTGCGGAACGGGAGGCAAAGAAAGCGGGTCGTATTGACATTGAAACCATGAAAAAAGCGGTTAAGAAGGAACTGCAGTCGTTCCTTATCGGCGAGACGAATAAACGTCCGATCGTTATCCCTGTTGTGTTTACCTAACCTATACTTACCTATGAATACCAGATCAAAACAATCACCGAACAGAGATGAAGGAAAGAAGACCCCGCTTCCGCGAGGTCTCAGGCAAAAGCCGATTCGTCAGCAAGGACCGTTAGTCGGAACACGGGAGCTCTCTGTCAGCGGTGACGTATCGTCAACACTCGACATTCCGAAACCGGAAAAGGGTGCAGTGCGGGTTCTCTTCTTCGGCGGCTGCGGTGAGATTGGTAAGAACATGTACGGTCTTGAGTGTAACGGCGAGATCCTCCTCCTTGACTGCGGAATGAAGTTCGCAACCGAAGACACGCTCGGTGTTGATTTTCTCGTCCCGAATATCCAGTACCTCGAAGAGCGAAAAGACATGATCAAAGGTCTTGTTATTTCACACGCCCACCTTGACCATATTGGCGGCATCCCGGTTGTCCTGGATCGAATCGGCAATCCGCCCATCTTCTCACGGCGACTGAGCATTGAGTTCATCAAAAGTCGCCAGGGTGAGTTTGAGCTGAAGAAACCCGCCATCTATCACGAAGTTGAAAAGGAGACGACGCGAAAACTCTCTGACACCTACACGCTCACCTTCTTTTCTGTCACCCACACTATTCCGGACTCTATGGGTATCGTTATCGATACACCCATGGGATCCGTCGTATTTACCGGAGACCTTAAGCTGGCACACGACGGCGGCGTGGTTGACCCGAGCGAAGAGAAGGCATTCTCAATATTTAAAGACAGAAATATTCTCCTGACTATGGCGGACTCAACCAATGCCGATCGTCCGGGGTTCTCTCTGCCGGAAAAGAAAGTGGTTGAAACAATCGGTGAGATTATTAAAACAACAAAAGGTCGTATTGTTCTCTGTTCATTCTCCTCTCAAATTGAAAGAACGATTCATGTTATTGAACATGCCATTGCAAACGGACGAAAAATCATTGTGCAGGGACGATCAATGATTACCAGTCTTACCATCGCATTTGACCTCGGTCTCCTGAAGATTCCGCCAAACGCTATTGTTCCTGTTGAATCCATGGGTGACTACCCGAAGGACAAACTGTTAATCCTTGCAACCGGAGCTCAGGGAGACAACTTTACCGCCCTTGACCGCATGTCCCGCAGCAGCCATCGGCACATAAAGCTCACGAGTGATGACACGATTGTTTTTTCCTCGTCAGTAATCCCAGGGAACGAAGAACCGGTACAAAACCTCAAAGACCGTCTCTCTCGGCTCGGGGTTAACCTCATTACGTATCAGACAAGTGACGTGCACTCAAGCGGTCACGCAAATCGTGACGAGCTTCGCTGGATACATGAGCACATCGGCGCAACATTCTTTACCCCCATCCACGGCTACCACTATATGCTCTCCGCCCACGCACAAATCCTCCAAGAAATTGGCATGCCGAAGGAAAACACTGTTCTGCCGGATAACGGGGCTATCCTTGACATCAGTCCGGACGGAAAAACTATCACCAGACGTGAAGAGATGATGCCGACCGAATTAACCGTTGTCGACGGAAACGCAATAGGGACTGTGCAGGATGTTGTGCTTGATGATCGAAAAACACTCAGAAGTGAGGGCATCTTCGTCGTTATCGTCCTTGTCGACCAGGCAGCAAAGCGGGTACGAAAATCTCCTGATGTTATTTCCCGAGGTTTCGTCTATCTTCGAGAATCACAGAAGCTGGTCAATCGGGCACGATTCCTTGCCAAGAAGACAACGGAACAGCACATGAAACGAAATCGATTTATCAACATTGACTCCCTCAAGCGGTCACTCACGAAAGACGTTCAGAACTTTCTTTTCTCTGAGACGAAGAAACGACCCATCGTTATTCCTGTTGTCTTTGTTACGTAGCTGACTCACCGCAGAGGACATACCCTCCGCCACTTTTTTCAATCATCCCGTCACGAATCAATCCGCTGAGTGCCTGCTCCCACGTCTGCCGCGTGCAAGGAACTATGTGACGATCCGTTACCGAACAGGTACCGCTCACCAGCGTCTTGATGATGACACCTCGAGCCTGTCGAACCGATCCCTTGAATGTACCCTGCGAAGAAGTATTCCGACAACTCACTCGAATGCCGGACCGTTTGAGGTGTGCACCGTAGTCCATAAGAGCGGCATAGAGGTCACGGTACGCCAGTGATCGTCGCTCCGCTTCAGAAAGCAGACGCTCCATGACTGTTGCGATAGACGTGTCACTGACATCACTCTCACCGTGCATGCAATGGTGCACGACAACGGTCCGGATATTTGTTTCAATTGCAATCGCCCGCTTGTTGTATGCAAAAATAACAATCGCCGCTGCAGTGTACGGACCGATCCCGGGGAGTGATCGGAGCGCTTCTTCATCTGACGGAACAATTCCGTCATGTTCACTCACAAGTAATTTCGCCGTGTTCTGCAGTGCAACTGCCCGTCGGTTATACCCAAGACCGACCCAACACGCAAGAACATCTTGTCGCTTTGCACTTGCAAGATCGTGCACCGAAGGGAAGCGTGAGAGAAAGTTTGAAAATGCCTCAACGACACGACCGGTCTGTGTCTGCTGAAGCATGTACTCAGAAACGAGAACATGGTACGGATCATAGGATTGCCGCCACGGAAATGACCGGCGGTTATCTGTATCAAACTGCAGTACCTGAGAGAGAAGTGTGGAAACTGATGTCATGATTGATATGAGTATACGAACAAAACCCCCGGTCTCATAGTATGGACCGAGGGTTGTAAAAGAGAATTAGATGAGAACACGTTTGTGCTCAATGGTTATTGCAACAGTGTTACAATTTTTTACTTCAGCGTTGAATTGTAACGGTGTTACAATTTTGTAGTAACCTAGTGTTGTGTGCACAGCTTTCGGCCGTGCGGAGCAAGGAAAAAGAACATGGTTAAAGATCAAATGACGAGGTGAGGTAAAGTCATTCGTATGAACAACTCGTGTCCCTCATTATGGTGTGTCACCCGTTAATTGTTATGTGCCGGGATATGATATTCCTCGTCTGCTTCCTATACTACCCCCTCCCGAATACATAACAGTTACTGTGTGGAAAAAATACGGTTGGCTGTTTTCACCTTTACTTTTCCTAGGTTTTTTCAGAACTACAGTATGTCAAAATCACCTCTCAGTGAGCTGACAACCATTCTGATCACTACGCCGCCGGTCGATTCACAAAACGAACCGTGTTTGGATTTGTGTCATCATATCGACCTTCCGGACTCAAACTCTTGCCAAGTACCACCTTTTCAACACCACCTTCACGCATAACCGGAACGTTCATACGATTCGACACCATGGACTGCACAAACAGATCAAAGAACGCACTGACATCAACACCGTATGAACTGTATTCAGGTTCGATGAGAACGGCGGGGTCTTTTCCTTCAGCGTCTCGAACCACCTTCACTGCAGACCGTGACACGCTTGCCTCAAGGATAGGGAGGATATCCGCATTTTTAATTCCTTCGCGCTTTACCCTGTCCCATCGTTCCTCTGAAAATGCAGTCAGGTCAACCGCATACATGACCTTGCAGTTTGGGTCACCGACAAACCCCATCAAACTTTTCGAATTCATGTTCTTCACATCATATTGGAGACAGGAAAGACCGCCCGTCGGATACTTACCAGTACGCCACAGAACACGGGGATCATCGGTAAAGAGGATGCCGAGTCGGTGCTTTCTTCCGATCTCTGTTCCTTCTTTAAGGACTGATTCAATATTCTCAAGGACATGACCGAATGATCCCGTCTGCGCAGCATGATCCCCACTTCCCTTCTTCTTTCCGAAATAGTTTTTAAGGCGGTCAATCACTGTCTTGATCGTTTCCTCACTCAGACCGTTCGATATCCTGTTGTTCGCAATTTTTTCACCGGTTAGTGTGAGCAATTTCAGAATATTCTCGATAACACGAACCTCCTCTCGTTTCTCATAGAACTGCTGACGATTCTTCACTTCGGTGTCAAAACCGTATCTCTCAAAGAGGTCAGAAGAAAGTGCCGAAGCGTACTGCTGCTCTACCTGCTGAACCGATGCATCAATTGCCTGACGCATACTGTCGGTGAGTACGGTCATTGAAACCCCTCGCTCGAGGACGTTATACCGTACCTGTATTTCTTTTCTGAGGTCTGCCGGAAGAAACTGTTTAACACGATTGACAATATTCTTCATCTTGCTTCCCGGTTTCGTCTCCTCAGAGAGTATCGAAATCCACTGCCTGAGACTTGGAATTGCATGGTATTTGGTAATAGTGTCGATTGCATTCGCATCGTTTTGAATACGTTCAAGTGTTTCGGTGATGATGACATCTTTCCCGTCAGGATCTTCCTCTGTTTTTTGCAGTACTGTTTCGATGACGGTTTGAATATGTTTTTCAGCGACACCCTCGGTATCCGGCACACCCGCATCCTCGTTATATATATGTTTGTCCCGCAACACCGCATCTTGCAGCAAGTGGTATATTTTCTCTGACTTCTTCGCTGCCCCGGCAGAAAGTACAACGTCACCGACATCAATAACCTGGTCTGTTTTCCAAAGATTGAGCTGTTCTTCTGAAAGGTGCCCTATCTGATCTTCAATAATCTCCTGATTCCTTTCGGCGCTGTACCGCCATGACTTCCAGTTCTCTTGACTATCAGTGTGTGCAACAATGTCGGTGATATATTTCCGCATGTTTGGAAACTTACCGAGGTAGGTAAAAACTGGCTCAAGATTTCCCCAGGAATCAAAAAGCGTCATTGCCCGATCCGTATCAATATCGGGATGCGAGAGTACCCGTTGCACAAACTGACGGGTTGACTCATCAACAAGACGTGCCAGATCCTCAAGATTTTGTGACTCTGACGAGATAAGGTGCTCTGCAGTAAACGAAGCATCTACCGCCTCTAAGATAGACTGTCGTTCATTCGCATTGCCGTATATCTGTACTGCATTCTCTTTGAGTGATTGTGTTGAGGTGTCCAAAAAAGCGATGCTGTTAAAAATGTCCATGAGGTGCTCAACGTCCGATTCTGTTTCCAGGGTAACCTGACGCAGTTTCTCGCCCAACACCCGAACGACACTTCGATCAGTGTGAAGCACGTCAACGAATGAACGAAAGACTGCATCAGCGGTTTCGGCACGCAATCCGTTTGCAAAAAGGTTTTGAAAAATGTCCAACACACGATACTCGCCAGAAATATGGGCAAAGGCAACCATTTGCATGAAGGTTCGCTTTGGTATGTCACGGTATTGATTTCCCCACCGCTTGTACAGAGGAAATGCAGTAAAATCAAAATCTTTCAGGAGGGCAAATGACTCTGTTGATTTATTTAATACGGCAATTTGATCATCGCTATTGTTGTACAAAAAGTCCATAAACTGCACGTCACGCCAATCAATATCTTTCTCGGGCTGATTCTCAAACCAAGCACGAACAAACACCCTGCCCGAATCAGACAACCACTCATTTTCTTCGTTGAGCAGCTTTCGTATGATTGCATGCCGAACCACAGGATCAAGACGTTTAAACGAAAGCATCTCCGCCAATGCTTCACTTGCATCCATTATCGGTGACTGCAAGAGAACAAGGAGCGCGGACTCTTGGGCAGGACCAAGACCCCACAAAGAATCGGGGTCGTCTGACTGACCTGATTCATGCACCACCTTCGCGAGATCTTCAATCACATTACTGATACCGCCAAGCTTTTCATTTGCTTTGCTCAACACCGTCACTGCTTGAAGTCGATCAAGCGACGATGCGTTGGCATCAGTCGCAATCCTGCCCTGCTCTTCAAGGGCGTCATCTAGTATCGACTGTGTTTCCCTATTAGCGTTACGAAGATCAATAATGCTCTCCCACTGCCAGTGTGCGACATCATCTCTGTATCGTTGCATAAAATGTTCGGAGATGTCCATTCCATTGAAAAATGTGTCAGCAAACTGCTTTACCGACTGATCCTTCCATCGGCTGCTTCGTCGATAGAAGTAGTCAAGAGCGTCATGCAAGACTGATTGGTATGCACCCATACCCTCTCTCGGAGCAAACGTGGCAACGGCATCTTGAAGTATTGCAGCACCGCCATGGTGAACGACATACCCCATCATCTTTTTACGAAGATCGTTTTTAAATGTCTCTCGACTGTTAATAAAGTCCTCAATATCTTCCGTAATACCGAACTGTTCCCGCACTATCGCGATACTTTCTTTTGCACTATCAAGCCGATCCTGCGCTGAACCAACCCAGATACGGTCAAAAATGCTCATGATGTGGGTTTTGACAAGATCTTCTCCGACATGGGCAAGGTCAGATTCTGACAGGTTAAGAACGTCTTTGCCGTACGAGGCAATATCCGCAGCGGTGTCACCACCGGCATCCCCAGACATTTCCGGACTTTCAATCGACGGAAGAAAATGTGATTGGAAGAGTGAAACCATGCGTGATGATCCTTCCCCCGCACCGTCACTCTGATGCAGTGTGGCAGAGAGGAAAAGAAACGTTTCTGCCGCTTCACCCTGCAATGCCTTGATAATCTGTTCCCGAT
Source organism: Candidatus Kaiserbacteria bacterium (assembly GCA_028820405.1). Classification (GTDB taxonomy): domain Bacteria; phylum Patescibacteriota; class Minisyncoccia; order Phycocordibacterales; family JABAAK01; genus JAPPJI01. Next base: position 53,273 of record JAPPJI010000025.1, read on the forward strand.
CAACACCACCTCTTCCGGCACCTCTTTCTATCTCCTCTATCTTCCGTTGCATCTGATCATCCGGTCTCGGCTGATTCCACGGAAACTGACGAATGTCGGAAAAGAGTTCTCGATATGCCTCCTGAACCTCTTCAGATGACAATGCATCGTACGCTTCTTCCCTGCGCTCAACCCGCACTCTCTTTGTCTCAAGCCCCCGCATTTTCATGCATGCAGTATATCTCACACCAATAGCGACAAACCTTTGGCAAACCCGTGATGTACTACCATGTATCTATGGATGTTGTCTTCCAGATTGTCGCAAACAGTATCATTGCCGGATCTCTCTACACGCTCATAGCATCCGGCTTTACACTCACGTACAGCACAACAAAGTTTTTCAACATTACTCACGGCGTTATGACTGCCGTCGGAGCATACACTGTATTTTTTCTCGGAAAAATACTTGGCATGCCGCTTCTTCTTGCAATCATCGTCGGCGTTCTCTTTGCCGGATTACTCGGGTGGGTGCTCAATTATTTCATTTACCAACCGCTTCGCAAAAAGAACGCTTCGCAACTCTCTCTCCTTGTCGCATCACTCGGAGCATTCACCGCAATACAGGCCTGCATTTCCCTCGCCTTCTCTTCACAGTTTCAAACGATCTCTCATACGGCAGTCATGCAAAAAACTTTCTCTATTGTCGGTGCATCCGTGACGCAGATACAATTAATCATCGTCGCCTCTGCCCTCATTTCGTTTGTCAGCCTCACCTTCTTTCTCAAGAAAACCCGCTTCGGTACCGCCATCCGTGCCGTCAGTGATGACGAAGAAGTCGCAAAAGTTATCGGTATCAACACAGACAAGGTTATCGGCATTGCCTTCTTTATCGCATCAGCACTTGCAGGACTTGCCGGTATTCTCATCGGCTTTGACAGTGCAATTGAGCCGACCATGGGGCTCGCCCTCCTCATGAAGGGGGTAACCGCTTCCATTGTCGGCGGTCTCACCAGCATCTTCGGTGCGGTTGTCGGATCATTCCTTGTCAGCTTTGTTGAAAACTTCGGTATCTTCTATACCGCCGGCGAATGGCGGGATGCGATTGTGTTCACCCTCCTTATCATCTTCCTCATGTTCCGTCCTAACGGTATCATACGAACGTAATATGGAATACTTTCTCCACCTCATCACCCTCTTTGCGATATATGCGATTCTCGGATTAAGCTTGAATCTCGTTGTCGGCTACACCGGTCTTCTGTCAGCGACGCACGCTGCATTTTACGGCATCGGTGCCTACGCTACCGCCCTTCTCCTCACAGTTTCCGGCCTTAACTTCTTTTTCGCTGTCTTTCTCGGCATTATCCTGACATCGCTCATCGCACTTTCTATCGGATCGGTGCTGAGTAAGTTTCGGGATGACTACTACGCGCTCGGGTCAATCGGATTCTGCATCATCACGTTTTCAATCTTTCTCAATTGGCAAGACCTCACGAGAGGACCGCTCGGCATCTCCGGCATACCGAGACCGGACATCTTCGGTCTCTCGTTCTCATCAAGCATCCTGTTCGCTCTCCTGGCTCTCATTGCTCTCGGCGTTACATTCCTTGCATGCCGCGGGATTGTCCGATCCTCATTCGGCAGAGTGCTCAAGGCGATACGGGAGGATGAAGGTGCCATTCAGGTATTCGGATACCGCACCCACACCTATAAACTGCTCGTGTTTGTTATCAGTGCCGCGATGGCATCAGTTGCAGGGTCACTCTTCGCCACCTATGTCACCTACATTGACCCCTCCACCTTCACCATCCTCGAGTCGGTGTTCATTCTGGCAATTATCATTCTCGGAGGACTTGCAAATCTTCGCGGATCACTGATCGGTGCTCTGATCCTCATACTGATTCCGGAACTCCTCCGCTTTGCAGGATTCCCTGCCGAGATCGCCGGGCAAACACGTGAGCTCGTATATGGTCTCATGCTTCTCGTACTCATGCTCCGAAGACCGCAGGGACTCCTCGGTGAGTATAAACTGTAATATGGAAAAGAAAGATCAAAAGAAACCGGCACTTGCGGTTCAGAATCTCACCAAACACTTCAGCGGTGTTCTCGCGATTGACAATCTCTCGCTGAGTATCACACAAGGAGCCATCACAAGCATTGTCGGCCCGAACGGATCGGGCAAGACCACCCTCATCAACACCCTCTCCGGCATCTTCAAGCCGGAACAAGGAACGATTACGGTGCAAGGCAGAACAGTGCCGCCCCTTCACCCGCATGATGTCTGGCACCACGGCATCACCAGAACATTTCAAAACACACGGCTCTTTGAACAGATGACCGTTCTCGACAATGTTCTGGTCGTTCTCACGAAACGATCGGTCATCCCCTCTCTCCTTGAAACAAAGGATGACACGCACTACGATCAGGCAAAACAGGTCCTCGCTGCAACCAATCTCTGGGAGAAGCGTGATCAGCTCGCTGCCAACCTCTCCTATGGCCAGAGAAAACTGCTGGAAATCGCCCGATCGCTTGCAACCGATGCTGACATCTACCTCTTTGACGAACCGTTCGCCGGTCTCTTCCCTAAAATGGTAACCGTTGTGTTTACCATCCTCCGGTCACTCAAACAGGAGGGAAAGACCGTGGTTCTCGTTGAGCACGACATGGATCTCATCAGAAAAATAAGTGATCATGTTATTGTTCTGGACAGCGGCACGCTCCTCGCACAGGGATCTCCGGAACAGGTCCTCTCGGAAAAAAGTGTGGTGGAGGCATACCTCGGTCAATAGTATGAAACGGAACCTTCTCAGCCTGTCAGACATCCATGTTCACTATGGCGGCGTGCATGCACTACGCGGTATCAACCTCTCACTGCAGGCAGGAGAGGTTGTTGCCCTCATGGGGTCAAACGGTGCGGGGAAGTCAACCATATTAAAAACCATCTTCGGTCTCGTGCCGATAACGTCCGGCTCCGTTTGTTGGCGCGGGACATCAACCCTCCCGGTACCGCACGATATGGTGCGAAAAGGTATTTCCTTTGTTCCGCAGGGAAGACGGGTATTCGCCAACCTCTCCGTTGAAGAGAATCTGGAAATCGGCGGATTCTCCGTCACCGATCAGGGACTCGTCCGGCAGCGGATCCGTGACGTTATGAACCTCTTCCCGATTCTGGAAAAGAAGCGAAAAGAGCCTTCCGGAACACTCTCCGGCGGTCAGCAGCAGCTCCTCGCCATTGCACGAGGTCTCATGAGCAACCCACAGGTACTCCTCCTGGATGAACCGTCACTGGGTCTCTCTCCAAAGGCGGTAAAAGAGGTATTCGAAACGATCAAAACAATGAGCCAAACACAAAAAACTGCCCTAATGATTGTTGAACACAACATACCGTCACTGCTGCGTATCGCACACCGCGGCTACATCCTGGACAAAGGAACGATTGTTGCCGAAGGAGACGCACAACGTCTTGCAAAAGACAGCACGCTTGAGAGAATCTTCACCGGATCATCCTAAACAAGTGCAAAAAAAAAGATGCTCACTTCCGTGAGCATCTTAACGCGGCAGCACGCCTCAGTGCTACCCGCCGACGAGACTGTTTACCAGCACAATCAGAGTGAAAAGTACGGTGATCATGACAGTGATGACAAAAACATCTCTCCCGTGCCACCGCTGACATTCTCTGCTGATGCACTCAAGAAGCCACCGCAGGTGACCCTGCTTACCATCAACAAAGTGTCTGATCAGGATTGCCATGGTAATGACAATGACGCATATTGCTATGAGCACGATATTTACAACGGCGAGGACGGTAGACATATCCACCATCACGTGCAACCCATTTACTGCAGTCTGATCCGACATTTACAACCTCCCCTTGGTTTTATGTACGGGCAAAGATCAGATTTCCCTGCTACCACTATACTCTATGAAATACGGTATTGAAACTGCCGATTTCTCCTTAGTTTGCCGGAACAACAGATCCTCCCTCAACCTTCTTCAGGATAGGACCGATATTCGTGATATCACCGTTGCTGTCAAATGAGTAGGTCCCGATGACCCCCTGAAAATCAGTCATCTTAGCAAGGTAGTCACGGAGTTTGTCGGGATCTGCCGTGCCGGTCTCGGCAACGGCATTGGCAACAATATGAACAAGATCATATGCTGCCCCGAGGTAGAACTCTATACTCAGGTCACCATACTGACTGGTGTACGCATCAAGGAACCGCCTCGCTTTTTCATTCTGCGGGTTGAGACCGGGGGAGTCGAAGACGTACATTCCTTCAACGTGTTCACCTCCCACCTCAAGTGCCTTTGATCCGGAGAGAACGTTTGATCCGTAGAACTGACTTCCGATGCCGAGCTCTCGTGCCTGCCTCGCAATGGTTGCACCGGCAACTTCTATCTGCGGGTTGATGAAGAGAGCACTCGGGTTTGCCGCTTTCACTTTTGCCAGAATGCTTCGGAAATCACCGGTCTCAGGAGCATAGTGTTCATCGGCAACAATAGACCCGCCGACATCGGCATATCGAATAGAGAATATGTTGTGGAGTGCCTGTGCATAATCAGTCTTCTCGGAGATAATGGCAACGGTGTCATGCTTCTCTGCGATGACATCTGCGACGAAGGCACCACCAGCGTTATCTGACGGACTGTTTCGGAAGAAATAGGAGCCGGCACCGGTAAGGTCAGGGCTTGATGCCGACGGCGAGAGAACAACAACACCCCTCTCTTCAGTGATTGGCAGCATTGCTAGCGTCTCACCGCTGCAGACACCGCCGATGATAACCGACACCTTATCAACATTCGCCAACTTTTGTGCCGCACTCACCGCATCCCGACCGGTACACTTACCGTCCTCGTAAATAACCCGTACCTCTCTTCCGTTAATACCACCGCCGTTATTTATTTCATCAACCGCAACATTCACCGCATTTCGAATCGGTTCACCATAACTTGCTGCGTCACCGGTAAGCGGACCGACAAATCCTATCGTTACCGGACCTGACTGCCAGCTGCCGGATGACCCGTTGTATAAAAAGGTGACGGCAATGACGAGAATGATGAGGATGGCAATGAATTTTTTCATAGTTCTTGTTATGTGGAATAAACAGGTGCAGTATACCCCACAATTTCTATTGTCGATTGTGCAAAAGAAAAGAGAGCCCCAAGCACATACTGTGCTTGGGGCTCTGTGATTATTCACCTCCACCGTGAGTGCTTACCCGCCACCTCGTCAGAATCAGACTGTTCCGTCCCTTTTCTGGGGGGCAGAATTGACCAAAACTGAAAGACGGCGACACCCACCATATGGAAGAAGAATACGGTACTGCCTATATACCTGACAAATGTATTTGGTAAATCCTGGTAGGGAGGACCTTACCAGACCAAGAAGCATTCCAAAAAGAAAGACCCAATAATACAGGATGAGTGGCATGTATGCCATAAGGATTAGCAAACGTCCAAGAAAAGGAATGGGTGTTCGGTCACTGCCGGCAGAAGTAGATCTGCCTGACAAAAGAAACGTGTAGCACACGAACCCGATCGACAGAATAATATACAACTGCATTGGTGCATACGGCTTGAGCAGGTCATTAATATCCATCCGTACTCACCCTCTTCCCTCTCTGTTTCCTTGCCCTTTTTTCCGCACGATATGCACGATATGCGGGAACATCTTCCTTGATGATAAGAACGATCAGCAAACAGATGGGTGAAATGACAACGGCAGAAACAATCAAGTACATGACCGTCACCAAAATGTCTTCCATGGCACTGCACCCTCCTGTAGATTAGTGATAAGTGGGAATGAACGTATCTACCATGAAGTATACCGTATTAAGGTACTCCGTCAGTATGCAAAAAGAAAGGGGGGCATCGCGGCACTAACACCTTTGAGGCCCCCTTTCATCGTGATATGTTCTGTATAGTACATGTCGCGCTAAGTTTATCATTGCTGCCGGACTAGGACTCGAACCTAGATTAACGGGACCAAAACCCGTCGTCCTACCAATTAGACGATCCGGCACTGCTACCTGCTAGTCATCAAGATACCGTCGTGTTGACAGATAGCTTGAGACAATACCCACGATCACCCCGATCGCAACAAGTGTTACCATCAGAACAAAGAACTGTGAGACGTAGTGGGCAAAGAGTCCGCCACCGCCAAAGAATCGTTCAACCGCCGGTGACAGCCAATAGGATACTGGGTAGAGGAGGATGAGGGCGACAACCGACCCGAGAAGACCGTAAATTGCTCCCGAGATGAGGAACGGTATGCGGACATACCAGTCCTCCGCCCCGATGAGACGCATCACCTTCACCTCCTCCTTTCCAAGATACATGATGAGACGAATAATGTTGAAAATGATGAGAAAGGAGATGAAAACAAGGAGGGCAATGATGAGGCGGGAAAAGAAGGTGGTCGTGTCTACCACTGACGAAAGACGGGCGATAATTTCACGGTTCTGGTAGTAATCAATCTTATCTATCACCGTTGTCGGTCGGTCGGAGAGAACATCCTCGTTCTCCAGAAACCGGGAAATCTTCTCAAAGTCACCTGACTGCTGTGCCCGTATTGACAGGCGCGGACGAAACGGGTTCGTTTCAAGCACATCGAGCCCCCGCAGAATATCGTGATCGTTCTCGTGCCGTTTTCGATACTCTTCAAGTGCCGCTTCCTGTGAGACGTAGATGACTTCTTTCACCTGCTCAAGTTCATTGAGCTTGTCATGGAATGCAAAGATCTGATCCTCCGGCGTACCGGAGATAAAGTAGACGGTCACGTCCACCTTGTCACGCAACTCCTCAGTCACGTCATCCATCACCTGCCCGAACAGAATGGAGAGACCGACAATAAAAAGAGATACGGTCATGACGAATATGACAGAAAATGAAACGAACGAATTTCGCACCACGTTAACGAGGCCGAGTCGCATCACCCTTTTTATCTGCACGTACACCATATCTACAAAATATACTTTCCTTTCAAGTCGTCCATTGCCACCTCACCGTTCACGAGCGTGATGACACGGCCCTTTACTTTGTTTACAACTGACTTGTCATGTGTGGTGAGAATAACCGTGGTGCCAATCTTATTCACCTGCTTGAGAATGCTGATGACTTCATGAGAGTTCACCGGATCAAGGTTTCCGGTCGGCTCATCAGCAAGAAGCAATTCCGGCTGACTCACGATGGCCCGGGCAATCGCAACACGCTGCTGCTCACCGCCTGAGAGCTCCTGCGGAAATGACCATGCTTTCTTTTGCAGATCAACGAGTTCCAGTGCATACGGCACATCACTCTCAATCTTGTCCTCTTCATAGCCGAGTGCCTCCATTGCAAAAGCAATGTTTTCAAACACGGTCTTTTTCGACAGCAACCGAAAGTCCTGAAAAATGACACCGGTATTTCGTCGGTGCTCAAGGAGTTCACGCTCTGACATGTCGGCAATGTCAATTCCCGCTCGACATACCGATCCCGTGTGAGGATCTTCCTCGCCGAGGATGAGTTTGAAGAGCGTGCTTTTTCCTGACCCGGAATGACCGACTAAGGTGACAAACTCGTCATACCCGACACCAAACGAAACATCGTGAACGGCAACCGAATCACCATACCGCTTAGCCGCCTTGTCAAACGAGATGATGGTGTCCATAGATAGTGGTCATTTTAACACAGGATTTTCTCAGGCAGAACAGATTTTACCCACCCTGCCGCACCTTAGAGACCTGATTGCAACGCATCAATGAACCCGTCAATCTTACCCTCAAAGACATCGTCAGGATTGCTCTCCTCATAGTCAACACGAAGATCCTTCACTAACTTGTACGGATGCAGGACATAGGATCGTACCTGGTTTCCCCACTCAATGCCGGCCTTCTTGTCGAACGACAGGTCACGAAGCTGTTCCACCTGCCGCTTCTGCATCAGCATGAGCAGCTTCCCCCGCAGGATCTCTAAAGCAGCCTCTTTGTTCCGCACCTGTGATCGCTCCCGCTCAACACGAACGGTCAGTCCTGACGGCACATGCCGAACACGAACCGCCGTCTCCCGCTTGTTCACATTCTGACCGCCGGGACCGCCGGCGTTCATAAAGGTCACCTCAAGATCATCCTCAGGAATGGCCACCTCCTTGATCGGCGGGACCTTTGGTGTCACGTCAACGAGCACAAACGACGTGTGTCGTTGCTTCTTCGCATTAAACGGAGAGATGCGAACCAGTCGATGCACACCGGTCTCGTGCTTGAGCAGCCCGTACGCCGACGGGTCATCAACGGCAAGCGTAATATTTTTGTAACCGCCGACCGGTGTTTCATGCCGATCGACTTCGTATAGAGAAAACCCCTGCTTCTGTGCATACCGACGGTACATGTCGGCAAGGATGCGGGCAAAATCTTCGGCATCGTCACCGCCGGTACCGGCAATGATGGTAATAACCGCAGGAAAGGTATCTCCTGACGACCCGCTACGTTTGAGATCATTGTACCGACGCACCACCTCCTGTGACACCTCCTTGTTGTCCCAAAATCCCGGCTCTGCCATTTGTTGCTCAAGGTCACGGAGTTCCGCTTCCCGTTTCTTGTCATGCATATGCACGTTCACTATACCACCCATGCAAAAAAATATGCCCGCTACCTGGTATAGGTAACGGGCACACCGGTCATCTCTTTTCTTTGAGATATCGCCGGAATCTCTCTATCTTGAGATCATACAACCGCGACGCAATCTGATCATTCACCTGCTTCGCATGGAACATGTCCTGATGCAGAAAGTGCTTGCTGTCCTCCAGCTGCCATCGCTCACCGATACCTCCGTCAATGTGAGACTGGATATCGTGAACAACGGCTTCATGTGCAGCACCCTCTTCCCTGAAACGTTCCATCTCTGCTTTTGCCGCCAAGACACCGGCCGAGAGGCTATCAATCTCCCGCTGCAACGCTGCGGTACGATGCTCCTCGTCTGCAATACGACCTTGTATGTACCGTGCAAAAAACGGAGGCACCGCCTCTCGCTTTTCCGGCGATACAACCGGCTGGACCGGTGTCTCATGGAGAAAGTGCAGAGTGAATGCACAGATTGAACAAATACCGAGGGAAACCCCCACGAAGGCAGGGAATATGAGTTCACGATCAGTGAACCTCGGCATCCTGTCAAGAAGTGACATAACCGTCTCCTTTCGCCTCCTCTATGAGCAATCGTGGATCCTCTTTTGTATATATAGGACACTCTGTCGATATCAACAAGCCCTGTTTACTGGTGCTGACGGGTGGAGTTGAACCACCGACCTTGGGTTTATGAGTCCCACGCTCTAACCAACTGAGCTACGTCAGCGAATACACTGTATGGTACCACACCTACCTATTTTCAAGGTTTTTGACCTCCAGGCGGGGTATACTACGGTGTATAAAGCGGGTATAGTTTAGTGGCAGAACGTGGCCTTCCCAAGGCTAAAACGGGAGTTCGATTCTCCCTACCCGCACAAAACCCCCTATTTGCTGGATATAGGGCAAAAAGACTTGCCAAAATAGTACTTTTAGTGTATCACACTAGCAAGGGGAAAACCCTGAGATCTTTTACTTACCAAACCCCATCCGACAACTCATAACCAGGAGAAAGTATCATGGAAGTGTTGGATCAAATTGCGGCCAGTGTTCCGTTCGCCATTCGAGTTTTGTTGGTCACCGCCGCTTTTATCGGCGGCATTGCCGTCCTACTGAGGCTAACCTTCAGTGCCAGTCAAGAGGCAGCCACCCAGCAGCAGAATCACGAAACGGGAATCGCCCTCCTGCCGGCGGAAGAGACCGGGCGCGAGCAGCTCCGTTTTCGCAGAGCAGCTGCGAATTTGGCCGGTGATGTCATCAACCTGGGCAGAACTGCTCACAGCAAAGCCGTCAAGGCTGGTGAAGCTGGCGAAAAACTCGGTTCCGTAGCCGTTGAGGCGATACAATACGGCTCCGAAATCGCTGACGACGATGCCAACATCGGCAACTCGAAAGACGAGTCGACGAAGCATCTGACGAAGATGAAGAAGTATCGCGAGCAAATCGCCAAAGCCTCGACCCAGTTGGACGAGGCTTTGGCGGCGGCCAAGGAGCAAAAGGCCAAGAAGTAGATGGGTTACCCGGCAACACCTGCGACCGAAGCGGCCCTCACAGGCTGATCGGCGGAGGTTGCCACCACGGGGACTGCACACACGTGCAGTCCCCTTCTTTTTTTGCATTCGTTTTTTCAAACACGACGTCTCTGACGTTTCGCCCGCACCGCCTGTACCTGCCGCACCTTTTTTCGAACAAGTGCCATTTTTGCCGCACGCCGTGCCCGTCTTCTTCGGTCATGGATAACAAGGAAGAGGAGGATCAGGGAAACGAGAACAGACACCTCAATTGCAAACGCCCATGGCTCAGGCATGCTGAAGCGGTAGGTTGGGGGTGTCTCAAGCCAAACAACGTTGGCAGGATATGCTCCTCTCTCCGCAGCACGGTACGCAAACCGAGCAGTGATGACGGAAAGACCGCCCCAGGCAGAACTATCAACGTCAATCTCCCACTCCTTTGTGCTCCCCCGCACGACAGACGACTGATCACGCAAGTGCGAGAGAAGCGGGGAAAACGGAAAAGAACGAACGTCTATTCCGGCGTCAGTAGTAATGGACACCGTACCGCTATTTTGCACCGACAGGTGAGCAATATATCCGCCACCCGATCGATCGGTCACCCACAGCTGCGGATTCCGCAGCTCCCGAACCACCTCCCCCGGAACAGTCAGAGAGATACGAATCGTCACCCGCGTCTTCAGGGCAACACCAGTACCGTATGAACTGCCAACCCCCTGATCTTCGATAACAATACAGCCGGCATGCTCGCCGGGTTCTGCCCGATCCGGAACGGTGACAGAAAAGGGGACAAACTTGTTTTCATAAGCAGGCACCGTTACCACGCCCCCTTGCACCGTAACCCATGATCCGACTGCATCACGTGCTTCTTCTGCACAGGAGAGCTCCCCGTCACGAGAGATCTCCACATCAACCGCAGAGACAACAATAATCTTTTCTTCACTTGAATCATTCACCACAATCACCCCGTCTTCAATAACGGAGCCGGGAGGTGCCGTGTGAATAAAGATGGATTCGCTTTCCCGATCATCAAAACGGGAGGTTGCGGTCACTGCATCAACACCGCCGTAGGGAGTGGTGTGTACGGGTACAGCGACACTCATGCATAGGGTCATAAACACCCCACCCCACCACAAACCAGACATACGAATCATCATACTGCCTGCATCATACCACTGACATTGCGAGACAATCTTGCACCTCACCTCCAATCATGTTCCACACGTTGACTGTTCTGGGATTTCATGTGTTGACAGTGCTCCTACAAAAAACAGTGAGACGGCGGTGATGACCAATAGCCCCGGGCATATGCCCGGGGCTACTTTTTTCATCCTAAAACAACTGCGGTGCCCCGGATCCTCCCGGTATCACTCTCCTCTGGAAGATGGTCGGCACGGGTGCCT
>JAPPJI010000004.1 GCA_028820405.1 Candidatus Kaiserbacteria bacterium
AGGCACCCGTGCCGACCATCTTCCAGAGGAGAGTGATACCGGGAGGATCCGGGGCGCCGCAGTTGTTTTAGGGGGTATGTATCGAGTGGACAGAAATAATTTCTACACCGTACAAAAGAAGGCAACTATCTATACACCAAAGGAAGTGAGTGAATTTCTATTTGATGTTTTGCGGTCGAGTATTCATCAAGATGACGGTGTTATTTTTGACCCTTGTGTTGGAAATGGATCATTGCTTTTGCCATGGAAAAAGAGAGGGTACGATGTGTTTGGGGTTGATATAGAAGATCAAGATTTTCCTAACACAAAAGTGTTGAACTATTTGGAGATGACTAAAAAGGATGTTGACAAAGATGTTTCTCTTGTTGTCATGAACCCACCGTTTAACATTGATGACAAGACGAAGGAGTATATCAAAAACCAATATGGCGGTAGACCGCTGTTGCCGGAGGTGTGGTTGCAGAAGGTGATAGAGTTGTTGGGTAAAGATATTCCAATAGTTATGTTCACTCCATATGGATTTAGATTAAATCAAACAGAAGTTAGTAAGAGGTGGCAGAAGTTTTCAAGCGGGGAATATCCAGAAATAACAAGTATTATCTCTCTTCCCAAAGACGTGTTTGACGGCGTGTTGTTTCACAGTGAAATACTCTGTTTTAATTTGCCAAAAATGAAGGGGCATTACTTTGTCCAAACCAACAGGAGTGAAGGTGTTTTGTTTCGATAATGTATATACTATGGCGACTAGTGATCAACTAAGAGAGAACAAAGAACAGCACAAACCTAAGAATACAGATTCCATAATTGATGACAGGTTGGCATCGGATGCAATGGAAAGGACGATAAGGTACATCAATGAACGGTTTCCTGACCTGGAGCGGGATGGGTACTATATTGACTATCAACAGACAGTGCTGTTGGCAGACTTGGTTGCTGTTATAAAAGGGTATGAGAAAAGAGTTGAATATGCCACACTAAACAACAAAGATGCGTTTATGAGTCCTGATGGTGGGTTATTGATTTTGAAAAAGAAAAGTGACAAAACATATCAACGATTGGTGTTGGTAGTTGAAATGAAGCGTCAAGGAACAAACGACAGGCGAGAAAAAGAAGGGAAGAAAAAACAGGCACAAGGAAACGCTGTCGAGCGTTTGGGTAAGAATTTGATTGGTATACGATCAACATTGCAGTATGAAAATATAACACCATTTGTGTGTTTTGGTTGGGGTGTCGATTTTGTTGAGGGGTCTTCAATCCTAGACAGAATCATCACTATGAATGAGTTTTATGATTTGAACAAAATTTATGTTTTTAAGAAAGACGGATATAGTCCTGTCTCAATGTTTTTTAGAAAAGAACAATGGTCTGTAGAGGAGTTGTTTGAGGTTATGAAGGAGATAGCGGAAACAAGTATCAGGAATTACATACATTGAGGGTGTATCGCCTTCTATCTAAGCTGGTTATGAAGAGGGTATCTAAACCTCAATTTGCAGAGGAGGGTGCCTAGACGAAGCTTGCGATGATGTCGATGATGTTCGGTTCAATAGAAGTATTTTTCTTGATGTTGATGCGTCGAAATGCCTTTTCAATATGTTCCATAGTGACGTCGTAAATAGGGAGGATTTCATTCATAGAGATTATCTTTTCTGTTTGAACAATGAGCCGTGCACGATCACCGGGGATGTCGATAATGTTGTAACTACTTATTTTCTCCTTCGGTATGAAGTCGTTGTTCATAAAGAGACCGATATTGGTGATGCTGAAGGTGAGATTTTTAGGTTGTTGTCGACCTATGTAGAGGAACATGCTGGTTGCCATTGCAACAAGGGCACCAAAGATGTACATGTTTAAGAGGATGGCAATAACAATAACGGTGATGCCGAGGAGACCGATCAATAGCTCCTTGTCTTTTGACGCTGTTCCTTTTTCCTCAAGGAATTCCCACGTTGCATGTGTCTGTATCGTTGTGTCATCACGGTCCTTAGTGCCGCGTTTCATATACTGACAGTATACCGTAGCGATCATGGGTGGTATACTTTGCCTATATGCGTCGTGTACTCTCATATATCAATATTTTTCTCACCGCATTCTTTTTTTCATATAGTATTATCAATTTCGGTGCTCATATTTACTTCTCTTTCATTGTCGTGTAGCACATGGGGATCACACTTGCAATTATCGCCTTTGCCGTATCACTCGCTTCGCTCATTGCCTGTGTGCATTTTTTCTTACGGAGCGTTGAGCATATCGGTATCACCATCGGTGTCCGTCCGTTTGTCGTCGGGTCGCTCATTATTGCGTTCGGAACCACCTCACCGGAGCTCATGATCTCGATATTTGCTGTGCTCAACGGGTCTCCCGGTGTCCCCATTGCACAGGCAGTCGGATCAAACATTGCAAACATTCTTTTTGTTCTCGGTATTGCGTCACTGTTTATTCGTCGTGTGTCGGCAACAATGACAAAGCAGGTGTCAAAAATAGACCTTCCGTTTATTGTCGGCAGTACGTTTCTCTACATTCTGTCGGTGTGGGACGGCGTTGTCTTTTTTTACGAAGGACTCCTCCTCCTTACCGCATTCGGTGTCTATGTCGGTCACATTTTCTTTTCTCGAGACAACCGATCGTATCCGACGACGACACAGAAGCAGTTGGGTGACATTGTTCGTGTGCCACGATCTGTCGGCATGTTCTTTTTGACAATTGTCGGGATTGCACTCGCATCGCACCTTGTTGTTGAGTCTCTGCAGAGTATTGCACATGCGTTCTCTGTTCCTGAAGGGGTTATCGCGGTAACGGTGTTGGCAATCGGAACATCACTGCCGGAGATTGTTGTTGCGGTGCAGGCGGCACTGCGGAATGAGATAGAGTTGGTGTACGGAAGTATTGTGGGTGCGAACATTTTCAACCTGCTTGTTGTTGTCGGTATTCCCGCACTCATTACCACACTCTATGTTGATTTTGCCGGATTTTCTCTCCTCATCTTCGTTCTCGCCGGAGCACTCCTCCTCTTCGTCATCTCAAGTCTGTCAACGAAGGTGCGTTCGTGGGAGGGAATTATCTTCATTCTTCTCTATGTTTTGCTTGTTATACAGTTGGGCGGTATACTGACATAATGATTTCCGTCGATGCAGGAGCACTCACTGATGCCGCTATCCCGCTCGGAGTTGCCGTAGGTATCGCTCTCTTTTGTGTTGTGCTGAGAACCATTCTCGTTACCCGTGTTTTTTCGGGGGAAGGAGAACGATCAACCTCTGTTATCCTCACAAGACTCCTCCTTGATCCCCGATTCTTCCCCTTTTTCGCTTTTCTTTTCGCGTTCCGATTCTTTCTTCCCGCTTCGTACGGTGCTTCGCCGTTTTTGAATAAAGCACTGTTCCTTCTCTTCACGATGCAGTTCATCGCCATCTCGTGGCGGTTTGTTGACATTGCCGTTGATCGATTTATTACCGGCACGTCAAAAACGGTACGTAGCGGCAGTGTTGTTTTGAAAGCGGTCATTGCTGCCGTTGCGTTCACGTTCTTGCTTGATAACCTCGGTGTGGCGGTTTCGACGCTTCTCGTCGCTCTCGGTATCTGCGGTGCAGTATTCGCCGTCATGTTTCGTGACAGCATCGCGAATCTTGCTTCCGCTGCAACCATAGCAATGACCCGGTTGTTTTCCGTCGGTGACGCTGTGTCTGTTCGGGGGAGGCGGGGCACAGTTCTCTCAATCGGAGGGATTGCAACGAGGATTCAGACAGAGGAGGGCGGTGTGTTGGTGGTGCCAAACCGTGATATGGTGACAAAGGTTGTTACCGTCATTGACACCGCCGCGTCAACACTGGTGACGATAACAGTGCCGGTGCCCCGGACAACACCGACGAAACGAATAGAGGAGATACCGACCCTTTTTGAGCAGGTGGTGTCAGACACGGACAAGGCAGTATTCCGGCATGCAACCGTTGCGTCTGTTGATCCGTCAATGATTTCGTTTGAAGTGGTGTGTCAGGTTGACGGTGACCGTGCGACCTGTGCCGCTGTTCGGCACAACCTCGCCGTACAGCTCCTCGCTGCACTGAAGCAGCGGTCATCACCGAGAAAAAAAGGTGATGTTGAGGAAGAGTAGTGCTTCAGTGTAGTATGAAAAGGTGGGGCGATTAGCTCAGTTGGCTAGAGCGTCTGGTTTACACCCAGAAAGTCGCAGGTTCGAGTCCTGCATCGCCCACTAACACGATGTATGACAGAGCCGACAATTCTATATGAAGATGACCATCTCCTTGCGGTGAACAAGCCGTCGGGTCTCGTGGTGCACCGCGGTGTCGGTGTTGATGAGTCAGAGACCTTGGCGGGCTGGATTTTGCAGCACTACCCGGATATTGCTGACGTTGGCGAGGGACCGGAAGGGGCACCCCGCCGTCCCGGCATGCCGCATCGGCTCGACAAAGGGACATCAGGGGTTATGATCATCGCAAAACGACAGGAAGTCTTCACCACACTCAAGCGACATTTTCAGAAAGGGCAGGTGCAAAAGGAGTACCATGCGTTTGTTCACGGTGCACCGAAGCAGGATCGGGGAACGGTCACCCTGCCGCTCGGTCGCAGTGTTCGTGATTTTCGGAAACGGTCGGCAAGAAGTATACGGGGGCAAAAGCGGGATGCCTGTACGGAGTATGTTGTTGAGACTCGATGCAAAGACGCTTCTCTCGTTCGCTTCTATCCGAAAACAGGAAGGACCCACCAGATTCGTGTGCACGCACAGGCACTCCAGTCTCCCATTGTCGGGGATACGCTCTACGCACCGCGTCGACCGGTGCTGTTCGGCTTCTCCCGACTCGCACTCCATGCATACCGGTTGACACTTACAACACACCTGACCGACAATGAGCCGCTTGACCTCATTGCACCGTACCCTGACGATTTCCTCGCGGCCAAAGAACAGTGCTCACGCACATAGTTTCAAAAAATAATCATCAGTTTTTGTCAAATAGTAATACCAGAAACGTTGTTCTTGTGTATACTCTCCAAGAGAGTTGCCCGTATCCATCCATAGGAGAGCAAGGAGGAGGGTTATGCGTATTCGAAGGTATATCGGTGCGATCATCTGCACTGCAGTGATCGTGCCTGTTTCCGCAGGGAGTCAGGCGATGCCTGATGTTCATACAGCCGTTGACAGTCTCGTCCTCGAAGGGAAGGAACGTGCAGAGCGAGTGCAGGAGCGTATCGCTTTGGCACATCGTCCGAATCGATGGATGCTGGACGTTTCATCGTTCCTTGAGCAGGATCGCCTCCATGATGCGGTGATCTGGTACCGATGGTCATCCGATTCGCTGGAGTACAAGCGGGATGCGGATATTGTACATCGTCTCATTCAGGACAACTACACCAAGACGCTCGTTGATACCCTGTATCAGGTGTACAGCCACGTCGGAAAGAAGGTGCAGGCACCTGATGCGAACACCTCGTTTTCGTGGAAGCGGTTTCGCGAGTCAGTGTTGATGGCAGTCCTTAACAACCTGGACGGCTCTGATGAACGGCTCAAACAGGTGTACCTGGATGCTGACAAGCCGCTTGAGGTTCGTCGTGAAGCGTTCTTCGCCATTACGGATACGGTGTACATCAAGGAAGCAATCGCCCGCCGGTCTGATCAGCAGCGGCAGGCGAATGCGTACACCATTGAGGTGTCGTACCTTACCCGCCAGGGGCTGAAGCAGGAGGATGAGCGAATTGTCTCACAGGATCTTGCGGAACGTATTGTGTGGGATGCGTTAAACCAGGAGATGCGGGTTGCCGCTGTTTATGCAATTACGGACAAGGATCGTCTGGAATATCTCTTTCACCTGTCAGACCACCTTTGCACAACGTCAATGTATCGAAAGTATCGGTTTAACGAGCTTGCGTACGGACCGGCGTTAGTGCACTGCGGTAACCGGGATGTCAGGAGAATTGCGAGACAGCGTCTCGAACGGCTCTTTCCCGGTGAATAACAGATCGCCCCAACCACTGTGTTGGGGCGATTTTCCACAGATATAACGCGGTCAATGCTACAATATAGTCGTTTTGTATGCACCTTTCCGTCTCTTTTTTGCAAAAAAATTTCCTTTTTTTTATCCCCCTGCTTTGGTTTTTGCTGCTGCCGACAGTTTTTGGACAAACAAGTGTCACACAGGTCTCACTGCAGGCATATCTCCTCGCCGGTGATACTAACATACCGCTCCCGTCAAACAACAGTACGATTCATCCGGGAGATCGTGTTCTCTTAGTTCTCAACGCAACACCTGCTCCTCAACAGCAAATTGCACCACACCTTCAGTGTGACCTCACCAGTCTTGACGGTACGAAACGGACGATTGTTGACAGTGCACGAAAATTTCCTCAATCACGTCAGGTGACGATGAATATTGACGCCCGATCGGGGAGCGGGGAGGTTGTCTGCAGGGTTTCGGTCGGCTCTGACGCGTCAGCCGGCTATGTTATCGGAACACCGACGCACACCTTTCTCGTGGAAGCGAAGCCTGCGGTCTCCATCACGCCGTACGGAAGAGTGAAAGAAGGGAAACAGCCTGCAAGATTTTTGATAGAGGTGGTGGACATCATTAAAGGAATATCGGTTGACGTCGGTTATGCCTGTTCCCGTAACGGTAACAGAATTATTGAGCGTTCCGGACAGGGTGCCCCCACCTTCACCGATACGAACCGCCGCCGCACGATCGAAGTTCCGGTGAACGAGTCGGATGGTGATGGTGACATTGTCTGTACAATACATGAGAGTAGTGCGTACCGAATTGTGCGGGGATCAGCAACGGTAGCGGTCGATGAGGATATTCCCCTCGTTTCCCTCGACACAAAAGACAGGGTTGACCAGGTGAATGAACGTGATGCACGGATTGTTTTTTCTGTGCAGCTGAACAAGCCGGCACCGAGGGGCGGTCTGACCATTGACCTCTCTTGCAGAGGTTCCGGGTTCTCAGGCAATCTTCTCGACATACCGCTCGGCAATCGCGTTGTGCAGTCCGGGAGAAAGTTGCTCGCATTCCCGGTCAACTTCTCACATGTTCATGTTGCCCATAACCGCTCAAGTGCATCAATCACCTGTTCGCTCAAGAAGAGTGCCCTGTATGACGTGAACAGCCAGAAGCGGTCAAAGCGGGTGCAGGTGCAGGCGAAACCGCTCGTCTCACTTACCGCTCTGCCGGGTGTCTCGAGTGTGTACGCAGGAAGTGAGGCGGTTTTCAAGCTTTCTGGGGCGTATCTGACGAGTAGTCTGCTCGTGTCCCTGTCCTGCACTCACAACAAGGTGCCAATTAATATCGGGAGCAGCACCCTGTTATCAAAACAGCAGCCCGCACGATTCGTTACGATCCCTACCAATCAATTGGAAGAGGGACCGATCACGTGTAGCGTCAGCGATAACCCGGAGTACAACGTGGAGAATCGTAAGGCGGAGATTCGGGTACTGAAAGCATCAGCCATTCCTGTTGTCTCCATTGATCCTGATGTCTCGCCGGTGACGATGACATTTGCAGGCAGCAAACCTTCTTCCGGTGGGTCGGCAAATATCGGGTTTGTTGTCCGTGCACAGTCGTCAGGAGCTGCTGGTGCGGATAGTGTGTTTGTTGACCTCTCATGCGGTCTCGGCACTCGCGGGTCGGCAGGAGAGTCAGCGCTGCGAAGGAGGGAAACAATCTCCGTTCCGATCAACGATCCGAGAGGACACACGGTATCAATTTCCCTCACCAGACTTCCGTTCCGGGGAACGTTCGTCTACTGCAGATTGGAGGAGTACGGTGAAGGAAATAAAGGATCACTCTTTCAGGTAGGGACATCGAGATCGGCTGAGGTGGCGGTTAATCCGTTACCAGCTGTCTCACTGCAGACGAACAAAACAACAGCACTGTCAGTGAATGACATTGTCGAGGTACAACTCCACTCTTTCTACACCGAAGGTCTCTCCGGTCCGGTACCGATTTCATGGAACTGCTCATTCCCCTCCGATGACGTTCGGGTGAGGAGAGTTGCAGTCAAAGGTCAGCAGGAGGTTGGTTCGTACGGCGGGAGAGCGGTGGTGACGAATAGTCCCGGGCTGACGGTTGTCGGACGTTTTCTTGTTGTCGGGTTGGGGAGCAGTCCGGGGCGAGGTTCTGTTGCTTGCTCAC
This sequence comes from Candidatus Kaiserbacteria bacterium, assembly GCA_028820405.1. GTDB lineage: Bacteria > Patescibacteriota > Minisyncoccia > Phycocordibacterales > JABAAK01 > JAPPJI01. The sequence goes on from JAPPJI010000004.1 coordinate 8,133, forward strand.
TTGAGCCGCAGACAGATTCCGATATTGTCTATCTTGATGACACCTTTGCCCTCGCAGTCACGTCGCCGCCCGCACTCTCAATCCATGCAGTTGTCAATGGTCCTGTGTATACCGACGGCATTGCACGATTTTCTGTCCGATCCAACGCTGCATCTGCTGCTGATATTTCTGCACGAGTTTCCTGTCGGTACGGTAGTGGCGGTGCGGTGCGGACCAGTCTTGCCAACAGCGGCGGATTTGCACTCATTCGGTCAGGGCTCCGGTCAACAGATTTTACCGTTGATCTTCGGCTCGGTCACCGGCAGCAGTCACAGGTTGTCTGTTCACTGCAACCGGGCGGCGATTACGCAGTTATCGGCAGGCAGGCATCCGTCACCCTTACCCAGCCAAGTGACCGGCCGATTATCAGCATTACTCCCCGCGACCCGGTGATCGGAAAAGAGAACGGCCGATTCCAAAACGCTGTTTTTGTCATCAACGGCACACGAATTCCTGCTGGCGGAGTAACCGTCGGTTTAAAGTGTCAGACACAAGACTTGTTCGTGCGAGATTTTCAAAAGACCGTTGACCTCTCGCCCGGGTATTCGTCGGTAGCGCGTGTTGTGTCAATACAGAGGCTGCACGTGAGCCCCGGATACATTGCCTGTGCACTGCGTCCTTCTGAGAATCGTCAGTATGATATCAGGGGATCACTGTCAGAGGCACTTGTGACCGTTGAGTATGAAGAAGGAATTTGTGGGCCGACCGGGTACTCTTGCGAGAGCGGGAAGCAGTATTGGGTCGAAGGTTATTACGGACCGAATACGTCCGCACTCAAGTGTCTCGGCGTCGGCGGCGGTGTCGACAGTGCAGTTTGTTTGGACGATATTGTTCCGGCGACCCCCGATCCCGAACAACCTGGACCGCAGCCACCAACAGACACATGCCCGCTGCCATCAATATCTTTTGTTACCAAGACACCGGCAGTGAGGGAATCAGAGATGAATCGCACGATACGATTTGGTGTTCGGACTGACGTTTCAGGGCTAGAGACAAGATGCATCCCCACGTCAATATCCCTCTATTGTAAGGCGGTCGGCAGTGATGTGGAGATATTCCCGTCAGGGTCCCGTACGGCTGTTCCGGTTCGGACGCAGGGGAGTGGTGAAGTTGCCGTTGCGGTTGAGGTGGTGAGGGGAAATGTTCGTGATGTTGTTGTTGAATGCGGTATTGATGGCGGACCGAAACAAACGTTCATTGTTCCCGGATCCTCTCCTCAGGACCCTGCCACCGATGCGTGTGTGATTCCAAGACTGGGCAGTATTGTTTCAGGTCAGTCTCTCTGTGCCGGTGGGTGGGCGATGTCAGGCGGTGTGAATGTGAGGATTATCGGAGGTGATGCTACGTATGTTTGGAGTTGTACGGATGGTTCCGGGAATAGTCAAGAGTGTAAGCATGGGGTGAGAGAGGATGTTCCCGTTGAGCTGCGAGGGTATTACAAGATAGTAAATCATTCCGGTCCTGGTCGCGTTGATGTCGGACCTGAGCTGGTTCTGCAAAAAAATCAATCGACGCAGCTCTTTTTGCGTGCGTCTACGTTAGACGGAAGTCGGTTTGGGTTTGACATAAGGGACGTGAAGATAAGTTGCTACTATGAAAAGACAGAATCTGATCAGAGAGAATTCGTATTTCCTGTAGGACCCGGAGGACCGGCTGTTTTTGTTACAATTCCTGCCGGCAGCAGTGAGAGCGCAGAGGTGCCTACTACTATTAAAGGTGCGGAACATCTGCAAGGATCTGACCTGACCTGTCGTATTGAGTTACACGGCAACAGCAATAATATCTACAATCCATCAGGCGGTGACATTGTTGTGGCAATTAATGGCGGTAAACGAGGAATTGGGGAATTTGAGCAATGCTGGATTGTGTTTTATGACAAGAGGGGGGCGGGAGGTATTCCGGACATCAATCCGGTAATCTCTGATGAGGGTGATTGCTACTACTATGTACAGAGGTGTGGCGGTCAAAGTTCAAGTGTGCCGAGAGATGGGATTGGAATCACGAGAACAATAGATAATTGTTACACCATCGATCAGGTAAGAAAAATAGGAGCGTACATAAAGATCGGAGATCAGCCGTTGACTTGTGGGTGTCCGGGTAGAGGTTGTCAAAACTATGTTCCGCGAAAAACAGATGGCAGTGCACAACTGTTTGATCCGGTTTCTGTTAATAATTTGATCAGGAACTACTTCTCGATACTGCATCCAGACTACCAAAACTCAATGGGCTGCACTCAGTTCAGGAGTGCGTATGCGAAAGGTAGCGGAGACTTTGACGGGAAGGACGGAGAAATAGCATATCCGTTTATCCCGGGTTCAGAACTGTACGGATTTGTTTCGGAATCACCCACAGATTCTGGTTTCCGTCGACATTTCAGCAAACCAAGAACAGCACGAGCTATTTTTGACCGGCTGAGAACAAATGCGTTGCGGAATCCGTTTATGCATGGATTTGTCAAAGACCTTGAAGGATTTAGTGTTACCAGTACCGGTGACGATTCCTGTAACTTTAAAAAGAATGGTCAAACGGCAGCGATAGGTGCTGTTAATAGAAATCCAGATACCCAAGCAGTCTTTTCTTGCACAAATAGTATTGTGGGTCGTCAAGAAGGAGGTTATGCGTTCCCTGCACAGATCGCATACTTTACTGAGCACAGAGGCGATACGGTTGGCGGCACAGAAGATGGAGAAGGATACGTTCTTGATGATTTGGTAATGGCAGTTTCTTTTGTTGAAAAGATTCGCGAGGGATCCGGTAGCAGCGGATTCTCGGTAGATAACCTACATATTAAGTGCTATGACAAAGAAATTGGCAGGAGTCCGGAATTAATTTTTGATTCAAAGTATTCAGAAGGAGGGTTTGGGGTGAGTTATTTTGTTAAACATGACACAAAAAGATTAGGGTCGCCACACCTGGCATGGCTTGATTTATATTCAGGATCATACTTTACTGAATACTGGAGAGACTTGTATTTTGGAGAAGTGAATAGGAAGAGTTTGTACTATCGGTACGCAGAGGTTATAGATGCTGTGATGTATGATTCCCTAAACAGAGCCGGGTTTATTGAACTATACTTGGGTGCTGGCACAAAAGAAGGTACGCCTAGATATGGGTATCATAAGCACAACACGAAAGATCGTGACAGGGCCATTGTCCCAAGAATTTTTAATGCATTCATCCAGGGTTTGATTGATCCTGATGACCTTGATGAAGGTCCCGACTACTTTGACCCGTTGGATCTGGTAACATCAACAGTGTTAACCGGAACTCCTCTTTTTGATACTTTTACCAAATTATTGCAGAATAAAAAGTCAATTAACAGTTACCCGTTGAGTAAAAACTATCTTATTTTACTCAACGGTTCGTGGAGAAATGATCGTTCATTGAAAAAACGGGATGTTATTGGCAGGAACATCTTTAACAGAACCCACGCCGTGTTTGTTACCATACCAAGGAGTAAGTTTGGAAATAATGCGAAGTATATAGAAGGATCGTCTGCTATTCAATGTAGTTTGATACCAAATGGGTATCATGTGTATGAAGACTATAACCACGGTATGTATGCAAATGTTCATTTCAACCTGGAACAGGTAGTATCACCACAAAATCAGAGTGCTGGCGGGACATCAGATAATCAACCCGTTTGTCCGGTACAGGTTAGTAATCACGATCTAGAAAACGAAGCAGATTGTTGCGAGATTCTTTTTGGTGGAGATACTGATCCTGATGACAGTACGGGATGTCGACGGGTGATAGATACGTGGATAGAGTCGCAGCGAAATGGTTTGGGGGGGGGTAGGTAATATCAGTACGGATCCTGCTATTGATCCGACAGATACCACCGCACCAACTATTACCGTCGCCCGTCCGTATGATATTTTGGCTAATCGTCCTGAAGGCAGGGTCTACCTCAGAGGTCTCTATGCGACTGACGATGATGGTGATCCAACAACCTGGGTATATGTCAATGTGGCAAACGCTCAGTCCAAAACCAGTTGTGCGGCGAGTGATTTCAATTTGTCGATACCGTATACCGAAGCAGGCGGTCTCTCTTTCAACCCTGAGACGGACGGTAACAGCAAGGTCTGTTTTCGGTCAACAGATGCCAATGGTAACCATGGTTACGGGATATCCGATCTCATCGGCAATACCGGTGATACGGAAATTCCTCGTAACAATTGTCCAAAATGGCTCGTTGACTACAATTCAGAAAACGGAGTTGATTGTTGCAGTGCCTATCAAGAGGCTGATCCCAGCGCTTTCTTTTATCAGGATACCGATCCTTCTACTGATGACACTGAGTGTGTCAGGATGATATGTGAGTACCTTAAAAAAGAAGAAACTTTTCTCAGTGAATTGCAGGCAGACTATTGGTGTTCAACATAATTGTTTCTCAGTGCCCAGGAGAGGACTTGAACCTCCACAGGATTGCTCCCATACGCTCCTGAAGCGTACGCGTCTACCAATTTCGCCACCTGGGCAATTACTTGAAGTATATCGTATTACGCCGTTTCCTCCTGTGCTTCTGACTCTTCTGTTGCTGTTGATTCTTTTTCCTCCGGCTTCTCTTCGACAGATGGTTCGGTGCCGATGCCAAGACTGAGTACCCGCCGGAGTTTCTCTCGCACCTGTCGCGGTGTCTTGTCCCTCAGGAAGTAGATCTTTGACCGCCTTGTTTTTGTTTCTCGGGACACCTCAATCTTTTCTATGGTCGGTGAGTAGAGGGGGAATATTTTTTCGACCGCAATACCGTCTGATCCGACCCTTCGAACGGTGAACGTTGCCCCTGGTTCGGTGCCGTGTTTTCGTGCGATAACGACTCCTTCAAATACCTGACTTCGCTTCTTGTCTCCTTCGACGATTTTTTGATGAACACGCACCGTATTACCTGCTGAAAGTCGCAGGGTTTTTCGCTCTTCCAGGTCTTTCGATATTGCGTAGTCGGCTGTTGTCATAGGTATGCATACTAACGTATAGCAGAGTTTTCCGCAATTTTATTTGGTGAATTCTCATTAGAAGCACACATCACATTGGATAGAGAGGGTGGGGGGTTTTGCAGTGCAAGTTCTCACAAGGTAGGAACAGGCAAGCATGTCTGATAATGAGAGTTTGAAAAACCCGCATAAAACAAGGATTTTATTCCCATGCACAAATTTTTGTATGCATAAGAATCTAAAAAACCCGCATAAAACAAGGATTTTATTCCCATGCACAAATTTTTATATGCATGGGAATCCGGACCACTCCTACTCTTAAGCACCTCTCTTATTTAGGTTTGGACATCGTTTTGCCCTTTATTTCGAAAGATGTCTTGAAATCAGGCAAAACGTAATACGTATACCGCTTGCTTTTTCCTCGGGTAATTTTTCGTAAAAGCCCTTTTTTATGCCATTCCTTCAGCATGCTTGACATTTCGTTTCTTTGTGTAATCCCGGTAATCTCCCTCGCTGTTTCATTTTTTATATAATCTTTTTTCTCCAAATATTCCTTCACCCGCTCCCATTCGCTCGGTGCCTCTTCATTACTTAAGATTAGTTTGACAGAATTTTCTATGTCAGGGTGTGTCACAAAACTCGGCATATACAGGTTCTTCTTCTTCATTTCACTACGCATTGCCTTAACGCCTTCATTCATATCAAGGTTTGGCGGATTCGGAAATTCACGTAATGTTTTTACCATCAGATCATTTCTGTACCTTGACGCTCGGTCAATGCCTATGTTTTTCTTCGTAATGTTAAATGGAAACAGTCCCGGACTCAAAATCTCAACCCTATCACCGAACACTTTGATTTCTATGTCTTATTTTGTGTAATAATCTCGATGTATCACTGCATTTGTGATCCCTTCCTTCACCGCCCTTTCTGGCAATTTAAATGTTGTTCTGAAACCGGAAGATATTTCAACCCCTCCACTCAAAAGGTCTAACACATACTCCTGTGCCTCTGCTATCATCTTATGAACAGGACCTTGTACAAGTTTGGGGACTTTGAAAAAATTTGGTGTTTCATGATATTCCTCCTCGTTGCCGTGATATGTCATGATTTTAATAGCACACTTCATGTCAGTGAGATGGGTTGGGTGTTCAGCAAATAATAACACTGCTGCTCTTGTCGGCTTCAAAACACCATCGTCTTCTCGGACCAAGCCCTTTGATCGGAGAACGTGCTCAATACCTTTATTTTCAGGATCCAGACCTCCTCTTTCTTTCCAGGTTCGGTAATGCTCTGTATCCAATAAATCAATCTTAACATCATCAACCAACTCTTTGTCAGCCATCCTAAAACCTTTCGCATAATCAAATTGAAGAATCTCATGCGGTGTCAATTTCTTATTGCTTTTTTGTAGACGGATCCAAACTTCATCACTAACTGTGTGGAAAGAGTCAGTAGATTTCTGGATGGTTAACAGCACAACCGTTTTTTCTCCGCAACTGATTTCAGAAAACTCTATGCTTACCGGAAGTCTTATGCTCCTCAATTGTTGGTGTATCTCATCAAAGTTTTCTTTGTTCTCTTCAATGCCAAAAACTCTTTCCACACCCTTCATCTTTGTCTTCTCAGGGTCATCAATGCCCAGGATAATAACACCACCATCAGTGTTTGCCATAGCAGCAACAGTTTGAATAACCCTTTTGACAACGCCGTCGCCGTCAATTCGCTTGAACTCAATGTCTTTTGTTTCTTCAGGGATGTTCAGTATTTTTTCCAGTATTTTTTCCATAATTTTCCATACACAATCATAATCAGTATACCGTGTGTCGTGGCCTGGGGAGACTGCATCAGCAATCTCTTATTTTGTAAAGGGTAGGCTGCCTCGCAATCTGCCCCTGGTGTGCGGTATACTTGAGGTGATGCCTACAGAAGCGACTCTTGGAAACAGTACAGGGAATACGGAGCCGCTTCTCTCCGAGAACAAAGACCGATTCGTTCTTTTTCCCATTGAACACGACGACATTTGGGATTTTTATCGGCGTGCAGTTGCAAACTTTTGGGTACCGGAGGAAGTAAACTTTTCAGATGACATTGAACACTGGAACAATCGATTGAATGATGACGAGCGTCATTTCATCAAGCATGTCCTTGCGTTCTTTGCTGCGTCCGACGGGATTGTAAACGAAAATCTTGCTGAAGATTTTCTCTCACAAGTGCAGTACACCGAAGCAAAATTCTTTTACGGCTTCCAGGTTGCGGTTGAGAATATTCACTCGCACACGTACTCACTCTTCATTGACACCTATGTAAATGACAAGAAGGAGCAGGATCATCTTTTGCACGCAATTGAAACGATTCCGTCGGTTAAAAAGAAGGCGGACTGGGCGCTTCGATGGGTTGAGCAGGGAAGTTTTGTCGAACGACTCATCGCATTTGCAGTTGTTGAGGGTATTTTTTTCTCCGGCAGTTTCTGTTCCATCTTCTGGCTGAAGCATCGGGGTCTCATGCCCGGTCTCTCGTTCGCCAACCAGCTTATTTCCCGGGATGAAGGACTGCATCGGGACTTTGCGTGTCTTCTGTACCGTAACCACATTGTTGAGCAGATGCCGAAGGAGACACTCTACGGCATTATCAAAGAAGCCGTCGCATTTGAAAAAGAATTCATCACTGAATCATTGCCGGTTCGACTCATTGGTATGAATGCTGACAGTATGTCCACATACATCGAGTACGTGACCGATCACCTCCTCGTTGAGCTCGGACTGCCAAAAATGTTCAACGTAAAAAACCCGTTTGATTTTATGGATATGATTTCTCTTGAAGGAAAAACCAACTTTTTCGAACGACGGGTGTCAGAGTATCAGAAGTCGGGTGTTGCGACCGGCGGTGTGACCGCCGATCACAGCGACTTCACTCTCGATCAGGATTTCTAGCATATGTACGTTATTAAGCGGGATGGAAGCAGGGAGGAAGTTCGATTTGACGCTATCGTTGAGCGTATCACCGCACTGACCAATGGATTGGATACCGCCTTTATTGATCCGACAGAAATTGCCCAGCGTGTTGTTGACGGACTCCATGACGGTATCACAACTGCCGAGCTCGACATCCTTGCGGCTCAAACCTGCGCGTCACTTGCAACGGTGCACCCTGATTTTGCAAAATTGGCAGCCCGTATTACCGTTTCAAACCTGCACAAGAATACCGATGCATCGTTCACAGAAACGGTGAAAAAGTTGCATGCATACATTGAGCCGAGAACGGGTCTTCATGCACCGTTTGTCTCAGACGAACTCTTGCATATAGTCACGATGCATGGGGACAAGATTGATGCTGAGATTGACCACGATCGCGATTACGAGTTCTTCGAATTCTTCGGTATCAAGACGCTTGAGAAGGGGTACCTCATGTCATTCGGCAGCAAGATCATCGAGCGGCCGCAACACCTATTTATGCGGGTTGCGCTCGGCATTCATGGTGACGATCTGTCGACCGCATTTGAGACGTACCGCCACCTTTCCAAAAAGGACTTCACGCATGCAACGCCGACACTGTTTAACGCGGGGACACCGATTCCGCAGATGAGCTCCTGCTTTCTCGTCGCGATGTCGGATGACAGTATCAAAGGTATCTACAAGACACTTTCCGACGTTGCACTTGTCTCTCAAAGTGCAGGCGGTCTCGGCATCAACGTGCACAACGTTCGGGCAAAGGGAAGCTTCATCGCAGGATCAAGAGGTGTTTCAAACGGACTGGTGCCGATGCTGAAAAATTTCAACGAAACCGCTCGGTACGTTGATCAGGGTGGTGGGAAGAGGAAGGGGGCATTTTGCATCTACCTTGAACCGTGGCATGCTGACGTGCTTGATTTTTTGGAACTCAGGAAGAATCACGGAGCGGAAGAGCTTCGTACCCGTGACCTCTTTCTCGCACTTTGGATCCCGGATGAGTTTATGCGGCGCGTTGAAGCGAACGAGTCATGGACACTGATGTGTCCTCGTGAGTGTCCGGGACTGCACACGTCGCACGGTGAAGCATTTGAAGAACTGTACCGGCGATATGAGCGTGAAGGGAGAGGGAAGAAGACCGTTCCGGCACGGGAGATGTGGAGCAAGATTGTTGATGCACAGATTGAGACCGGAAATCCGTTCATGCTCTACAAAGATTCAGCAAATGCGAAGTCAAACCAACAGAACATCGGAACCATTCGGAGCAGTAATCTGTGTACGGAGATTATTGAATACTCTGATGAAAAGGAGACTGCGGTGTGCAACCTCGCATCAGTCTGCCTCAACCAGTTTGTGCAAGATGACGGAACGTATGATTTCAAGCGGTTGCATGAGGTGGTCCGTGTCATGTGTCGAAATCTCAATCGGGTTATCGATCGGAACTACTACGTTGTGCCGGAGTCAAAATACTCAAACCTTCGGCACCGACCGATCGGTATCGGGGTACAGGGGCTGGCTGACACCTTTGCACTCATGAAACTTTCATTTGATTCGCCGGAAGCACGTGAGCTTAATAAGCATATTTTTGAAACAATCTACCATGGTGCAGTTGCAATGTCGGTTGACCTTGCGAAGCAGGACGGGGCGTACGAGACGTTCAAAGGATCCCCCGCATCGGAGGGGAAATTCCAGTTTGATCTCTGGAACACATTACCGGATTCCGGTCTGTGGGACTGGGAGTCGCTGCGGAAAGAAATGGTTGCACACGGACTGCGAAACTCGCTCCTCATTGCACCGATGCCGACTGCAACGACGGCACAGATTTTTGGCAACAATGAGTCTATTGAGCCGTTCACCTCAAATCTCTACGTGCGACGGGTGCTCTCCGGTGAATTCATTGTCATCAATAAACACCTGTTGAGAGATTTGCAAGAAGCCGGTGTGTGGAACGAAGACCTCCGCCATAAACTTATCGCGTCTCGGGGGTCCGTACAAAATATTGAAGAGATTCCGGAAGTGCTGCGGCATCGATACCGAACTGTGTGGGAGATACCGCAACGACATATTATTGACATGGCAGCAGAACGGGCTCCGTATATTTGCCAGAGTATGAGTTTGAATATTCACATGCGTGACGCAACGGCGGGCAAGCTGACAGCACTTCACTTTCATGCATGGAAGAGCGGTTTGAAAACGGGTATGTACTATTTGAGAAATACGCCGGCGGTAGAAGCAGTGCAGTTTACGGTGGATAAGACGAAGGTTGGGAAACGCGGTGGTGAGAAACAGCAGGAAGAAAAAGTCCCGGTGCAAGAAGAGAACGCGGATGATCCGAACATGTGTATTTCGTGTGGCAGCTAAAGAAAAACCACCGCACATCTGTGCGGTGGTTGTTTAGAGGGAAATAATGCTTTCTCGAAGGACGTGAAGCGGCACCTTTACTTCCAGCCATGTTTTCTTTGGTTCGACCAAGATGTTCATATTTCCTTGGATTGAATGAATCGGTGTGCGTACTTGAAGACGCCACGTACCTTTTGACCAGAGAAAAAAGTCGGCGGTTCCGTCACGCACCCGAAGGGGGGTGTGAAATCGAAAATGCCAATTCTTTGGTGACTGAAAAGAGAGGTTCGCGCCCCGTCCTTTTATGTTGAACCGCCATCCCTTCTTGACCGACATGTGGCGCGAAACCGTTTGTACGGTTCGTGTCACAATGTCCCTTTTTTTCAGCGACAGTGTTGTCGGTTGGGATGGGGGTTTGGGTACCGGCAGCAGCTCCTCCGCAGGCAGTGCCTGAAAGGTAATCATTGCGGTCAGTATTCCCAGAAGCAGTCGGGTCATGAGGGGGCTCCTTTCTGGGATATAGAATATAATATTGTTGTAAATATGTCAAATATGTGGTTTTTGCAGAAGGGGAGGGGGTATAAAAAAAGACCCTTGCGCTGGTATACGCAAGGGTCGTAATGGTTACTTTGCTTCTGTGGCGACGATGTGAATCCGTCCTGCAAGCGATGCGGTCTGCCGTTTGATCTGGTGAATAACGTCGCTGCTACTCCTGAGTTTTCCTTTGTGGAATATCAGGGTTACAACGGTCAACGTGCCGTCATCGTCTGTCGCGGTCTGGACCTTAATCTGTCGGATCCCCTTTCCTGCACTGCCAAGGCGTTCTCCGGCGGTGAACATGACCGCCTTGTCAGAGACAGCGTGTACCCACGGACCGGGGGGAATAATTCCGTCAAGGTCCTTAATGAGTGCCCGCATCTCAATCGGCAGAGAAGCAGCAAGGACAGAATCAGTCCTCGATGACTGCCCTGCCCGTGATGCCACCGTGCGATAGAGTATGGGGTTTTTCGTCACCATGTTATAGCGCCGAAGCACCTCTTGCAGGGCGCGGTCAGAGACTTCGTCTGCCTGACCCGGCAGAGCAAATGTCAGAAGCAAACAGGTTGTTGCGATTAAGAGCATGCATCCCCTCCTCTTTTTAGCAGGCATCATTACCTACCAACCTACTATCTTTATACAACAAAACGGGTGGTAAGTAAAAGACTGATGTCATATGTGGTACAGTAGCAATAGTATGCGTCGATCCTTCGTTGTTATTGTCAGTACCCTTTGTTTACTCCTCCTTGCGTACTTCGCTGTCCCGATTGTTATGCCCCGTCACAATCTTGTCCCTATTGTCGCGACAAAACAACAAGGATTTATTCTTGCTACTGGCAGTATTGAGGCACGTGATGATGTCGTGCTTGCATTTGAGGGAGGCGGCGTGGTGCGCGATGTTGAGCACGTCGTTGGCGATCTCGTGCAGGCGGGAGATGTTATCGTGTCACTCGATGCCGGTACACTTCGTGCTGACGTTGAAGCACAGCGTCTGCGGGTACAAAAAGAAGGTATTCGCTTGGGAAGCTTCAAAGGTCCTGAAGAGAAGGAGCGGGCACAAATTGATGCGAGTGTTGCGGTTGCTGAGCGGCAGGCTGAGAGCAAGACACACATCGCACTAACCTCGGCACAGCAGATTGCCGGTGAGATTGAGAACATGATTCGAACAGAGGTTGATGTGCTGTTTGAGAATCCTGATACGAATCCTCGGCTAACCAGTAAACATATCTCAGTGGACGATCGTCGCAGTGTTAGTCAGACACGAAGTGACTTTGAGCAATTATTTGCAAAGTGGCGTACGTGGTCCGGCGTCGGCAGCGTGTCACATGCCCGGGTGTCGGGTGTGTTGCGGGAATTTGAGTCAGATCTTCGGTACATGCACGGCGGCATCGTCACCTTCTATGACACACTTTTACAATACAGAGGATTGAGCGACGAAAATAATCAGGCCTTTCTCCTCATTACAAATGTTCGATCAGAACTTTTGAAGCACACCGTCGCCATTTCGCAGCATGCACAAAGTGTTTCAGTTGCTCATGCTGAGCGAAACCTTGCCAGAGCGCAGTCAGACAGACAGCTCTCCGGCGGCACCGAGGCGGACCGCCTTGCCCAGTCAGCACAGGTTGATGTAGAACGCGAACAGCTGCGTCGACTTGAACTGCAGCTTGCCAAAACGCAGATTCGTGCACCGTTCTCCGGTGTGATTGGTGACATCTTTGTGCAACAGGGTGAGTTTGTTGCTGCCGGTGCCGGTGCCGTTCGTCTCGTCTCTCAGGGAGGGTTTGACCTGTCTGTTGATGTTACCGAGGTTGATGTTCAGAATGTTGCTGTCGGTCAGGATATGGTTGCAGAGGTTGAAGCAACCGGTGAAGAGCTCACTGCGACGGTTCGAACCATCAGCGAAGCTGAGAAGCGGGTTGATGATGTTCCGGTCTATACCGTCACCTTTGACCTTGCAGAATCAGATACTGCCCTTCGCCCCGGCATGACCGTTGATGTACAGGTGCCGACGGGTGATCCGATGCAGGCGTTTATCGTGCCGAGGTCTGCCCTGGTGAGTGACGGCGGCACCCATTCCGTATCAGTGCAACGGGGTGGTGTGGTGATATCGGTAGAGGTGATGGTCGGGTCAACCGTAACCGGTGATCACATTTTGGTAACGGGAGAGTTTCAGGACGGCGACCTTGTCATTGACGAAAAAGGACGATGAACCGGTCAGATGTTACATTAGGATTTTTTCTCACCTTTCGATACCTTCGTCGATCAAATCCCTGGACGACCATCCTCATCACCTTTGTCATGGTTCTCACCTTCCTCAACCTCACCGTTATCGGCGGGCTTCTTGAGGGCATCGTTGTCGGATCGTTTGTCGGACTTCGTGATCGGGCGATCGGTGACGTTGTCGTCTCGGTAAAGTCGGGTGAGACATACGTTGGCCGATCACAGCATATTATCCGATCATTGCGCGGTGACTCGCGGGTTGCTTCACTCTCTCCCCGGTACAGCACCACCGTTGAAGTTATCGCCGAGGGAGATGTGTATAACGTGACAAACGCGAATGATCAGCGTCGGTCGGTAAAGACGGTTGCGTTCGGTGTTGATGCTGATGCGGAGCGATCCACCATCAATCTTCCGGACAGCATTATCGAAGGATCCTATTTTAGCGGTAATAACCGGAAAGAGTTGCTGATTGGCAGTGCACTCCTTGAGCGGTATTCACCGTTTGGGAGTGAAGTACTTCCGGATGTTCATTCCGGCGATTACGTGTATCTTCGAAAGATAAGCTCTGCTCAGGGTCTGGTGAGCGGGTCACAGTATCAGAGTGTGCAAAACAGTGCCGACGCACTCTCCTCTCCTTTGCAAAAATATATTGTGCGCGGTATCTATCGCACCAAGGCGGGGGAAATTGATATTGCACTCATGATGGACCAGAACGAAGTTCGGTCTGTTGGAGTTAATCCGGGGAATAACGTGAACAGTATTGCGGTTCGGCTGAAGAATCCGGACGACGCGGTGGCGGTTCGGGACTCACTCTATGCACAGGGGTTCGGTCGGTATGCAAAGATCGAAACCGTTAATGATGCGATCGGTCCTTTTCTTGATGACATCAGAACGGTCTTTCGTCTCCTCGGGTCCATCGTCGGTGCAATTGGTCTTGCGGTTGCCTCTATCACCATCTTTATCATTATTTTTGTCACCGCGGTTTCCCGAAGCCGGTACATCGGTATTTTGAAGGCAATCGGTATTACCCCAAGTGCAATTCGCCTCTCATACGTTTTTTATGCACTCTCGTTTGCCGGTATCGGCTGTGCCATCGGTCTCACCCTTCTCTTCGGTCTTTTTGTTCCGTTCTTTGAGGCGAATCCGATACCGTTTCCGTTCAGTGATGGTATCCTGTACGTGACACCGACAACGGTATTGATTCAGGTTGCACTCATTATTGTTGCGACGGCGATTGCCGGACTCATTCCGGCTCACCGGGTGGTACGACGACCGTCAATTGATTCCGTTCGCGGTCGGGAATAGTTATGGAGTATCTTTTGCAAACGAAAGGGTTGATAAAAACATTTATTGACGGTTCACAAGAGACGGAGGTGCTGAAAGGGATAGATCTCTCAATTGCGTCCGGTGAGTTTGTCGCGGTTACCGGTGCGTCGGGGACCGGTAAAAGTACCCTGTTGCACCAACTCGGTTTGCTTGACGACCCGACGGGCGGGTCGGTTTTTATTGACGGCACGAATGCATCCGACCTCTCAACGGTACAGCGGTCCGAACATCGACTGCGCCGTTTTGGGTTTGTGTTTCAGGACTACGCCCTGATACCGGAACTTACCGCGTGGGAAAACATCGCCCTCCCCGTTCTCATGCGCGGTGCCTCTCGGTCACTTGCAAAGAATCGTGCGGTTCGTGCACTGAAACAGCTTGGTATGGAGGATCGGGCAACTTACCGACCGAGCCAGCTCTCCGGCGGTGAAAGTCAGCGGGTTTCTGTCGCACGGGCTATCGTGCACAAGCCGGACATACTGTTTGCTGATGAGCCGACGGCGAACCTTGATTCCGAACGATCTCGGCAAATTATTGACATCTTTCACGACCTGCACAAAAGCGGTCAAACCATTGTCATGGTGACGCATGAAATTGAGTACGCAAAGGAAGCGACACGGCTTATTGTATTGCATGACGGACGTGTTCAGCAGGACAAAAAACTGCGCCGGCGTCGTTCCCGCTGACGGTATATACTGTCAGTGCTATGGCTTTTTTCAAACCGATTTCATTTCTGTTGGTGGCTGTTGCCGTCATCTTTTTCTTCATCATCTACAGCGGCGGTCTCTCAAAGGGAATTGAGACAGTTCGTGACATTGTCGGTGACAAGCATGCCGCAGCACTCCTCATGTTTAGTGCCGTTGTCGCTGTGCTCATCATCTTCGGTGCAGGTGTTGTCCGAGACAACGTTACTATCAGAGACATCCTATTCATTCCGCAGCATGAGTCCGAAGAGTAAGCGGGAGCGAAAAGAACGGGTGAAAAAACTCATCACTGTTTTACGAAAACACTTTCCAAATGCAAAGCTTGCACTGAAGTACAAGACGCACTGGCAGCTGTTGGTGGCGGTGCAGCTGTCTGCACAATCAACAGACAAGAAGGTAAATGAAATTATGCCGTCGTTTGTAAAGCGGTTTCCTACCATGCAAGACTGTGCGACGGCTGATGTTGCAGACATTCAGGATGCGGTGAGTTCTGTGCTCTACTACCGAAACAAAGGGAAAAATATTCACGCTGCCGCGAATACTATTATTACCAACTTCAATGGTCGGCTTCCGAGGACGATGGAAGAAATGCTCACTATTCCCGGGGTTGCGAGAAAGACGGCAAATGTTCTTCTCGGAACACTGTTCCATGGTATGGAAGGTATTGTTGTTGATACCCATATGATTCGGTTTGCAAGACGATTCGGTCTGACAGATTATAAAGATGCCGTTCGTATTGAGCGGGATTTGATGGAGATCGTTCCGAAAAAGGAGTGGTACCAATTTTCCTACTTTGTTGTTGAGTACGGCCGTTCATACGGAAATCCGCGGGGAAAAAAAGCACTGCATGCATCAGACCCGCTTGTTGCCGTGTATCCGAAGTCGGATAACTTCTGGCCGCGGTGATGAAGTGTTGACAGAAAACGGCAGTACGGTTTGTTGCACGATATACTGCAAAGTAGTATGGAACCTCGAAAAGAGTTGCAAGACTACGTTGACTTACTCGTCGCACGGTCTGCTTCAGATATCCACCTCGTTGTCGGATCAAAGCCGATTATGCGCGAGAAGCGTGAACTCGTTCCTATTATTCAAAAAGAAGTCATTACCGGCGATGACACAGCAGCACTGTTCAGAATCTTGTGCGGCACATCCGTTGAGAGAGATGAAGACGTTCTCCGGGAGAGCAAGCATCTCTTGTTCGGTTACCAGCATGAGATTGAGGGCGGTCGGAAGGTTAATTTCCGCATCACCGCCTACATGGAACGGCAACACATCGCCATTGCAATGCGTCTCGTGCAGGAAACCGAGACGACGATTGAAGAGTTAGGACTGCCGCCAATATTAAAGTCCATCATGCAAGAGCCTGACGGACTCTTTCTCATTACCGGTCCGTCGGGGAACGGAAAATCAACGACGCTGACGGCGATGATCAGTCACTGTAACAATACGATGCGAAAACACATCGTAACAATTGAAGACCCGATAGAGTTTATCTACCAGGACAAGAAGTCGATCATTTCACAGCGCGAAGTACCGATTGACGTTGAAACATTCCGTTCGGGAATTGACACCGCCTTGCGGTCTGACGCTGACATAATCATGATCGGAGAAATGCGAGAGATTGACACAATGCGAGCTGCGATGACGGCGGCAGAGGTCGGGCATCTCACCCTTTCAACGGTCAGTTCGAGCGGTGCGGCAAATACCGTGCATCGAATCATCGACTCATTTCCGGCGGATCAGCAGCCGCAAATCATCAGTCAACTCGCCAGTTCACTGCTCGGTGTCTGCTCTATCCGGCTCCTCCCCCGAATTACCGGCGGTCTTATTCCCGTGTGTGAGGTGTTGATAAACACACCGGCGGTCGGGAATCTGATTCGTGAGAACCGAATCACCAGTATCAAAACAGCCATTCAAACCGGTCGGGAAGAGGGGATGATCAGCCTTGAGCAGTCACTTGCCGATCTGGTGAAGGGGGGCGAGGTAGCCCTTGAGACCGCGACAGTT
The DNA here is from genome assembly GCA_028820405.1 of Candidatus Kaiserbacteria bacterium. Classification (GTDB taxonomy): domain Bacteria; phylum Patescibacteriota; class Minisyncoccia; order Phycocordibacterales; family JABAAK01; genus JAPPJI01. Next base: position 25,182 of record JAPPJI010000004.1, read on the forward strand.
CATGCGAATGATGAACAGGAGCTCATGAAGTATTTGTAAAAGACGTATGCAATTTACGTACAAAGTATTAAACAAAGAAGGGAAAGAGGTGAAAGGGCGTGTTGAAGCGACAAGTCGTTCGAATGCGATCAGCCTCCTGCAGGAAAACGGCTATACCGTTCTTGAGATTAAAGAGGACTTGGGGAAGTCTTTCAATTTTAATCTGTTCCTTCGGGTGAAGACCCAGGATATCATTGTTTTTTCCCGGCAGATTGCAACGCTCTTTGAGGCGGAGATTTCCGCACTTCGTGCATTTAATCTGGCTGCGGAAAATATGCCGAATAAGTATTTTCAGGGAATCTTGCTGGACATCGCTCGGAGCGTCGAGTCAGGGGTGACTGTTGAGAAGGCGTTCTGGAAACACAAAGACGTCTTCGGTGAGTTCTTTATTGCGGTCGTCTCGGTCGGTGAGCGGTCAGGAACACTGCCGCACTCTTTTACCTACATTGCCGATCATCTGGAGCGCACCTCTGAGATCACGTCAAAACTCAGGAAAGCACTGACCTATCCGATATTTGTCGTTGTTACCTTCATTGCGGTGATGGTGTTGGTAATGGTGACGGTTATTCCGCAAATATCAACCATCCTGACCAGCTCGGGAGCCGAATTGCCCACAGTCACCAACGTTGTGATCGGTATCAGCAACTTCATGCAGGATAATCTTTTTACGATGGCAATCGTTATTCTTTTCTCTATAGCCTCACTTATCTTCTACGCCAGGACAGAGGACGGAAAAGAGACGATTGACAGTGTTGTTCTGACATTCCCGCTCATCGGTCCCCTCCTTCAAGAATTCTATCTCGTCAGATTCTCCGGTAACCTCGGTGTCATGCTTGCAAGCGGTGTTCCGATTGTTTCATCACTGCAGATTTTGAGTCGGGTGATGATTAACAAAGTGTATCGTGACATGGTGCAAGACATCGCCAGTCGAGTGCGGCAGGGTGCGACATTGTCAACGGCACTGAAAGGGCATGAGTATGTCAGCAGAAATGTGGTGAGCATTATTAAAATTGGTGAAGAGGCGGGTGAGTTGAAAAAAATGGTTATGGTCATTAACAATTTCTATCAAAGAAAACTGCAAGATACCATCGATGTGATGATTGACCTGATTCAGCCGACAGTGATTGTCCTCCTCGGTCTCGGCGTCGGTCTCCTTATCGGGTCTGTCATCATCCCGATCTACTCTATCTCGAGTGCACTCTAGTATGGTGGTGCAAAAGAAAAACACCCGCACAGTACGTGCGGGTGTTTGTTTTTCACCGCATCTTGACCTTTCCCCAGCTTGTTGATTCGACACCTGTCGGGAACGGTGTTTGTTTTTCATACAGTCCCCAATCAGAGATGAAAACAGTGTGGGGGAATCCGTCACTGCCCTCTTCTTCGAGAGAGACAAAGACTATGAGTTGGCACCTCTCATCGAACAGACCAATGGCGCCTTCCGAGAGGATGACCCATGTTCCGCCGTTTTCATAGATGACGGAACCGTCATCTCGAACAGACCACTTCCACGTCCAGGAATTGTCCTGCTGTTCGAGAGTGAGGGATCCTCCTTTGCCGCCGGAATCGTAGGTGTACTGACCAGTGAAGCGTCGGTAATCATCAGCATCAGCGGTAAAGAAGGTAAATGTGTCTGCGTCAAAATCTCCCTCGCTGCAATAGGTTGAGGGCTCACCCTGAGCGGTACCTGTCGGGGATGGTGTTTGTTTTTCATACTGCCCCCAATCATAGGCGAACATGAAATTAGGAAATGCACCGTCACCCTCTCCTTCAAGAGTGATGAAACTGATGAGATTACAGTCCTCGTCAAACAGGCCGAGGGCATCGTCCGAGAGAATAACCCACGTTCCGCCATCTTCATAGACGGTGAGACCGTCATCTTGGATGACCCACCTCCATGTCCAGGCATTATCCTGCCGCTGGAAGGTCAGCACCTTCCTTCTGTCACCGGAATCGTAGGTGTACTGACCGGTGAGGCGTCGGTAATCATCAGCGGTAAAGGAGGTGAATGGACTTACATCAAAGTTTCCCTCGCCACAGCGGTGACTGACGGGTTCATTTTGAGCAACAGAGATTGTTGCCCAAAGGACGGATGCTGCCAACAGAACGATGCGTGCCATAGCCTTCTCCTTGTGAGTGTGTGAGTGTTCACGCCTACTTACATTATACGCAGGCACCGTTTGTTTCACAATGTTTTTGAAGGGTATCACGTGTCGGTGAGTGCAAAAGAAAACCCCCCGCACGGTATGTGCAGGGGGTGTTGTTATCGGGACAGCGATTTTATCTGTCCCCAGCTCACCGATTCGACGGCTGTTGGGACCAGGTACAGTCTTCGGTCAAGGGAATATGAAAGACCTTCACGATGGATAGACACCAACTCAGAAAAAGATCCTTCACTGAAAACAAAAGATTCCACAAGTTGACCATACTCATCCAGCAGACCAATGCCACCAAATGGGAGCACAACCCACTCTCCACGGTCGTCGGAGAGTCCGAGGTCGCCAAACCAGACAACCTTTCGCCATGACCAGGAGGTTCCTCCTTGATCTCCGTTCAGGGTAAGGGCGACGGTCCGATCGCCTTTTTCGAAGACGTAGTAGCCGACGAATAGGTGACCAATATTAGACGGGTTTCGCAGATCAATGTCAATTCCTTCGCCACGAAGTGCCGCAAGGGGACTGTGGTCCTCGAGAGAGCACTCTTCGACGGCCGCTTGACCGCATACATTGGTCCAAAACACCTCCATCCAGGTCCAGTATTTGGGAACAGTACTGTCCCTGTTTTGAGCAACAGAAACCGTCGCCAAGAGGGTCAAAGATAAGGCAATAATGCGTAGCATGTTCTCCTCCTCAATAAGGTAGGGGTAAATGTCCGTATGTATATTTTATACAATAAATCTTGATATTTGGCAACTATTCACCCCTTTTTGTGTGAGGGAGATGGCAGAAGAGGGGTCATTTTCCTGAAAATAAAGGGCTTTTGGAGCGAAAAAGGGTGTTTGTGAGGGGCATGGGTAAAAACAAGTCTTCCCTACTGGATAAGTTGATAAAATCCCCTTATTTAAAGCCTTTATTTAGAGAAGTAAAGGGTTTTTCGGGGGGGGGCTAGCATTTTTCCCCATTTAATGATATTGTGTGATACAAGCCTGTGTGTGCATTTCGGCTTCGGGATGCATATGCATGGCGATTAACTGAGTATGAAAATCCAAATCAAACAATCAGTCGACCAAGCTCTACAAGCGCTCAACAAACAACAGCGTGAGGTCATCTCATTGCGTTTTGGTTTGGAGGATGGAAAGAAATGGGTACTCCAGGAAATCGCTAATGAATACAATCTGACCCGTGAGCGAATACGGCAAATCCAGAACACGGCACTGAAGCAGCTGCGAAAGGACCCCTGTGTCCAGTCGCTCTCTGAGGTAGTCAGCCATGTTGAGGACACCCTTCGTCTGTGTGGCGGTGTGTCATCCGAGGAGCGTCTGTGTCTGTCATGTGAGGCATCAACAAAGGCAGAGAAAAACTATGTACACCTGCTTCTGACGATTGCTGAGCAGTTCTCTCAGGCATCTGAAACCGACCACGCTGAAAAGCATTGGTACCTCGACGAGGAGAGTCGGGATCGGGCACACGGCATACTGGAACATCTCCATACGGAGATTGAAAAGAAGAAAGATGCGGTACTTGAGTCTCAGGAAGTGGAAGGGGTGCTTGCAAACGCACCGTACCAGTGTCCGGCAGACTATACCGTTATCACCGACCTCTCAAAGAAGGTAAGCCGAAACTATCGCGGTGAGTGGGGAATCAAAGGTCACCCGGAGATTGCACTCAACACACTTGCCGGTTACATCACCGTTGTTCTGCGGACAGAAGGGAAGCCGCTTCACTTCACAGAAATCTCAAAGAAGATTTCAGAGGCGAAGGGTTCACCGTGTCACCAGGAGAGCTGTCACAACGAACTGGTCCGACGAAAGGAGTTTATCCTCGTTGGTCGTGGTATGTATGCCCTTGCCGGTATGGGATACCGTTCCGGTACCGTTGCTGACATCATTCTGGCAATCCTCAAGGAGAAGGGTCCGATGACTCAAGCGGTTATTATCGAGCGCGTAAAGAAAGAGCGATTGGTGAAAGATCAGTCAATTGTTTCTGTTCTGAACAACAACAAGCAGTTCGTAAAAAACGAAGATAAAGAGTACTGTTTGGCTGAGGAATAAGAAACTGGTGTATAACTAGGGTGTGTACCCGGTCTTCAGGAATAACATCTATACTCCTTTTGTTCGAATCGGATTCGTCTGTATATTCCTGTCGTACGTTGCGTTCATCACCTACAACATAACCACGCCCGGCTATATCATCGAGGCATTCTTCACTAACCCGTCATTCTTTGTCGCTCTGCGATTCCTCTCCGTTTACCTCGTGCTTGCCTCTCTCGTTATCCTCACTGTTGCCGCTGTTATCTACGCATACATTGAGATCGGGAGATACAAGCAGCAGGTTGCATACCTGACCGAGGATCGTAAACTGCTTGAAGTTCGACTGCCGGAAGACACCCAAGAAACACTCTCGTCCATGGAGGCGGTGCTGGAGATGATTGCATATACCGGCGGTGAAGGGCTGTGGTTTCCCGTGTGGTGGTTTGGAAAGAAACGGCCGATGTATTCATTTGAAATTGTGTCAAAAGGCGGTATCGTTTCTTTCCTTATCCACACGAGGGCAAACCTTGCACCGGCGGTGATGTCTGCCATATACGCTTTTTACCCCCGTGCACAGGTCAACGAGGTTGATGACTACACGCACGACTTTGAGTATGATAAAGAAAAGGTCTCGGTGTTCTCATTTGAGTGGAAACTGCTGCAGGACAACAATCCGTTGCCGATAAAGACGTACGTTGAGTTTCAACTGGAGCGGTATCCGGGAACGAGTGGTTTGCCGCCGGATGTGGTCGGATCTGCCATGCAGCCGACGCGACCGCTTGTTGACCCGCTCGCCCCTCTCTATGACCTGTTCGGGTCAATTGGTGGTGATGAGCAATTGTGGGTGCAGTACGTATTCCGTGCACAAAAATATGCACGGTCCCGGGAAGATGTTGCAAGTGACCCGGTTACCGTAGACTACTGGAACAAACAGAAGCTGCCTGATGAGATTCGGGACGCACTCTTTGACCTTGAAAAGAGGGTGAAGGAGGGGCGTGCCGCTGACACGGATCCCGCAATTCTCAGTTCAGCAGAACGTCGACTGCAGGCGATCGGTCCAAGACTTATCGAAAAACAGGCAGTTGAAGTCGGTATTCGTATGATGTACGTAACCCCTGCCGGATCGTTTAATCCTGCCCGCCTTGCACCGCTGACGGCGGTGTACAAGCTGACAAACGCAGATGAGAATGCCCTCATTCCGCACGGGACACTCCTGACTGACAAGTTTGAGGTGCCTGCCCTTGAGCCGCCGCGACAGGACAAGGAGGCGGAGAAACAACTGCTTCTCCAGTTGTACCGTGACCGTCTATTCTGGTATGCTCCTGCACTGTTTATGTATCAGATATCAGACGGAAAACGGTGGTCAAAAACGGTGGAAGGTCCGACCAGGCCGAGAATTGCGTCAGTGATGACAACAGAAACACTCGCAACCATCTGTCACTTCCCGACGGTGTATGTAAAGACGCCGACGGTGAAGCGAATTCTCTCAACGACCGTTGAGCCGCCGGAGAACCTGCCGGTATAATCGTGATATGCAAATAACAATGACATGGAAACAAAGCGTGCTGCGAGGACTACGATTTCACTGGGTATATGTTATTGCCCCGCCGCTCTTTTTCCTCCTCTGTCTCGCCGTATTCTTCTTTGACGCACCGCAGGATAGCGAGCACTATCCGCAGGTGTTTGTCGTCTCCGAAGGGGAGACAGTTCGGGAGATCGCTACCAGGTTGCAAGAAAAACAACTCATCAATTCAAAAAGCCTTTTCATTATCGCGAACCACATAAACGGGGGAAAGATTCTCTGGGGGTCATATCACTTTTACAAACCAAAGGGGGTATTCTTCCGTGCACGGGAGATGTACCTCGGCGAGAAGAACATGCCGCTCCGCAGGATTAAGGTGCCGGAGCGCAGTAACTTCTACCACCTCGCTGATTTGTTTGATAAAGAGTTTAACGACTTTGATCGCGACACCTTTGAAGATCTTGCGAGAGATCGTCACGGCTACCTCTACCCTGACACGTACCTCTTTTCTGAGGAAGAGGTGACGCCTGAACAGGTTATCGATATTATGATGCGGACGTTTAATCGTCGGACCGATGATTTATTCGAAGCATATGACGGACCGCTCTCTCAGGATGAGATTGTTGCCCTTGCCGCTATTGTTGAGCTGGAAGCAAGTCGATTGGATGATCGAAGGCTTATTGCCGGTGTTCTTTTCAATCGTCTTGAGCAGGACATGCGGCTTGAAGTTGATGTCCCCTTCATTTTTATTGACGGTAAAGATACGTTTGACCTCAGTCTTGAAGACCTCCAATCAGATCATCCGCTAAACTTATACAAAAACTACGGGATCCCGCCGATTCCGATTGTGAATCCAAGCCGCGATTCAATTGATGCGGTGATCAATCCGACAGAATCAAATTACCTCTACTTTGTCGGTGACGGTCGCAGGACCTATTTCAGTGAAACGTATGCAGAGCATCTTGAAAAGAAGCGAACGTATGTTGACCCGTACAAGTAGTCCGAAGCGTATTGCAGTAGCAGTTTCGGGCGGCGTTGATTCATCGACAACTGCGCATCTCCTGAAAGAGGCGGGTCACCGGGTCACCGGAGTCTTCATCACCATCCGAAACCCGTCACACCTCTCCTGTTCATCATCGGAAGATCGGCAGCATGCCATGCGTGCATGTGCGACACTTACGATCCCGTTCCTTGATTTTGACGCGACGGAGGTGTATCGGGAACAGGTTATTAATCCGTTCGTTGCTGCATACAAAGCGGGTGAGACGCCGAACCCCGATGTTTTGTGTAACAGTGCGGTGAAGTTTGATGCACTTGCATCGTTTGTGTTTGATCGGGGGTTTGATGTACTTGCGACCGGTCACTACGCAAGGACTCAAAATGCTGACGGGGACACTCGGCTGGTCCGATCGGTTGATGAAGAAAAGGATCAGACCTATTTCATTTACACTATTCCGTCAAGCGTGCTTCAGAAGACCTGGTTCCCGATTGGCGGGTATACGAAACAGCAGGTGCGATCATTGGCGAAAGATGCAGGACTGCCGGCGGCGGAGAAGAAAGATAGTGTCGGTCTCTGCTTTCTCGGTGACGTGAGCATGAAGACTTTTCTTTCCGCATACCTGTCTGAAACGGTCGGTGCGGTTGAGACGGAAGACGGCACTAGTATCGGTGACCATGACGGTGTCAGATTCTATACCCTCGGACAGCGTCACGGATTTCGTACGTCAGTGCAAAAACCGCAGGTTGTTGTCGGCAGAGATCTGGAGAGAAATGTTCTGGTCGTTGCCGATACCGCTGACAGTGCAAAGAAAACCAGTTTTCATTTAAAAAATAGTTTGTTCCGACAGGATCCGACGCATGCAGTTGTTGCAAGGTATCGTCACCAGGGACCGCTCTGTCCGGTGACTGTTGCGTCAAACGGTACCGAAGTTCGCTTTGCCGATCCGCAGCTCATTGCACCCGGTCAGTCAGTCGTCCTCTATACCGAAGACGGCGAGTGTTTGGGCGGCGGTGTTGTCTGTCCCTGATATACTGCAAATCAGATGGAGAAGAAAATTGTGAAGCGGGACGGGACGGTAGCTGTCTTTGATCGGTCAATTCTTGAACGATCTCTCATGCGAACGGGTGCATCAAAAGAAAGTGCACGGAGTGTCGCGGAAGAAGTTGAGCAGAACATGCATGACGGAGACACAACATCACTTGTGTACAAACAGGCGTTTGACCTGCTGTCTCATCAGTCAAAGCATGCGGCAATGCGGTACTCACTGAAACGGGCATTGTTTAACTTCGGTCCGACCGGATTTCCGTTTGAGAAGTTTGTCGGTGAGCTGTTTCGCCGAAAAGGGTATATCGTTTCAACAAATGTGCACCTGCAGGGCAGGTGTGTCAGTCATGAAGTTGACGTGTTCGCTTCAAAACCTGACGGGACAGAGCGAACGGCAATGGAGATCAAGTTTCATAACGATATGCATACCCGATCCGATGTGAAGTCAGTGCTGTATGTAAAGGCACGGTTTGATGACCTTCTGGGAGTTTCACAATCACGGTTTTCAAGAAAAAAGAGGGGTGCTGTTGACTCCTGCCTTTTTGTCACCAACACCAAATTTACTAAAAACGCCCTGCAGTATGCGACCTGTGCAGGAGTGTCTATTCTCGGATGGGGGTATCCGTACAACAATAACCTGCAGACGTGGGTGCAAGAGGTCGATGCGCATCCCATTACCTGTCTCCCGTCAATTTCATCCTCAGTTGCACGGCAACTCTTTGATCAGGGGGTTGTCACCTGCCAAGGATTGTTGGAAAACCCTGAGATCTTTCGTTCTCTGCCGAACGCTGATACTATTGCTGATGAGGCGGCACTGCTCTGTCGACCGTCCGGGCGGCGGTAACGGGTATGAATAAACACGCAACACGAAAACGAAACATCTTTGATCCGAACAGTGATCGACCATTTGACCTTTCGCGGGGGAAAATAGAGTTGTTCATCTCCTGTCCCCGTTGTTTCTATCTTGATCGTCGACTCGGCGTTTCCCCGCCGTCATCATTTCCGTTTAACTTGAATGATGCGGTAGACTTGCTGCTCAAAAAGGAGTTTGACACGTATCGGGAAAAACAGGAACCACACCCGCTTTTTGTGCAGGAAAAACTGGATCTTGTTCCCTTTGCACATAATGATCTGGACACGTGGCGTGACCCCTTTACCGGTATTCGATATCACCACAAAGAATCAAACTTTGTTGTCTTCGGCGGTATTGATGACGTATGGGTTGATCCTGAAGGTACGTTGGTAATCGCAGATTACAAAGCAACCAGCAAAGACGGTGAGGTCTCTCTCGACGCTGCATGGCAGCGGTCGTACAAAAATCAAATGGAAGTGTATCAATGGCTCTTTCGTCAGAACGGATTTTCTGTTTCCGATACCGGATACTTCGTTTACCTCAATGGTGACCGGACCAAAGATGCGTTGAATGAGACGCTCCATTTCAAAACAACATGCATTCCGTATACCGGGAAGACAGATTGGATACCGGACACACTCATGGCAGCGAAAGAAACGCTTGTGGCAGATACTGTCCCGGAGGCCGGTCAGTGGTGCAACCTGTGTCCGTATCGAGATGCGGCAGGAAAGTCATTTCGTGACCATGTAATGAAGAAATAAGTATTCAGAAGTCTTGTTTTTGACAAGAACGGACGTCTATTTTCTTGCACAGCGTCTTTGCAATCCACGCAATCCACAGGTGAAAGCGGTGGTGTCTGACAGGGTAGTTCCTTTACAATAAGATTGATATGTCCGCTCCCAATTTTAAAACCGGAACGCTTTTTACAGCAGATAATATTCATATCTTAAGAGGGATGAAAAGTGAATGTATTGACCTGATATATCTTGATCCGCCATTTAACAGTAATCAAAACTATGTGAGACCGCTGCCGATAAAGGGTAAAGAAATTTTAGCTGCGTTTAAAGATGTTTGGAAAAAAACTGATGTTGTGGACGCACATTTTGAAAAGTTGGAACAAGAAGATCCGTGCCTTTATGAGATCATCAAAGGGGTAGAGAAAGCACACTCACCAAAAATGTTTGCATACTTGGTGTATATGACCGCCCGTCTCAAGGAGATGGAGCGCATTTTGAAGCCGGCAGGAAGTATTTATCTTCACTGTGATCAGACTGCAAGCCATTATTTGAAAGTGGTGATGGATTGTCTTTTTGGTGAGAAAAATTTTGGCAATGAGATACTCTGGGTGTATGGGGACACTGCAAGGGGCGCGAAAGCAATCGCAAGACAGTTTGCAAGAAATAATGATACCATTCTTTATTACAGAAAAGGAAAAGATTTTTTGTTTAACAAGACCTATTCTGAAAGAAAAATTAATTTCAAAGGTTCTGGGTATAAGAGAGATAAAGATGGTAGGTGTTTCAGAACAGCACCAAGAGGAGATTATACCGATGAGAGTATAAAACAGTTAAAGAAAGAAGGTCGAATCTATATTACGAAAAGTGGAAAAACTCGTATTAAGTATTACGAAAAATGCGACGAGGACTTTGTTTATGAGCAAAGGATTGTTGGCAACGTCTGGAACGATATTCCGGACATGATGCATGTGAGCAGGACCGAGAAAACAGATTACCCAACACAAAAACCCCTTGTTCTCCTTGAAAGAATAATAAAAGCAAGTACCAATGAAGGAGACATTGTGCTTGATCCTTTTTGTGGTTGTGCTACCGCCATAGTGGCAGCAGAGAAGTTGAATAGGAAGTGGGTGGGTATAGATATTTCCCTGTTTGCCAAGTTCTTTGTAAAGCATCGAATGAAGAATGAATTGAAAAAGAGCCCGAAGGACATAAAACCAATTTTTCTTAAGGGGATAAGTGGAGGGGAAGATATGCCGCCGATTGAGGTCGGCGGAGGTAAAGGGGAAAGACATGATCTGTATAGAGAACAAGATGATGGACATTGTAACGGGTGCGATCACCCGTATCACATTAAAGACTTCACCTTCGACCACATAATACCGACATCAAAGGGAGGGCAAGACACGCCAGATAATAGGCAATTGCTTTGTTTCTCTTGCAATACAACAAAAGGTACTGACACAATGGAAACGCTGTGGCACAAACTTGTTGATGCCGGATTACTTGAAAAGTATGAGGTAGATGAAATTAGAGAAAGATTTAATGTTAGGCGAGAAAGGGCGATGGATCGTATCAGAAAAATGATCAAAAACGATAAAACATAGAACGTTCCTCCAAGAAGAGAGATAGGTCAGGTAAATCATTTGCTGGGACAAGAAGGGTGCATGCAAGGGGTCAAGAAGTCACCCTTGTCGAATCTCTTGCCATCACCAACAGAAATGTCAACGGTCCCTGTTGAGACATCAAAGGGGAAGGTGCGGTATACCGCTCGCACCGCAGGCAGAGACTGCAAGCCGATCTGTTGTTTTAGGATTGATCTTGGTCTACACAAATAAGCACAACAATTTTTTCTACATTATGAAAGAGAAGATATACTTTTTATTGTGCGTGTAGTGAAGGTAGTGTTATACTTTACTACCATGGACGGTCAGGTAAAACAGGGGATTTGGAATTCCATTCTTGCAGCTGTAAACTTCAGTGAGACAAAGAAAAAGGTTGATAATTTGGACAACAGGATGTCTGAATTAGAGAAAGATATCGTGGTATTTAAGGAGTTTAAAGTGCAAACACAAAAATTCATAGACAGTAAGATATTTAGTGCCAAGAGCCCGCTATCGTTGACAGATTTTGGGGTAAAGCTTGTTGAGGAGAGTGGTTTGGAAAAAATACTTAAAGATAAGACTGTTAAAAAAGATTTGCTTCAAATGCTTGAGGAAAAACAACCACAGACAAGGTATGATGTTCAAGAAATGGCACGAGAGTTGATGAATGGTTTGACTGAATACAAGCCGTTTGCCCCAATTAAAGACTATGCCTATGATCAAGGCAAGGACTTTCAGCAGATACTTCGGGCGGGAGGAATACTACTGCGAGACACCTATATTGAAAAAAATATGAGCAGGGGTAAGAAGGTGGTCTCGAGGCGGTGAAGGAGGTTTGTGTGCCGCTATTGCAGTGCGGGTGGTATACTGACCGCACATGCGTGTACAAGAAGTGCGGGAGAGGTACCTGCAGTACCTCTCTTCACTCAATCACCATATTCTTCCTTCAGCGTCGCTCATTCCGCAGGAAGATGCCACGACACTGTTTACCGGATCCGGTATGCAGCCGCTGGTGCCGTACCTGCTCGGCAAGGATCATCAGGCAGGTTCCCGTCTCACCGGATCACAGAAGTGTTTTCGTGCAAATGATATTGATGAAGTCGGTGATCTGCGTCACACGACGTTTTTTGAAATGCTCGGCAATTGGTCACTTGGTGACTATTTCAAAGAAGAGCAGATTCGCCACTGTTTCCATTTCCTTACCGATCCGAAAGAAGGGATCGGGCTTGATCCTCAGCGGCTCTACGTGACGGTTTTTTCCGGTGATGCGATGTATGACATTCCGCGTGATGATGAATCGGTGTCGATTTGGCAGGAGGTATTTGCGTCAGTCGGTATTGAGGCGAAGGTTGCTGACATCGGGTCAGAAGAGGCAGGTGACAAGCGCGGTATGCGTGACGGAGAACGAATCTTTTTCTATGACGGTAAGAAGAATTGGTGGAGTCGTGCCGGTGAGCCGGGAGAGATGCCGGTTGGCGAGGTTGGAGGTCCGGACACGGAAGTATTTTACGATGTCGGCTCTGAGCATGCGGATCCGAATTTTCCGGGAAAGGCACACCCGAACACGGAGTCAGGGCAGTTTTTTGAACTCTGCAACTCTGTCTTTATGCAGTATGTTCGTACCGAGTCCGGGTTTGCACCGCTTCCCAAAAAGAACATTGACTTCGGCGGCGGCCTTGAGCGAATGGCGGCGGCAACAGAACAAACGCCGGACATTTTTATGATTGACGTGTTCAAAAACATGATTGACCAACTCGTCAAACAATCCGACGTTTCGTATCAGGACCGGCCGCAGGCATTTCGTATCATTGCTGATCATGTGCGCAGTGCCCTCTTTCTCATTGCAGACGGTGTGCAGCCGTCAAACACTGATCGAGGTTATGTGCTCCGTCGCCTTATCCGATCCGCTCTGTACCAGCTGCGGCACCGCCTTGCGGTTTCAGATATGCATCTCTCTGATCTTGTGCACCCGCTCATTACCACCTACCGTGACCAGTACCCTGAGGTTGCAGCCTGTAATGCCGGTATGTGCATTGAAGAAGAAGAGCGGCGGTTTGAAGCAACACTTGCAAAAGGTATGAAGCACCTCAATACCGCTCTCTCGTCCGGGGCGGTGTCGGGCGACGATGCGTTCTCTTTGCAGAGCACCTACGGATTCCCCGTTGAACTTACTGAGCAGCTTGCAGGAGAAGCAGGGATATCGGTTGATCGGGAGGCGTACGAGACTGCAATGAAGCAGCATCGGGATGTGTCACGAAGTGCATCACAGAAAAAGTTTAAAGGAGGTCTTGCGGATACTGATGCGATCTCTGTCCGGTACCATACCGCGACTCACCTTCTGCACCAGGCACTGCGTGATGTGCTCGGTGATGAGGTGTTGCAGAAAGGGTCAAATATAACCCCGGATCGTCTGCGGTTTGATTTTTCCTTTGAGAGGAGGCTCACTGATGAAGAGAAACAACGGGTAGAGGCTATTGTCAATGAAAAGATAAAGGATGCACTGCCGGTCACCTATCAGGACATGTCGGCTGACGAAGCCGAGAAGGTCGGTGCAATCGGGGTCTTCTCCTACGGCGACACCGTCCGGGTCTACTCCGTCGGTGACTATAGTCGTGAATACTGCGGCGGTCCGCACGTTGAAAATACTGCTGAGTTAGGGGTCTTCCGTATCAAGAAGGAAGAGGCGGTGAGCAGCGGGATTCGGCGTATTCGGGCGGTGCTTGACTAACCGTTTCTAACTAGTATTATTGGTTTGAGGGCTGTCGTTGGGTGAGACGCACCTATTACTTACAGCCTTTGCAGTAGATTCCCATCGTTGTGGTTGGGAAAAGCCTGCTGAGGGTCGGTTCACTCTGTTGAACCGGCCCATTTTTTTGTCTAAAGAACATGTGAGGATTGCGTTGCCCGCGGTTCTCTGTGTATACTGTCCCCATATGGCAGACGAGGATGAGAATCCGTTACATTCGATTGAGCGATCAAATCTCAGTAGTGCACAATCAAGTGACTCGATGCGGAAAAAGCCAAGTTCGCGGAAGCGGTCAGGCGATGACATGCTGGGTGGGTCAAAGAAAGGAAGCCGACGTTCCGGTGGGAAAAAGCGGTCAATATTTGTTCTCATCATCCTCATCGGTGTTGCTGTATTTTTCATTTCAACAACATTTTCAAAGGCAACGGTGTCGCTGACCCTGGCAAGCAGTGAGGTGGCAATTGACGGTGTGTTCACTGCAGTGCGTGAACCGGCACAGGTACCGGATGGTATTTCATACAGCCGACGGGGTCCGTATGAAGAAGTCCGCGAAGCGATCGTGACAAACATCACAAAAGAGCCGAGGAGTACGCATGCGAAAGGAGTGGTGACGGTATACAACCCGCACACAGAAGAGCTCAAACTTATTAACAGGACAAGGTTTCAAACAAATGACGGTCGTATCTATCGCCTGAAAGGGCAGCAGACGGTGCCGGCAGCAAAGAAGAGCGGAGATCAGGCTGTGCCGGGTGAAAAGGAGGTAGAGGTAGAGGGAGATGTCATCGGATCAGCATATAACTTAACGGAAAAGAATGTTCGCCTCTCAATCCCGGGACTTGCGAACACCCCAAACTTCAAGCAGGCATACGGTGTTTCAAAAGACAAAATCGTCGGCGGCTTTGACGGTGAACGATTCATTCCGAATGAAGAGGAGGAAAAAGAGAAGCGTGAGCAGCTTCGTGCTGACATTAAGCGGGATCTTCGTGACACGTTGACGCAGTCGCTTGACAACAACTCACTTAAAGATCGGGTGGTGTTTGAAAACGGTGTCTTCATCGTCTATGAATCGCTTGAGAATGAGCAGCGAGATGATAGTGTTGTGTTGCGGGAGAAAGGGACGCTCTATGCGATATCGTTCCGTGAAGCGGAACTCGCAACCCTGCTTGCACAGTACGCTCCTTCAGAAGCTATTCCGCAACGCGTCTCTCCGACAAATATTGAAGAGTCCGGTATGACCATGGAGCTTGAGAATCAGGAAGAGTTCGACATTGTCTCTTCAACAGAGTTCCGTTTCCGACTCAGTGGCGGTGCAAAACTTTTCTGGAACATCGATCCGCTTCTGTTCCTCAGTGATGTTGCCGGAAAAGATCGCTCTGAGGTTGAAGAGGTCGTTCTCAACCAGTATCCGCAGGTAACTCGCATTAACGACATCTCTGTCTTTCCTATTTGGCGGGCGAGTCTGCCGGGTAACCGGGGGAAAATACAGGTTGACGTGAATCACGAAACACCGGAAGAGGACCGCTAACGTGCAAGTGCAAGTGTGGTAACGGAACGTGCACCGGCACAAAGGAGTGATTGCCGTGCTGCCTTCAGTGTTGCACCGGTCGTCGTGACATCGTCAAAGATCACGTAGGCAGTCTGTTTCATGATCGGTTTTTCAACAGAGAAGGCATGCTTTACGTTGTGCAGTCGCTCCTGTTTGGAGAGGGTGTTCTGTCGTCGTACCGTGTGTTTCCACTGAAACAGTGTGGTGTCAATACAGAAATCACCGTCTTCTGAGAGGAGAGCGGCGAGACAGGAAAGGTGGTCGTAGCGGTACTGCTGCATGCGAATTGCCGTTGCGGGGATAATAGTAATGCAATGGTTGCGGTTGTGCAGGTTGTGATAGTTTTTGAGGTGTTCAGAAAGAAGTGCCGCTCCGAGGGAAAGGCAACGGGCATCCTGCCGGTGCTTAATACCGACAAGCAGTTGCCTGACTGCCTTATTGCGATACGGGAGAAGTGATTCGTGTCCGCACTGTTTCTTGAGTGCGGAAAGTGATCGTATCGTCTGTTCATCAGAGTGACGTATCATTGGCGGAAAGAGTGCATCGATGAAAGCGGAAAGGATGGATTTGCTGTGATTATAGATCGGCCACATAGTACAAGGCATAGTATACTGTGGACACACTGTCGCAATGATTTTGTCAAAACTAACATCCCTGTTCACCGGAGGAGGCGGTCGAGCCGTCGGTATTGATATCGGTTCGTCAACAATAAAAGTGGTACAAATTCGAAAGGAGCGCGGGACCATCGTACTTGAGACCTACGGATCCCTCGCCATCGGACCGTATACGGAAGGTGCGGAGATTGGGCAGCAGGCGAACGCAAGTGAGGAGGTCATTGTTACTGTCCTTGAGACACTTATGAAGGAGTCGAAGGTTCGTGAAGGGGTGGCATGCGTTTCAATTCCCTTTCATGCCAGCCTCATCTCACTTATTGAAGTTCCTCCGCTCTCTGATGAAAAAATGGCACAAGTAATTCCGTTTGAGGCTCGTCGGTATGTGCCGGTCCCCCTTGAAGAGGTTTCAATGGATTGGTTTGTTATCCCCCA
The DNA here is from genome assembly GCA_028820405.1 of Candidatus Kaiserbacteria bacterium. Taxonomy (GTDB): domain Bacteria; phylum Patescibacteriota; class Minisyncoccia; order Phycocordibacterales; family JABAAK01; genus JAPPJI01. The sequence continues at coordinate 41,502 of JAPPJI010000004.1, forward strand.
GGCACTGCTAGAGCGTGATGATGCATCAATCTTTCAGGAGGATAACGAAAAGCCGCAGACTCCCGGAGAAGAGAAGAGGAAAGTGCTCATCATTGCCATTCACAACCATGAGCTGATGAAATATCGGAACATATTGGGCAAAACAGATTTGAAGGTGACATCATTTGAGGTTGAGATTTTTAGCACCCTGCGCTCGTCAGTGTATGAGAGCCACCTCCCCATCATTGTTATTGATATTGGGGCAAGGACAACCAAGTTTTACATCATTGAGCACGGTATCGTTCTCAGGTCATTCTTCATTAACCAGGGCGGGCAGACAATCACCAAGGCTATCATGAGCAACGAAGGTATCTCTTTCAAAGAAGCTGAACACAAGAAGCGTGAGCACGGGTTTTCCCTGCCGAATAAAGATTCGCAGCGGGTCGTCGCGCTTGTTATTGATGAGATTTTTTCCGAGGCGAATAGTGCGATTATTGATTTTGAGCAGCGGTACCGTCAGTCAGTCTCGAAGATGATCTTGACGGGCGGCGGTGCGGTGATGGAGGGCATGTTGGAAGAGGCAAAGAAGAAAACAAACATCAGTGTTGAGATAGCAAATCCGTTTGGGAGAATGCAGTATCCTGCTTTGCTCGCTGACTCATTAAAGAAGAATGGGTCCGAATTCTCTGTTGCCGTCGGGGCGGCCATTCGGGCTCTTGAGGGGAGGTGACGGTTGTTCTGCACGACGTTCCGCTGACAGCTCTCCGCCCCCTATATACTGGTAGTGTACCGGCTCATGTTTCCAACATTCTCAAAAGATTTTACCAATGAAGCCCAAAAAGGCGGCAGTACTGACCCTGTTCAACAGTCATTTTCAGAAGCACCGAAGGAAGTCAGCTCACCTGTGCGGACTGATGTCCGGTATGTGATCGCAATCATAGTGTTTGTGGTCTCAATTGTTGCCAGCGGCGGATTGTATGGCGCCAACATGTACCTTGATCAACAGGTCGCATCAATCGAGAATCAGCTTGTTGAGCAGGATGCCGTCATCAAAACCAATGTCATCGCCAGCCTCGTTTCATTTAGCCAATCAATAGATATTTTCAAAGTGATTGAGTCATCTCGGTCCGGGTATGTGCCGGTCATAGAGGAAATTGAAAAAATCGTCGTTCCGGGTGTCCGGTTTTCATCTGCGAAGATAGCACTGACGTCCGATCAGACGTACCAGGTTGATGTCAATGGTGTTGCGGATTCGTTAGTTTCATACCTGCAGCAGGTGAACGCCATCACAACGGTAGAAGAAGATGTCCGCTTTGCTGTCGATGGGCACTCGATTCGAAGGGAGAGTGACGGGAACAGCCGTGTCGTTTTTACCATGAAGGCAACCATACCGGTTGACGCCGTTGTCACGATCGGTGAATCAGGATAGTGGTATGAGTAATTACTTTGTTAAAGCACTTATTTTACTTCTGTTTTCCGCAATAGCGTATGCGGTGTTCATTGGTCCGTGGTATGCCGAAGCACGTGCAACCTATGATCACGTGCAACATCTCGAAGATGTTATTTCACAGGTACAGGAGTTGGGTGAACGTCGTGATGAACTCCAGGCTGAGTTCAACAGTATTCCGCCGAACAAGACGGCTCTCATTCAGAATGCCGTTCCGCCGCACTCGTCAGAGAATGTCATTCTCTTCTTCCTTTCTCTTGATGCCTTTATTACGCAATCTGGTTTGCCGACTGACACGGCGTATACTATTGACCCTGAAGAGGTTAATCCTGATACCGGTATGGTTGCCATCCCGATTCAGTTTAATTTTGAGGTGATTGACTATGACCTGTTCAGAAGAATCATTGACAACTTTCAACGGTGGGAGCGGGCGGTGCAAATTACCTCAGTACACATGTGGCCGTCATCCAGTGACCAGTTCGGCAACACTATTCGTGCGAGTATTGAGATAGAGGCTCTGTTCTCGGCAGGGCTTTCATCAGAAAACATATAACCTATGCAGGCACAGAAGATAAAATCAATACTCTTTTTTGTCATTATCGGTGCCGGCATGTTCTATTTTGCAAACGTTTTGGTCCGTGTCCCGGAAATGGTCGTCGATGAAGGCGGTGAAGATCGATCACAGGTATTTCTCAGTTTGGTTGACCGTCTCGCAGTAATCGAATTTGATATCGGCTTCATTGACAGTTTCTCACAAAATCTGTTCATTTCCCGGTATCCGGATATACAGCGAACGTCACCTAATGTCGGCCGATCAAACCCGTTTGCCGAGTACGACCAATCGTCATCGTTTGATTTTCCCGGAGTGATAAGTGACGCATCCGGCGGTTCCGGTTTTGTGGAGGAAGATGCAGTGCTCGGTCAGGAAGAATTTATTTTTGAAGAAGATTTTGAGGAGGAAATCTTCTTTGAAGAAGGAACAGAAGACATCTTGTTAGAGGAAGAGGAGGTATTCTTTGAAGAGGACGTTGAGCAAGATGGTGTGTTTAGTGAAGGTATTGAGGACGGCGGTGTTTTGCAGTTTGATAATTAAGTATGAGTCCAACAGAAGAGAATAAAACAGACAGTGCCGGGTCAGGAAAAAAGAAAGTGTCGGAAAAGAAGACCGCACTTCATGCCCAGGGGAAAGTACGGATAACGGGAAACTATCAAATACCGAGCGATTTATTCAAATATATTCCGAATGAATCCGCAAGTTTGTATAAAATGGTGCCGCTTGCCATGCATGACGGTGTTCTCTATGTCGGGGCGACGAATCCAAAAGATCTTGACGCTCGCGACGCCCTTAACTTCATCACCACAAATCAAAAGATTGACTACGAGATACAAAAAATAACAGAGGATCAGTTCAGCTCGCTCATTCAGCAGTACGGTCAGGCGAATATGGAGATAGCGAGTGCACTTGAAGAACTTGAAGAACAGGGAAACGTTATTCTCGGTATTGACGACGGTGACCAGGATACAGAAACCGGAGAAGATACCCCTCTTAAAGAAGCGCCGGTTATTAAGTTGGTGAGCAACGTTCTTGCACAGGCAGTGAGTAAAGAGGTGTCTGACGTTCACATTGAGCCTCTTGAGGATAGGGCTGTTGTTCGATACCGTGTCGACGGTGTCTTGCAGGAAGAACTTCGGTTTCCTCGGGAATTACACAGTCCGCTTGTTGCGAGAATAAAAATACTGTCAAGCCTGCGACTTGATGAGAGGCGTCGTCCGCAGGACGGAAGGTTCTCAAGTATAGTACAAGGGAGACGGATTGACTTCCGTGTCGCAACGTTCTCAACGGAGTTCGGTGAGAAGGTAACCCTTCGTGTGCTGGATAAACAGAAGGGGTTGCGGCAGCTTGAAGATCTTGGTTTTGGAGAAGAGATGTATGAGAAGGTACTGCAGGCAATGAATCGACCGTACGGTCTCATTCTCGCGACCGGTCCGACCGGTGCCGGTAAAACGACAACATTGTATGCATTGCTGAATACTGTTGAGCGAACAACAAAGAACATTGTTTCATTGGAGGATCCGGTGGAGTATCGGCTTGACGGTGTGAATCAGTCAAGTATTCGTCCGGAGATTGGCTATACCTTTGCGAACGGATTGCGGTCAGTACTTCGCGGTGACCCGGATCAGATTCTGGTTGGTGAGATCCGTGACAAAGAGACTGCTCACCTTGCGGTGCAAGCTGCACTGACCGGTCACCTCGTGTACTCAACACTCCACACGAACACTGCCATCGGTGCGATTTCTCGTCTCATTGATTTCGGCATAGATCCGTTTCTTCTTGCACCAACAATCGCTCTTGTTATCGGCCAACGCATGGTTCGACTCCTTGACGGTGAAGGAAGAGAGAAGCCGGTCGGACCGGCACTTGCAAAACGGTTAGAAGAGAGATTTGCTGATTTGCCGCAGCGGTATAAAACGGGTATTCCGTCGTTTACCTCATTCCGGGATGCAGCACAGACGGAGGATAATCCGTCAGGTATGCGAGGGCGAATCGGTGTTTTTGAGGTGCTTATGATCGATGACGAGATCAGCGAAATCATTCTCAAAGGACCGTCTGATGTTGAATTCTATCGGTCTGCTCGTAAAAATGGATTTATAACAATGTCAGAAGATGCGATTATCAAAGGACTCAAAGGACAAATACCATTTTCAGAGATTATGAAAATTGGCGGGGAGGATATGGTTAGCAAACTCTCTCTTGAAGACGTTGAAACGGAACTTCCACAGGTGACTGCGTAACATCGGTGAGGCTGAGATTGCCGACAGCAGTTCGTTTGATATGAGTGGTGACGGTTGGCTGACCAATCTGATTGCCAATGGCATGCACGAGTGATCGAATGTAAGTCCCTGCCCCTACCGATGCTTGAGCGTGGATCTGGTATACCGATGTCTCCTGTAGGTTTGACCAGTCCTTCAAGATAGCTGTTTGCCGAAAGTCTCCTCGGACTCGTCGTATCGACTGTTCCGCTGTGTTGCGAACTGTCGAGAGTGATAGTTGCTCTGCACGCAGAATCTCGAAAGAGGAAATGGTCATTGTTGTCTCCGGGATAGTCACTGATGCAAGGGTGCCGTCCCGTGCATGTTGGTGCAGCGGTTTTCCTTGAACCGCTTTCGAAGAGTAGGGAGGGTATGGCATTGTGAGTGACCCCTGCATGCTGCTCACTGCACGGCGGACACGGTGTGCAGTGTCATCCTTTACCGGTTTGTGTTCGGTGATTCGGCCAAGACAGTCATATGAATCTGTTGCCACACCGACGACAAAACTGAACTGATATGTTTTACTGAGACCGTATGCCGAAGATGCTTTTTTACACTCATCATCAACGAGGATGATAAGGAGGCCTTCGGCAAGTGGATCGAGTCTTCCTGCATACGTGTAGGTATGCTTGCTTCTGTCGAACAGTCGGTCGATACATGCAAGTGGTGTTTCGCCACTATTTTTATACACGGCATACATATACCACATCCTAAGTAACGCAGTGTTTTTTGTCCATGTTTTGTTTATCAACAGGTATGCACATTACACACTTGTTATTCTTTTTCATGCTATGCTATGGGTAATAGGGTAATAGGAATCCATTGGACGTCAAACCCTAGGAGTAAAAACCACCGCTCGTCGGTGGTTTTTACGTTGTCTGTTTGGTACAATCCACAGAGTAATGCCGGGTCGTCTAATGGTAGGACGCGTGGTTCTGGCCCACGTAATCTAGGTTCGAATCCTAGCCCGGCAGCTAAGCAAAATAAATTATTTCAGGTTACCTTTTGTCTGAGAAGAAAATCGCTACTGCGATGAAGAGAAACGCGGTCAGTGCCATGAGTGGGATAGTAATGTAGCCGTATTCAAGGAAATAAAATTCTGAGCAGGAAGCACTCATGCCGATTGCATCACACCCGACGACACCGTCAAAGAACCCCGGTGCACTGCTGTGCAGTCGTTGGCTCACATAGTGGAACAGTGCCGTGATGGTACCGAGTGCGGCAAGGACGTACATGGAAACCTTGTCGATCGCCTTCCCTCGAATCTGGGCAGTGATGAGCAGTATCGCTATCGGGAACATGAAGATTCTCTGATACCAGCAGAGATTGCATGGCATGAGGTAGTAGATATTTGAGAAGATGAGTGGTGAGACGAGGGAAACGCTGGCGATAACGGTTGCAACGAGTTGACCGTATTTTTTCAAAAGATTGATGAGGTAGGTGTTGAAACGTCGAACGGGATCAAGAGGGAGATATGAGACAGCAAGAAGAACGAAAAGCACATGACTCAGAAGTACAAGAAAACTGACAATGGCGGTAAAAGTGGTGATAGTCATTGAGGTACAGTATATACCGCGTTATGTTTGGCTGGTATAAAAAACAGGAGAACCCTCGTAAGAGGGCCTCCTGTACCCTTAGGTTTTACCCTAAGAGGCCTAGGAACAAGTCCTAGACACCACTAGTATACCCATCCTTCAAAGTATCGCAAGAGGGTCTTGAGGTAGGGTGTGGATAACTCTTTTCTGGTACTGATATCTTGTGCAATGCCCGTCTATCGGTACAATAGAAGTGTTATGGATACTGGTCTTGATCAATTCTATACCAAGCCAGCCGTTGCTCGCTCTTGTATTGAGCACGTGCAATCAGTGCTTAATCAATTAGAGGAAGAACCGGTTGTTTTCGTTGAACCGGCGGCCGGAACAGGGTCCTTTGTTGTCGAGCTTGCAAGTCTCGGACTTCCCGTTCAGGCGTATGATATTGACCCGCAGTATCCGCGTGTCATTAAACGGGACTTTCTTCAGGACCGTATTCGTCCTCGGGGCAATCGTCGTTCCCGGGTGGTTGTGGGGAATCCGCCGTTTGGCAAGCGGGGAAGTGTCGCTCTTGCGTTTTTGAATCGGTCACTGTATTGGGCTTCAGTGGTCGGACTTATCCTCCCCCGTCAATTCATGAAGTACGGTACGCAGAAACAGGTTAGTTCCGCTGCACATCTCGTTCTGCAAGAAACACTTCCTCCCCACTCATTTTCAACAGCAGTGCGAGACTCTGTTGATATCGGCTGCGTGTTTCAAGTGTGGACTACCCTTGAGGCTGGTGTTCCTGATCTTCGTCTCGGCGAGAAGCCGGCGATATCGCACCGGGACTTTATCTTGTATCAGTACAACAATACAGAAGAGGCACGAAAGTTTTTTGAAAACGATTTTGATATTGCTATTTTTAATCAGGGATACGGCGAGTACCCGACGTTTCGAACGAGTGCGTCGAGTTGTGAAAAGAACAAACAATGGCTCCTCGTGAAGACGGCAAACAAAGGAGTGCTTGATCGGATAAAAAAGATGGATTACAAAACACTGTCCGAGGGAAACACAACAGTTCCGGGATTTAGAAAAGCCGATTTTGTTCGTGAGTATGTTCGGCTGTATGAGTCGTAGGTGTTATGGTGCTCAGGAGAGGACTTGAACCTCCACAGGATTGCTCCCATACGCCCCTCAAGCGTACGCGTCTACCAGTTTCGCCACCTGAGCGTATCGTCAGTATATACCGTTTGTCTCAAATGTGCTTTTCCCAGTGTATGATGGTGAGTGATGGATACAGAGGAGAGAAAAGAGAATCTTTCCGAAGAAGCGTGGCGGGTGACGCAAGAGGGTGCGACAGAGGAACCGTTTACCAACAAGTACTACAAAGAGAAAGCGGACGGTCTCTACCACTGTGCTGTCTGTGATGCAAAATTGTTCGACTCATCAACTAAGTTTGATTCTTCTTCCGGGTGGCCAAGCTTCTATGACTCGGCTGACAAACAGGCAGTTACGCTCAGCACAGACACGTCAGCCGGCATGGAACGGATAGAAGCATCATGTTCGTCATGCGGTGCCCACCTCGGTCACGTCTTTCCCGATGCACCGGACATGCCGACAGGGCAGCGGTTCTGCATCAATTCCTGCTCTCTTTCACTTAAAGAGAGAAATAATCAGGATTCGTCGTAGGGCTTGACGTTCTTTCTGAGAAAAGCGGCAAGTCTCCCGATTTCCTTTTCATCGTCAATGGTTTGTGAATCTAGTGCAGCAACCTCTTTTGTCTTGCGGTAGAGGTGGTTTGGTCTGAACGTTGTTCTGTATCCGTTGATGTTGTAGAAGCCAACCATGCAAAGTATAGAGGATCGTTTGTTCCCGTCTGACAATTTGTGACCTTTGATGACGGAGAACATGATTCGAGCTGCCGCTTCGTGCAGGTTGCTGCCAACATAACGCACCCGTGTTTCTACGGTTCTTTGTACAGAGTCCATTCCCTCTATCCACCGATCTTTTTCGGTCGGGAGGAAGGAACCGAATATCTCGGTCAGATATTTCTCGTTATATTCTTCTTCGTACAGCTCCAGCAATCCGTCTTGAGAGAAGAATACAACCTTACTCTCTTGAGAGCTTGGCGATGACGTCTCCATACTCTTTAACGGTGTGCTTTGCCGCTCTTTTAATTCTCCTACTCATTTCTTCATCACTCAACGTCCCGACCGTTCTTGTAACACGGTCGCCGGGGTTCTGTCTTCTCGTGAAGAGTGACTGAATGCGAGAGGCAAATGAGTTCATGAAATGCTATTATGCCACAGAAGACCTGACTGCCGAGAGAAAATCCACAACAATAGACAAAAAAGTAAAAATATTGTATTATATAAACAGATATCACGAATCACAGACAGGAGAAGAATAATGGTAGTCATGATAGTTTTAGCAATCCTCATCGGTCTGCTTCTGCAACTTTCTGATCCAATCGGTTTTGTTGCGAACGCGGTGCTCATGGCAGTTGTCTTGGCAGGAATAGGCATTGTCACGTCCCCAATCCGGCTTTCTCTGTGGGGGTATCAAACGACGAAGACCTGGTGGAAAAAGAAGCCGGATGACAAAAAGAAGGGTGGTGACGGCAAACAACAAAAAAATAAGAACAGGAACAGAGGGAACAAGAAGTAGAAAAACCCGCTTTCGTATACGGAAGCGGGTTTCTGTTTTGCACCTCCCATTGCAATCAGGAAGCGGGTTGTGTATGGTGAGTAGTAAGGTCCGAAGACAGTAGGTACCAGCAATGGGTAAAACCTGCCGAGGCATCTATACAAACTGAAGGAAGCGGGCCGAACTATTATCCATAACTATGGCACTATCACGGTCACAAAAAGAATCGGCTGTTGCTACGATCAAAGAAAACGTTACCAAGGCAAAGACACTGGTCTTTGTTCGTTTTGACAAGGTAACCGCTGAGGAGATGAATGCACTCCGAACATCATGTGCTAACGAAGACGTCCATTTCATTGTTGCGAAGAAAACGCTCCTTCGAAAAGCATTTGACGGTGCTGACATTGACGGTGAGTTTCCCTCCCTTGACGGGGAAGTGGCACTCGCAAGCAGTGAAGATCTGTTGGCATCGGCACGAATCATGGGAGAGCAGAGCAAGCAGTTGGAAGACCGCCTGCACATCATCGGCGGTGTTTTTGAAGGCGCGTTTACCCCGGAAGGTCAGATGCAAGTCATTGCTGATATTCCGCCACTTAAAACACTGTATGCACAATTCCTCATGGTCATTCGATCCCCGATTCAAGGATTTGTGTCCGTGCTTGATCAAGTTGCCAAGAAATAACGTATGAGCGAAGAAGAAAAACAAGAAGAAACAAAGGAGGAAAAGCCACAAGAAGAGGAAGTGGCACCGGAGGACAGTGGAGACACGGCTGAGGTTGAGGTTCCGGAGAAATTTGCAACCATTGTCAGTGAAATTGAAAAGCTGAGTGTACTTGACATGCATGAGCTCGTGAAGCTGTTCGAAAAGAAGTTCGATGTCTCAGCAGTTGTTGCGGCAGCACCGGCAGACGGGGCATCAGAGGGAGGCGGTGACGACGGTGGATTGGTAACGGTCACACTTGATGATGCCGGAGCAAACAAGATTCAGGTGATCAAGGTTGTGAAGGAGCTTACCGGTCTTGGTCTCAAAGAGGCGAAGGACTTTGTCGAGAGTGCTCCGAAGCCGGTCAAGGAAGGGATCCAGAAGGAAGAGGCAGATGAGATTGTCTCGAAACTTGAAGAGGCCGGTGCAAAGGCTTCTGTTGCGTAGAGAAAACGCTTCCGCAGATGAAAAACGCAGGTTTTGTGCCTGCGTTTTTTGTCATGTTCCTGATTCCATGTGTATATGTCATCTCTGAAAAGGGAGGGTGTGTGATACTACAAGGGTATGCTGGTTCGAGAGAGTAAGAAGGATCCGCTTATCAGTATCATGGGATGTGAGGTGCGGGCAAAACTTGTTCGTGTCTTCTCGCTTAATAAAGACACCGTTTACATCGCGAAAGATTTTGTCAAAACCTTGCGAAAACGGGATGCAGTGATCAAGACCGTGTTAAGGAATCTTGAACGGGATGGAATCGTGAAGAAAAAAAAGGTTCCTGCGGCAGAACGACGGAGTAAAGGGATACGAGAAACCATGGGATACGGATATAACAAGCGGTACCCGCACCGTGTTTTTTTGGACACGGTTGTGGAAGAGTCAGTACCGACTGAGCAGGAGGTGCTGGCTAAAAAGATTACCCAGGTACCGGGGGTTCAGTGTGTGGTCACCACCGATGTTTATGTTGATCGACCGGATACCGTTGCCGATATCATCATTGCGTCATCGGAAGATAATGAGGACAACCTCAAGGACCTGATCCGAGATGCTGAAAAAATCATCGGCAGGGAACTTCGCTGCGTTTTCCTGACCATCAATGAACTCCTCTACCGTGCCCAAACGAATGACCGCTTTATCCGTGACACGCTTGACAGTTCCCACCAGGTACATGTTGATAAAACAGGGGTGTTTGTCGGTGAAGGTGCATCCGCCTAAGAGGGCGGTTGGTACGGTATACTGGAGACATGTGGCTGGGTCCTCATAGCGGTCCCTCCCACACCATTACAGATCTGTAAATTAATGAACATGATTAATAATTTAGATTTACTTTCTACGAACACGCAGGAGGTACTGCAACTACCACTGATGTTTATTCCTCAGCTGGTTATTGCTCTCTTTATCCTCATTGTTGGTTGGATTGTCGGGTGGCTTGTGGAGCGAGTGCTGATTTCAGTTTTCAGGGCGCTCCCGTTCTTTGATGAAGTGCTTCGAAATGTCGGTCTTGAAGAGGTGACGAAGCGAGCCGGGATGCGAATCAATCTCGGAAAATTCTTCGGCGTTGTCCTGAAGGTATTCATTATCTTCGCGTTTCTCGTTGCAGCAATTGATGTGCTCGGACTGCAGGCAGTGAACCAGTTCCTCATCTCTGAGGTGCTCGGCTACCTACCGAAAGTCATCTCCGCAGCATTTGTGGTTGTTATCGGTCTTGTTGTGGCTAACTTTGTCAGCAATATGGTTGCCGGTGCAAGTCGTGCAGTGAAAGTTGAAGGTGGCATTGCAACAAAGATCACGAAGTGGTCAATTGTTGTCCTCTCAGTCATCGTTGCTCTCGGTGAGCTCGGTATTGCGAATGAGATCATGCAGAGTGTGGTGGTTGGTATTATTGCCTCCATCTCCCTTGCACTTGGTTTGGCCTTCGGTCTCGGCGGTCAGCAGGCAGCGGCAGATTTCATCAATCGAGTGAAAGACGACATCGGAAGAGGTTAGTCGGAAACGTTTCTGATATATGCAAAACACCACCATTTGGTGGTGTTTTGTTTTTCTCAGCAAGTTTTTGATTTTGTGATATAGTTATAAAAGTATTCTTTCCCGGTCAAGGGTGACTCTATCCTGCAAGGAGGTTGAAAATGACAAAGCCCGTATCGGTACTAATTAACGATCGTTATGAATATGCGGTGGAGGACTTTGAGATTCTCGGAGGAACTGTTACGGTGGTCACGGTTCCTCATGAAGACATCGTGGTGGAATTTGATATCCCCGAAGAAATTGCCCCTGAGGAATTTGCCGGGGCTGTTCGTGAACTCAATCTCAATAGCAGAATGGGCATTCTGTTGTCAGGCAAGATGCCTGTGTGGGGGTGGGGGATAGTTGTGCATATCGTGCATGTCACCACCTACATCGCCATCCTAGATCCCTGCTTGGGAGGGTGTGTCGTCGTGATGGTGCGGCCCGATGAAAAACAAGTAAAAGTCGGTCAGGTTTTACGGATCCCAGGTCTTTCATTAGGCTGACTGAAAAACCCGCCCTACCTGACTTATGGTATGGCGGGTTTTGTCGTGTTTGTGTAAAGTATAAGGAGAGATGCCGGTCGGCAATCTATTTTCTAACCACAGCATCGCAAGGTGCAAAGATAGGGAGACCTGAAAAATGGCAGAAAAGCTGATTGTAAGGGATCGACTTTTGAACAAAATCTTTTTTAAGGAGTTTGAGCACTCGTCGGGGTTTCGGATTGCCGCAATCTGCAATCGGCAGGTTGATCCGGAGACCTATGCCGCTATTGGCGCAAGTCTCTCCCGGAATCCGTCGCCGCTGAGGGCTCGGTTGGGGGAGCTCACTGATTTACAGAAAAAGAGGATCATCGGAAGGTATTTTAGGGATTATGGTCACAACTCCGTCGGAGAAATGGGACACCTCTTTCTTTCCGTTGAAGACATCAGCATGCTCGCTGCAATGCAGTTGATCAGCTTTGCCCGTTTCCAAGGTCAAGAAGCGTCAACGCGATACATTGATTTCAGCGAGGTGCGGTATACGCTTCCTTCTCAGATGCAGGAAGATCAGGGTGTCCACGATCTTATGCATGCGTGGTTCGATCTGTACAGCGAGGTGAACGAACGGTTAGTTGAGCACTATGTTACCAAAGAGGGGATGAAGGAGGGACAGGCACGACCGAGAGCGTTTGATATTGCCGGAGCCTTTCTTCCTTCCGCGGCAAAAACGAGTGTCGTTATCGCGTGTGACATCAGGAACTTGATTGAGCATGCACGGAAGTTGCGGTCGTACGAAGGTGAGGAGATACAGCATATCAGCCGGCATCTCCTTGCAGTGATTGACCATCTCTGCCCGAACTCGGTTCGATCGATCGATATGGAAGAAAGTGTGTCGAATGATACCGATCGTCATGCTGTATCTTTTTTTGAAGGAGAGTTACAGCGATCCTTTGAGGGTTTCAGAAATAGTGACCCAGAGCCCCGATGGACTCTTCGTCCGTGGGAACTGCGGCCAAAACTGTGGGGGAAGACACGGGAGGAAATCATTCGCCTGCTCCGTAGTGAAGAGGTGGGGAGGTACGGTCAGGTTACCTGTGCGGGGAGAGTTTCATTCCGCTCACTGAGGGAATTGATGCGTCACCGCCCGAACGTAAAGATCTGGTCGTTTGCATGGAGAGAGCGAGGGACGTCCTCTACGCCTGCGTGGAGAGATGAGTCGGAGACACTCTACCCACCCCAGTTTTGTCCCTGGTATCTTTTGAGAATTCCCGACACACATCAAGAGGGTATCCGTGAAAGAGTGCAGCAGCTCATGGCGACAACCACTGCGATCGGCATTGAGTCATATGTGCGCACAGTCGGCAGGAAGCCGGCCGGCGTTCTCCTCCCCATGGGAGCGGAAGTGCTCTTTGAATTGACCGCAACGCTTGATAAGTGGATGTACCTGCTCCACCTTCGATCCGGTCTCAAGGTGCACCCCGAGGTTCGTAATGTGATTCGTTCTTGGGGTCGGGAGATCTGTGACGGGCTCGGATTTGAGCCGGAGGACCTTGGTCTGAAGTATCTGGAGACACCTGAAACGGATTACGGGAGACGATCAAAAGATGCGTAAGATGGTCGCTATCGGTCATCTCTACCCGGGAGCCAGCATGGTCCCGGGTATTTTGTTTGATTTACTGAAGTGCCGCGGTCATGTACGCTTTTATGTCTGACGGGGTCCATTTTATTGCAGGCAAGAAGGTAAAGTCTGCTGATGCCAAATGATATCGAACAGAATCTTCCCTTTCTGTTACTCGTTCTTGTTTTTCTGTGGATGCAGTTTTAGGTATTATGGGGATCATCAGGTTATTTTTTTTTCAGGTAGTTTTTCCATAGCTGTTCCATCTCTTTATCAACTTCCTGATTCAGCAGTTCGGGCGCATCGTTGTCTTGGGTCGCCGTGATGTATTCTCCTATCTGCTCGTCCAGCGTTGCCTTTGCAGTGCGGGAGTCTTTTGCACTCACCGTTATGTTAAGCTCAAGGGCCGTTGCATAGTAGAGACCTTCTTTGTCGTCAAGAATTTGATATACGAGAGACCGTATCACCAATCTTTCAAATGAGTTGACTGGACCACCTTCCATATTTTCACAGTATACGTTACGTAAGTACCGAAGAGCAGGTGTGTATATTTTCTTTACATGGAAATTGACAAGAAAATCTACATTATTTACACTATGGGCATCTTCATCAACTGCCATGGTTCCAAAAAAGCAAAGAAGCAATAACACGCTTGGGAAGTTTATCCAACAGCAATGAACCAAGCAAAAAAAGAGAACGAGTGAGGAGGTGTGTGAAAGAGAAGGGGTAGAGGAAGGGTCTTTTTGCAAAAACACCACTGTTGTCTTTTCAACCTTCTCTTTGATTGAGTCCGTGAGTGAATCTTTCTTTTTACACAAATCTCACAAGAGGCATCGCTTCTTATTTTTCTTCCAGTCCGGGAGTGAAGCCCTGATGTTCAAGTATGCCGATAATACTTCGTATAAGATATTTATTGCTAGCAAGTGAAACGTTATATATCCGCCCATCTTTTTCAACAGGAATAAGTATATTTTTTTCTTTCAGGCGTTTTATCATTCTTGAAATTTTAACAGAGTCGTCTGTGCTGAATAGACCTTTAAGATCAGATGCTTTCAAGAATTCAATCTTTTTCTTAAAAACAAAAGACAAAACGGCGTGTTCGTCAACATCAATATAACGACGATCCTTCGCATCTTTGATTGCGGGAGTGAGTATGTGTTTTTCCAGGTATTCATAATCCAACAGCTTATCTATCTTTTCTATCTCTGAAAGAAGTCCTGTCAAGACGTACTCACACCATGCTAGAACATCCCCCTTCTTTCCAGAATCAGCTTGTCCCAACATCTGATAATATTTTTTCCTGTCTACACAAAATATTGCGGTTGGATTTAGAATCCTCCCGGTGCGTTCAATATCCTTCTTGTCCTCCACCCCTTTATCTCTGACCTGGAATCCGTATCGTAACAGGAGTGCGTAAGTAAAGAGGCGAACAACGCGACCGTTTCCGTTCTCAAAAGGATGTATGAAGGCAAACCGGTGATGTGCTATGGCGACCCGCAATAACTGATCTCGGGTTTCAACGGTACCATTTACGAAATCAAGCAACTCTTCAATATAATCATTTACTTGAGTAAAGTCAGGCGGATGAAGGTCTGAATGCTTTATCCATACTTTTTTCATCCTGAAGTTGCCGGGATTACTCACCCCCTCACCTCCGTCTTCAGGAACACGCAGACCGTCGGTAATAATTGTATGCATTTCAAACAAGAGTTTTTTCGTAATACGCGTGTTGACCTCTACGACATCTTCCACATGCCGCATTGCTTTCTCTATGTTAAGAATTTCCTTCAACTGTTCATCTTTCCTGTCCAAAGAATCTTTACTCATGTCTTCCGTAATCCGCTCAATTAATTCTGACAAAGTCGTTTGATTGCCCTCTATGCGACCAGAACCGAGACTTTCTAGTTTATGGAAGATACTCTTCAGTTCAAAAAAAAGATGTGGCGGCGTGCTTCCGTCTATGACTTGGATCTTCAGCTTTTCTAGTTTTATTATGGCTTCAATGAGATGGGGGTTGGATTCCCAGTCTGGTTGTATTGAATTGAGCGGATAGATTTTTTGCTCATTATTTTCACAGGCTTGATTCATTATTTAACATAATATACTAAAATATGTTGAAAAATAAGAGTTTTACACAAATAAGAAAAGAACGTTATTTATCATCCTCCAAAATATTATTTATCACTTTTATATACAGCAATGAATATAAATAAATATGTCAAGATCCTTTAGTGGGTGGTAATTATCAGAGTCCGAAGCCTTTTATTTTCAGGAATTTTGATCTCGAGTGCTTGTTGAGTGGTTTCTTGTTCTATGTTTTTAGAAGACGTGCACATCCCCGTTTGCGTATCCACCCTCGGTCAGGTACACTAATGAATGTGTGAATATGGGGCTGTGCCCCTTACTCACTGTTGATCTTTTTTACAATTAATTCAATAGTTTATATTGCAAAGAGCATGGGCAATTCTGTTTACCAAAATGGTGAAAAGAAAAGCGGTTAGTGATTTCTCACGAAGAAATCAAGAGCGTTTGGGGGATGCCTAGGATATGCATGGCGATGAAGGACGTGGCTAGTCTGCGATAAGCTTCGGCGAGGTGATAC
Source organism: Candidatus Kaiserbacteria bacterium (assembly GCA_028820405.1). GTDB lineage: Bacteria > Patescibacteriota > Minisyncoccia > Phycocordibacterales > JABAAK01 > JAPPJI01. The sequence continues at coordinate 57,302 of JAPPJI010000004.1, forward strand.
GCAACCGTTGAGCCGGAGATTTCCGAATGGGGAAACCCACTCTAAAAAGGAGTACTGCACTGTTGTAAAGACGGTGGAGAGCACACTCAGGGAAGTGAAACATCTCAGTACCTGAAGGAAAGGAAAACAAGTTACATTTTTTTGTAATAACATTCTCTTAGTAGCGGCGAGCGAAAAGGGATGAGTCCAAATTGCACCTATCTTTTGATAGGTGTGAGGTTGTAGGACGATAGAGCGTTGCCTTCTGGCAACAGAAAGTTACAAAGTAGAGCGTTAGTGGAATGTGTTGGAAAGCACAACCAAAGAAGGTGAAGGTCCTGTACGCGAAAACCCTCTACCTTTCATCTATTGTTCCTGAGTAGCCCGGGACATGACTGGCTTGGGTGAATCATCCGGAACTAACCGGAAAGGCTAAATACATGTATATACCGATAGTGAACCAGTACCGTGAGGGAAAGGTGAAAAATACCCCGGCAAGGGGAGTGAAATAGATCTGAAACCAAATGCTTACAAAGAGTCGGAGCGGTTGCTTGCAACCGTGACGGCGTGCCTATTGAAGAATGAGCCAGTGACTTTCTGTGTATTGCATATGGTTAAACCGTACGCGGTGGAGCCGGAGCGAAAGCGAGTGTGAATAGCGCGTGAGTAGTATGCAGAAGACCCGAAGCCAGGTGAGCTTACCTTGGGCAGGCTGAATGACGTCGAAAGATGTCAGGAGGGCCGAACCGATAGATTGTGCAACATCTTCGGATGACCTGGGGTAAGGAGTGAAAAGCTAATCGAACCTGGGAATAGCTGGTTCTCTCCGAAAGAGCTTTAGGGCTCGCGTTATTGGATCCGTTTGGGGGTAGAGCACTGGAAGGTGTGAATAGGGGGAAACCTCGTCATTCCTACCAAACTCCGAATACCAAACGTTACACAATAGCAGTTAGACCATGGGGGCTAAGCTCCATCGGTCGAAAGGGAAACAGCCCAGATCCCAAATTAAGGTCCCTAAGTACGTGTTAAGTACAAACAAGGAGGTGTGATGTTTTAGACAGCGAGGAGGTTGGCTTAGAGGCAGCCATCCTTTAAAGAAAGCGTAATAGCTCACTCGTCAAAACGTCATGCGCCATAAATAATCGGGGTTAAACACGTCACCGAAATTGGGGGAGTACAAGTGTTTCGATACTTGTACTCGGTAGGAGAGCGTTCTTCGTGCACTGAAGCTGAAGGGGTGACCCACAGTGGAGCGCGGAGAAGTGAGAATGCTGGCACGAGTAGCCGCAATGCGAGTGAGAATCTCGCACACCGAAAGACTAAGGTTTCCGCAGCAATGCTAATCATCTGCGGGTTAGTCGGGCCTTAGGGGATGGCGAAAGCCGGACCCGATGGACACATGGTTAATATTCCATGACTCTGCATACGTGTGAAGGAGTGACGGAGGGTTGTACTCTCTGAGTGTTACTGGATTCACTTTGTTGCCGTGAGGTTGGCACTTCAGGAAAATCCGGGTGCATATCATCCGAGCGGAGACAGGACAGACGGCTTCGGCCGTTTGGACAGAGAGGAGCACGCTTCCAAGAAAAGCTTCTAACATTTTTCGTATGCAGAACCGTACCGAAAACCGACACAGGTGGTCAGGTCGAGAAGACCAAGGTGAACGGGTGATTGCTCCCCAAGGAACTCGGCAAGACAGCGGGCGTAACTTCGGAATAAGCCCTGCCGTATCAGATTCGTCTGATCGGCCGCAGCGAATGTCGCTTCGCCGACTGTTTATCAAAAACACAGCTCCCTGCGAACTCGTAAGAGGATGTATAGGGGGTGACTCCTGACCAATGCCGGAAGGTCAAGTACGGAAGGTACTGCGCTTGTCGCAGTGCTGGACTGTATAAGCCCCGGTGAATGTCGGCCGTAACTATAACGGTCCTAAGGTAGCAAAATACCTCGTCCGGTAATTTCGGACGCGCACGAATGGAGTAACGAGCGAAGCACTGTCTCGGGGAGGAGCCCGGCGAAAATGCAATACCGGTAAAGATGCCGGTTAACTACAGAAAGACAGGAAGACCCCGTGGAGCTTTACTACAGCTTCGTATTGGGGCTATGATGATACTGCGTAGCATAGGTGGGAGACGTTGAAGCGATCCTTTCGGGGATTGTGGAGTCGCCAGTGAAATACCACCCTTTATTGTTGTAGTTCCTAACCCCAACGGCAAAACCGTTGAGGGACAGTGCGTGGCAGGTAGTTTTTGTGGGGCGCTATCCTCCTAAAAAGTAACGGAGGAGTTCAAAGGTTCTCTAGGCGCGAATGGAAACCGTGCCGATAGTGTAAAGGCATAAGAGAGCTTGACTGCAAGGGGGACATCCCGAGCAGATGCGAAAGCAGGACTTAGTGAACCTCTAGTACGC
>JAPPJI010000011.1 GCA_028820405.1 Candidatus Kaiserbacteria bacterium
ATCTTACGATTTAACCCAGCAACCACGGTACTTGCACTAGGGCAAAACTAGGGCAAAACTCACCCCCACTCACAAAACTCACCCCCTTTACAAGGGGGTACGAGGGCGTAGCCCGAGAGGGGGTTACTGATCCGACATCAACACCTTTTAGGTACCGATCACATCGACAGTACAGTGCTGGAAACTTGCACAATAACAAAGTTTGATCACCGTGGTTGACAGACAGATCGCACGAATAGCCGCAGATGACGGGCTTTACGCCAGTAATAGCCGTTGCGTGCGGGTATAAAACCTCCCCACCCTTGACATGTTAGTGTAACATAGTGTATTATGTTAGTGTAACAAACTATATGAGTAAATCCCGCAAGAAAAACAACAGCCGACACAATGTCCGTGCATCACAGAAAAGCACCGCAAAACACAAAATCAAGCGACTGTCGGGGTATCTGCGTGGGACTTCGACCGAGATACCGATAGAGGTAGCCATAGCGTCGCTCTCCCGTGCGGATATCAGCAAAGCAGTGTTGAAGGATTACTCCTACCACGTCGCACACTTCCTCGATTTTGCGAACACCACAGGTTTTTCACCGCAAACACTGCGTGAGTACAAACAACACCTTATGGATCGCAAGGATTTTTCGACGAATACGGCGAGGAAAAAAATGATCGTAGCACGGGTTTTACTGAAACAACTGTTTGTGGACGACATCCTCCCCCGAGATTTGACGATCGGCGTGCGACCGATACCTGCACCAAAGGGACACCTTCGCACAGGTCTCACGATGAAAGAGATGCGAAAAATTGCTACCTTTGTCCGCAACCTGCCTGACAACAGCGAAAGCCATCGGCTCCGTGCTCTGGTCTCCTTGCTCCTCTACCACGGTTTAAGGATCGCAGAAATTACCCGACTAGACATCGAGCACTTTGACCGCTCGGGCGTGCTCCACGTGCAAGGGAAGGGATCATCGGGATACACAACTCCCGTACTGCTCCACAAGAGGGCGAAAAAGGCACTCCTCGATCACATCAGTGCCAGCAAAATCAGAGACGGTGCACTGTTCCCCAGCCGATCGAACGCAACCAGAAACAACCATCGAAGGATGACATCGCACGGTTTGCGGAAAATCTTGAACCGCTGCTTTGTGGAGGCAGGTGTCTCGCACAAATCTGCTTATGAGAAAACAGCGGAGATGAACGGTGAGATAAAAAAATATCGCCGATCGAAACGTGTCGCCGGCAAGAACCGACGGGTTACGCCGCATACAGCGAGGCATGGGTATGTCTCTCTCCTCGCACGCCACTTCGCTGGTGATCTGCTCCGCGTGGCGAAACTCTCCCGACATGCAAGCATTAGCACTGTTGAAAAGTATTGCTCGGCGGTATCACTGGAACGAACCCACAGCGAGGCACAACCTGCCTTTGCGGATATCAAGATATAAGTATGAGAAAAAGACCAATACAGAAAATCAACGATAAAGGAAAAATCGTGAAGGAGTACCCCAGCATCCGTGAGGGTGCCGATGCGGAAGGTGTGTCCCCCGCTGTGCTGTATCACTACTGTTGTCAGTCCTACGGATACAAGAGTTTGCGTGGATACACGTGGCGGTTTACCGACGGCAAGAAAGTGAAAAAGGTTGTGAGCCAAAACAGGAAAAAACATGCACTCGAACAGCGACGTGTTTGGCTGAAAAAGATGCGAGGGGCATAGTTGATGAGCGGTAGCGGGGCAACTGTATAAAAATGAGCCACCGATGCGGGAAGTACAACGATGGCTCGTGCGACGGCAAAGGACAGTGAGGACTGAAACAGTGCTCATGCCGATAACGGCTGTGGTCAAAGATGACCCTTCACTTTCCGTCGTACCATCCCCGAGAGGACAAGGGGAGGGGTGAAAATAGTGTAGCATCTACCAACGAACACATATCTCGTACACAAGATTTACGATATAGAACAGTCCCAGTACTTGCAGTACAAAGAGTGTTGCCCCTGCGACAAACGAAAACATCTTTCTCATTCCGTACTCCTTACAATGAAAAATAGGAGGAGCAGATTGTGCGTCTGCCCCTCCTTTTATCGTCCCGTGGTGGCGGCGGGCACCGTAGGATCGGGACGAAACGAGAGGAACAGCGGAACCTCCCGTGGATCAGTGCAGGTTTTTTACAACCTGAAACAGCAGGACAAGTCCCAGCATCGCAACCGCAAGTGCAGTAGTGAGAACCGCAGCCATCACGATTGTGGTGGCAAGGTCTTGCAGTGAAACCTTGTCCTCACCTCCCTTCACAAGAACGTACAACTTTTCATTTTTCAAACCGTACCCTCTCTGGTTATGGGTGGGAAACACGTCGGGAAACGCCAGAGATATATATAGCACATCCCCGATTTTATTGCTGGGGAACATCAAAATCGTCCCACTGGTAATTGCTCATGAGGACGCATCGCCTGATCATGGTGTCCCCTTCGAACACTTCGATCACAGCACTGCCATAACTCCCCACAACATTGAACTCACATTCATCACGGAACTCACGAAAGTTGTTTTCAAAATCATCCTTTGATGAAAACAGTTTCTCCCGCACCTCGGTTTTCCCAGCGGTAGTAGTATGTGCCACCGCTTTGTATTTTATATCCATGAAAACAAGTATAGAGGTCGCTCACCTTTACCGCAAACAACGCATCATGTTAGTGTAATATGTTAGTGTATTCAAAACACCGTGAAGGTACCATATCCAATATTATGGTACCTAGTTTTTCTGGGCTTTTCAACGCAAGTTTCCCCGTAGATACATCCGTACAACTAATAAACTTTTTTCAACACCGACAAGCGGGAGACGATTACATGCCGATACAATGAAGGTAACTATTTACGCATGCCCCCTTCCCTTCCCTACAAGTATCTCATTACCGCCACATCAATCATCTCACTGTTCGTTGTTACCGCCGTTGCGGTAGCAATATCTGCACCCCAGTGGGGTGAACAGCCAACAGATCAGGTGAACAGCGAGGTAGAGGAAGTAGTGCCCACCCCAGAGCAATCCCCTACTCCTGCACCTGTATCTGTTACAGGGGACTTTGTCGCCAGCATCAACTTCATATCTCTTGGTCATGTCGAGTGTGAGAGCGGAAAGGGTCGCCATCATGCGGCACTCGGTCTGATCGAACGTGATCTGGTGGTATTGATACCTGATCGTGCATTCAAAAATCGTAATGAGACCTGCAAGGTATATGCAAATGGGAGCGTGTTTCAAACGGGAAAGTACCTGAATAAAGATGGTCGGCAGTATCTGTTTGTGCTGCGTGGTTACGACGATCAAAACAGGAACCAAAACATGACCATCGGTCGGTTGATTGCAACTACCGTACCAAAGGAAACAGCAGAACCACAAAACCAGTCAATCGAAACCGTCGAGGATAGAGGAGATGAGAGAAAAAATATAGGCTACTTTGACAGAACCGATCGTGAAGTTATCTTAGAGTACGATTTATCACAGTACCAAGAGTTTCTGCTCAAGAAAATGCGGGATTACGCTGACTGTATTGCAACGGACTACACGAAAAAACATATAAGCAGGCACCACCATCGTGCTTATCCTGATTATCGTGATCCGAAACGATGGTGCAGATTGCACTTACCCTCCTACCTACAAGAAGGAAAACTCGGTATATTTGAACATGATGAGTCTGAGCAGCGATTTTATGGACACTAAATAAACCCCCCCCATGTCTTTCCCTTCCCTGAAACAAATCTATGTCGCAATCGGTTTACTCACACTTCTCACAGCATCTGCTCGTGCGGAAGACGCTGCAAGGAAGGAGGAGAAGGAACGGCAAAAGAAAATTGAAGAGCAAAACAAGAAAATAGATGACATCCTCAAAGGAAACTTATAGACGGTGGAACGGCTTCACCCTGATCGAACTCCTCGTTGTCGTTGCAATTCTGGGAGTGTTGGCGGGTATCGTTGTCGTGCCTCTCACGGGCAAGACCTTTGATGCCAGACACGCTGCCTTGAATGCCGACATGCAGGTCGCAAAGCGAGTGATCCACCAACTCATTGCCACTGACGAAGTACATTGGCGATCGTGTATGGACGACAGCGATGCGGGAAAAACCCTTCGTCGTCTCATTCAAAAGTATGATACCGACGACACTTCCCTGCTGCACTACTACCACCCCGACTGTGAACTGACGGACATCACACTTTTTTCTACTCGCAATTGCGGCAATTACATATCATCCGCCTATGTCGTAAACGCTTTCGATGGGAGCAATGATGGAAGCGGTATGGGAGTAACAAGGTTTGGCTCGAACATCAACATATCTCTTTTCCATCACGGTTGCATATCAACAGTGGGAGGCGGCGATGCCGTAGGATGGAAACGAGGAAACGACTTCCGTATCATGTTCTGGCTCACCGACACGAACGCAGAGGGAGATGCGGTTGTGAAGTGTGTTGACTATCGTGGCTTTGACGGCAAAGTAGACGAGGTCGAGCAAGTGAGAAAATTGTCGAACCTGCTGAAACTACCATCGAACTGGTACCAGCGAGGGATTGATATATTTTTTGACGGTGCGGATTGCTGTATGCTTTTCTGGCAAGGTAGTAGCGACGTTGAAAAATGTCGGCAAGGATACAGACGTGCCCTTGATAAAGACGGTCAGGGTATCTGGATCAAGTGATCCAGTTTTGTATACAAACGACAGCGACCCTGCTATGGTGGGTGCCATGCAAGAAAAGGAAAAGGAAAATTACCTTACCGCCACCAACGTGATTGCAGTCATCATCGTGCTTCTGTTTGCACTCGAAGCCGTGGTCGGGTTGGCTATCCTGATGCTCTGGATTTTATTGGTTGTCGGTAACGCCACCCTGCGACTAGTTTCCCGCATCCTTCGCATCAAGTACAGAGATATTCTGATCATGGTGCTGTTGCTCGGCTTTGGTCTCGTGTTAGTATCGGTGCAATTCTTGAACGACATTCACAATCATCAAGTCCTACTCTAACTACCCAAACCCTCACAGGTCGCACTCTCCACACCGCCGATGGTTTGTGTCGGGGCAATGACGAGGTTATCAGTGAAAAACCCGTCGGTGTCATGGCAGTACACTATTGTCTCGCCCACGCTATTCTTTCCCTCGAACCATACAACTGCAGAACTGTCGGTTTCGATAAAACCGTTGCTGAACTTTGCAAGTGTTGTCGAAGCCGTTACCTCCCCGTTGAACTGACCGACATGGAGAAAGCATCTGTCCTCGGTCTGTACCATTGCAACAGCAAACATTCCAGCATTCAAGCGAAACAATCCTTGTTTCATCATGTCGACAAAACGGCTGTCTTCCTCTCGTCGAGGAGAATTAGAACAGCCGTCTTTTGCAATCGTGTCTCGTTTCCAGAAATCCTGACTGGTACTCGGGAGTGAATAAAAACCTCTCTGCAAAATAATCGAACGCAAGCCATCGAACACTCGCCTAGCCTCTCCGCCGAAGCCATCACCGATAACGACAATCTCAACGTCCTCCTCCTCATCTTTTTCAACAGACAACGGTTTTGCATTGACGAACATATCCATCCCCGTCGGTGAGGTGAGGTTTGCTTGCGGAATGCCGACCCCAGTGAGAGAGACAAGGGTTGTGTTTTTCAGCGTCTGCATCGCACTCGTAACACGGAAGTACAACGGTACGCCTAACTGTTGCAGATAGTTTGTGTGCACGATGCAATCACTTCCCTTCTGGTAGAGGTTTGTCGGTATGAGTGCGACAAACTCTCCATGTAGTAAACCGATAATCGCAAACCCTTCAACATCATTTTCCTCATCAGTGTTGCAGTCAACGAGTGCATGAGAAATGTAGTCAACATCGGGAAATGTTTTCGCAGAAAGAGAAAATCCTGTTATCAGGTGTGTGAGTAATAGAGAGAGGACAACCGAAAGGCAGATTGTTGTGAGTAAAAAAGGGGTTGGTTGGTTGAAGTGGTTTTCTACATTTTTTCTTTTCTCGATTGTATACAGTATACCGTCCCTACACTTTCCCTATCGGTACACAAAAAACTGACAAATATCGCATAACAAATCTTGTAAACAGTGGCTACTATCGTATTAACCATTTTTATTTGTGAGAAAATGGTGCGAGCACCCTTTCACTAGTACATGAACGGGAACTTTTGATACTGACACTTGTGATATCGGTAATAATCTGTTTCGAGCACCCTCGCCTTCCACGTTGGATCGGTTGAAAGCCATTTTCTGTATACATCGTACGATAAACCTTCATCAGCAAGAATGGTTTTCAGGTTTCTGTTCTGCTCAAACTCGAACACTTTTATCAGTTTCTTTTTCAGGGAGAGGATTTTCCTCTGCTTTGGCGTGTTGTAACGTGCTGGCATATATACACAGCATAACAAGTAAAGCGTCCACATCCCATTACAATAAAATCGTCTCCCCTCTTGCCTACACAACTTCCGCAAGAGGTCGAGGCGGGAAACACATCCTTCTGTGGGCAATACAAAGGGGTGTGTTTTCCTTTTTCTGTATACAATATCAATAACCACTGAACTGTTGCATCTCAATATGCCAGATCAGTCATGGTGGCAGGAATGCCCTCACGAAGCGTAAACGTGGGGGGTTTTCTGCTTTTGTGCACGTACGATCACCGACGACTTCCCCGACCCGCCATACTGTTTACATGACAATCGAGGATGACACGATGACAGCGAGCGATGAAACAGTGGTGCCATCGGGCAATGCCAAAAATCGAAATCTGTCATCGTCATTACAAAGACGTGCGGATGACGGTGCGGATGACAGTGGCGATGACACGTATATTTTGCAGACCCATGACGTGTGCAAACTCCTGAACCGATCGCCACGAACGGTATCTCGCTACGTTACCACTGCACAACTAAAACCTCGGGTCATAAAAATCAACGAACACGTAACAAAACACTTCTTTGATCCTGCCGACGTAGAGGAACTTCGCAAAGACCTTTGGTATGCAAAATGGAAGGAGCGAAGCGGTGCCATCGCCGATGACATGGATGGCACTGACATCGAAAGCAATGACGATGACCAGTTACAGAGCCACGACACTGAACCTTCACCGACACCCTCCACAGACACCTTCACTGACACCGAGGACAGGGCTTTTTTGAAGGAGACGATCAGAGATCAAAGGGAGGTTATCAATTCTTTGCGATCTGATCTCCGTGATGCACATGCCTCTCATGCGGAGGAGAGAACCGCTGAAAGAGAGAAACAGCGTGAGGAGATAGCCCTCTACAAAGAAACCATGCAGGGACTTCTAGAACAGAACAGGTTGCTCGCCAGTGAAAAGGCAAATCGTAAGACCGATCAAAATGGGGAAGGGGATGCACCACCGAGGTACGAGATCAAAGAGGACGTAGAAAAATCGGGATAATTTTCCGCCACGGCAATCGTGTATACTTTCAGTGGTTATAGCCAATACAAACAGCACATTGAAAGGGCATCTGCATCAGGCAGGTGCTCTTTCTCCGTCTCCGTTGACAACGTCCACCGTTCGTGGTGCACAATATAAGTACGAGGTCAGTGCTGTACCTGAACTCGTGCTGTTTATGGAAAACATTACATTCGAGGATATGTGTGGGAAAAATATGTTGATGACGCTCGGTGTCGGGTGGGCTGATCAATCAGGAACTCTTTATCGGGCACTCTTTGTTTCCAGCGAGAAAGGAAAAATCATCGCCCTAACCACACGTTCCTTCGCTAACAAGACCGTGTCGTTCTCGCTTGACGGGAAACGTTATACCACCTTCGAGCGGCAGGGGAAAATAACGTTATACGGCAAGACATTTTATCAATTCTTGGTCAAGGACAGAGAAGGGAAACGAATGACACTGCATTGGTTTCTGTCGCAATCGCCCGCACGGATCGTCGACGCTTTGCCCGACGAGGTTTTTTTCAGTGGTCAGCGAGTGCGAGTATGAACACGGCTGACAGAGCGACCATAAAGGCGAGATCACGGGAAATCATTGAATACCTATCGCCGCCAAACTTCAAGGACGATCGTATTTTCTGTGTATTCTGTTGCTCACAGCGAGACCCGTGGAGCCAGATACAGATATCCAAATCTGGTAGATGGAAATGCACTGGCGACTGCATCGAAGAGGGCGGGAAAGACGTATTCTCATTCGTAAAAAGTTATATGCGAAACTTCCACATTGCGGAAAAATGCTTTATCGAACGGACGGATGATGGCTGGATCAACATTGAACGGGTTATTCCTGACAGAGAGGTGGTTGATTTTTGTGTTGATATACTGAACTTCCTCGACGAGCATCGGGCTTTTCGTAACGACCTGAAAGAACGACGAGAACCAGCGGCGGCACTACCGTCCTGATCTAGGTCAAGTGGGTTATGCACAACGATAGTGTAGATTTTGCCCTTTCACCAGATGACGGACTTGCAATTTTATCAAGAAAATCATGGCTTTCTGTGGCGAGGGGTATATAATATGACCAGCACTCTGTACTCGTACGTTGTGCTAGCCCGTCTGGAATACGTAAAGTATTCAGCCATTTTCTGTATGTGGTGGACGGTCGGGGTTTTG
>JAPPJI010000026.1 GCA_028820405.1 Candidatus Kaiserbacteria bacterium
CTGCCTAGCACCCTTGCGTAAAAGGTGGTATTGTGTGGTTATATGGACCATCGGTCAGGCAGCCCTTCATACAGCTCACTCTTTGCGATTCTGCTCATCATCGCTATTATGATTGTCGGTGCACGTATCGGTCTTGAGACACTCGTCGCAAGCAGGCAGGCAGACCACACCATCTCTATCGAAGGGCAGTGGACCCTGTCAGAAGATGTTACCGCATCTGAGGCATCCGCCTACATAGAACGTATTCTCAACACGACTGAATCTGACCGGAACGCCATTACCGAACTCCAGGAACGACTGAAACGATAGTCACCCATACCAAACATGACCATACAAGAACTATTCTCTCTCACGACAGAAGAAAACAAAGACCTCTCAACCATTCGTGTCTCCGGCACGATCCCAACCGCTGTTATTGAACAGCACCGGGATGGTGTTGTACAAAAACTGACGGAAACGACACCTGTTGACGGCTTTCGGCCCGGGTCAGCCCCGAGCAATGTAGTCACACAGCAGGTCGGAGACCTTGAGATATGGCGGCGGTGCGGTCTTGCCGCTATTGAACAGGCGTTCCCGGATATTGTGAAAGTGACCGGCCAGACCCCCATCAGTCAGCCAAACCTGCAATTTACCGCTCTTCCCGTGCATGGTGATATTTCCTTCTCTATCGATTTTTTTGTCATGCCTGCTATCACGCTTCCTGACTACCAAACAACGCTTTCATCAGTGGGGAAGCGGGAAGACCCTGACCCGGTTACCGACGACGATGTTACCAATGTCATTCTTGATGTGCGACGAGGGCTCTATCGAAACGCACACCCAGAAAAATCAATTCCAACCGACGAGTCACTCCTGCCGGAGTTAACAAATGAGCAAATCACGTCAATTTCGAGTATGTGCAAAGACATGGAAAGTTTTCGCACACATATTCGCGAAGGATTGGCGGAAGAGAAGAAGACGGAAAAGAAAAACAAGCATCGGGACGCTATTCTTAAAGCGATCATGGATGCGGTCGGAGACATCACTATCCCTGACATTGTTGTTGAAGAGGGGGCAAAAAACAGCTTTGAGGAGTTCAAAGCAAAAGCAGAGCGTCTCGGAACAACAGTTGAGAAGTACTGCGAATCAGAGAACATGAAAGAGGAGGACCTCTGGAAAGAGTTGCGGGAAACATCCCGAGAACGGGCAAAAACCCAAATGGTACTCAACGCGATCCGGGAGCAGGAATCTATCACGCCGGACAAGGAGACGGTTGATCAAGAACTGAAGCGATTCAAGGACCGGGGCGGAGAAGGGGGAGATGAGGAACAGGCACGTATCTATATTGAATCAGCCCTTGCCAATGAATCAGTCCTGCAGTTTCTTGAAGGTGTTGCAGAAAACTAACCATCACCAGCAGTGATACGCTATACTACGTACATATGAGTCCAATTATTCCAACAGTCATTGAACAAACCGGCGGCGGCACCCGCGCCTACGACATTTATTCACGCCTTCTTAACGACCGCATCATGTTCCTCGGCGGACCGATTGACGATCAAAGTGCTAATCTTGTTGTTGCTCAAATCCTTCTCCTTGAGTCACAGAACAAGGAAAAGCCTATGTATCTCTATATCAACTCACCGGGCGGATCGGTCACTGCAGCAATGGCAATTCTCGATACGATGAACCATGTCAACGCTGAAGTTGCAACCGTTTGTGTCGGTCTTGCTGCCTCAGCCGCTGCAGTTATTCTTTCAAGCGGAACAAAAGGGAAGCGATCGGCGTTGAAAAACGCTGAAGTTATGATCCACCAGCCCCACGGCGGTGTTGAAGGACAAGTGTCGGATATCACTATCGCGGCAAAGCGCATGCATGACGTTCGGGAACGAACCAACAAAATTCTTGCAAAAAATACCGGAAAAACCTTGTCAAAAATAGCAACTGATGTTGAACGGGATAAATATATGACGGCAGACGAGGCAAAAGCGTACGGTATTATTGACAAAATTCACGCTTAGCACAGAAATACCCTACCAATGTTTCTTTTCCTCCCCTCCTGATATACTAGACGCATGGGGATTGAGCCCCTTGATACCAATCATTACCACTACACAAAACGCACAGCAACATGATGAACAAAGCAAATTTAGTTGAGAAAATACAAGATGACACCGGAAGTACTCGATCAGAGGCAGAGCGAATCGTGGAAACACTCTTTGATTCTATTATTGACGAAGTAAAAAAGGGTGAAACCGTTTCTATCGCAGGCTTCGGTATTTTTGAGGCAAAAGAGCGAGCAGCTCGAACAGGGCGGAACCCGAAGACAGGAGAAACTATTCAAATTAAAGCATCGGTCTCTCCGAAGTTCAGGGCAGCCAAGGCGTTCAAAGACGCGGTGAACGGGTAACACCGGAGCAATCTTTGCACTCAACAAACAACAGCGACATCTGTCGCTGTTGTTTTTTTTTACTCCACACAGAAACGGTATACTGCAACAGATATGCAGCCGCACCTTTTCTGCAACTGGAAAACCTACCTACCATCGGAAGAGCAGGCAGCACAAATTGCCGCTGCCATGAAGCAAACAACAGGTGTCACGGTCGCTCTCTTTCCGTCAATGCTCCACATACCACGGGTCGCATCCGTTATCGAAGGATCCGGCATCCTGCTCGGTGCACAAGACATCAGCAGGAACAGCACTGCTCCGCACACCGGACGAGCCAGTGGTGAACAGCTCACATCAATCGGGGTTACGCACGTTCTGGTTGGGCACGTTGAGACGAGAAACAGCGGTGTTACCAACGCCATGGTTGTTGAAAAAGTCCGACATGCTCATGAATCAAACCTTGTGCCCGTGCTCTGCGTCTCCGACACTGACGGACGTGATCCGATGCAGGAAGTTTCCCGTGCTCTCGACAGTCTCACTCACCCGCAAGCCGTCATTGTCTACGAACCGTCAGACCATGTTGGCACGGATCGTGCGTGCAACGAAGAGCATATTGCCGCTGTGTGTGATCAGATTCGATCAGTCCTCCAATCTATCGCACCGGAAACCCCCGTACTCTACGGCGGTTCTGTTAATGAAGCAAATGCGAAACAAATTATGACCAACGGCTCTGTTGACGGATTTCTCATCGGTCGTGCGAGTATTGACCAGAAAGAAATCCTTGCTCTTAGTAAATCTCTATGTTAGTTCCCGCACTCCACAACGAAGACATTCCCTACGGACACCATGTTCTCCTCCGTGCGTCACTCAACGTACCCATTAACGCAACCGGTGTTGCCGGACAGTTTCGGCTTCGGGAAACGATACGAACCATTGAATTCCTCAAGGAAAAGGGGGCTCGGATAACGATGATTGGGCACCTTGGCGGGGGAGAGACATTGGCACCCGTGCACCAAGCCCTGAATAAACTGCTCCCGATATCGTTTTTGCCCAAACTCACCGGCGAAGAGGTCTTTGCGGCACGGGGGAGTCTCCAACCGGGCGAAGTGCTCCTCCTTGAAAACACCCGAACCGATTCCCGAGAAGAGGAGAATGATCCGCTTTTTGTCGAAGAACTCGCCGCACAAACAGACCTTTTTGTCTTTGATGATTTTTCCGCCGCACATCGGAGTCATGCATCAACGGTCGGTCTTATACAGGAACTTCCGTCATGCGGCGGTATTCGCTTCTATGAAGAACTCACCGGTCTCTTACGAATCACCGAACGGTTGATATCACCGGCACTTGCGGTCATCGGCGGTGCAAAATGCGCAACAAAACTGCCGATTATCGAACGTCTGGCGGAAACATACGATACTGTTTTTGTCGGCGGCGTCACCGCCAACACCATATTCAAACAACAAGGTTATGAGGTCGGTGACTCGGTAACAGAGTCGGTTGTTGTACCGGACTCACTTCTCTCAAACCGACACATCACCCTCCCGCACGATGTCCTCGTGCAACGCCAGCAGAGCACGACACAGTCAATCCCCATTGGTGACGTGCAACCGAATGATCGCATTGTTGATATTGGCGATCAAACACTTGCGACACTCGGTCGACAGGTGGAACGGGTAAAGACCGTTGTGTTTAACGGACCTCTCGGCTGGTACGAGCATGGATTCTCTCAGCAGACCCTCTCGTTTTCAGACATGGTTGCACAGTCAGACACCTATTCGTTTGTCGGCGGAGGAGATGTCGTCACCATTCTTGAGCAGCACAATCACATGGATGACTGGAAGTTTGTTTCAACAGGCGGCGGCTCACTCCTCGACTACCTCAGCACCGGCACCTTACCCGTTCTCGACGCCTTTGCAGCAAAACGGCACAGTGCAGCGGTACATGCACCGTCATTATCGTAATATACTGTCTCTATGAAACGAACATCCGCCACGGCAGTTCATCCACAATTTCCTGACCGATGGAGTAGTCGATCTTTTGACGGCACTCCGCTCTCTCAAGAACAGCGGGACAGCCTCTTTGAGGCGGCACGGTTCGCTCCTTCAAGCTACAATGAGCAACCGTGGCTCTTTGTCATCCCAAACCCCGACCAATTTGAAGCGTCTTTCAGCCTTCTCAGTGAAGGAAATCGTGAGTGGGTACGGCAGGCAGGCCTCCTCTGCTTCCTCACCACAAAGCGGATTCTGGAAAAAACAGGAGAAGCGAATCGATTCTTTGCATTCGACGCCGGATCGGCATGGATGTCACTTGCTCTTCAGGCACACCATATGGGACTGAGTGCCCATGCAATGGGCGGATTTGATGTTGAGCAATCATATAAGGTGCTTGGTGTTGACAAAGAGAAGTATGAGGTGCTTGCCGCTATTGCAGTCGGCACACCGACACCGGATGCACGAGCATCTGAAGAGCGGACTGATCGCAAACAGATCTCAGAGATCACACGCCCCTGTGATACCATAGAGGGTAATGGATAGGTCGGATGAAGCGATCCGTGCGCATCGAGAACATCACGGAAAAATCGAAACCGGCTTAAAGATGGCGGTGCAAACAATGGATGACTTATCTCTTGCGTACACACCCGGCGTCGCCGCTGTCTGTCAGGAGATTCAAAAAAACCCCAAAATCGCACAATCACTCACCATCAAAGCGAACACGGTTGCTGTTGTCACTGACGGATCGGCTGTACTTGGACTCGGTAACATCGGTGCCGAAGCATCCCTCCCGGTAATGGAGGGAAAAGCACTCCTTCTCAAACGGTTCGCTGATGTTGACGCATTCCCGATTTGCCTGAATACCCAAGACCCCCATGAAATTATCGAAACCGTGAAGCGTATTGCACCGGTATTCGGCGGTATTAACCTCGAAGATATTGCGGCACCAAACTGCTTTACCGTCGAGCGGGAGTTGCAGGGAATCGGCATACCGGTTTTTCATGATGACCAGCACGGAACAGCGATAACGACACTTGCGGCACTGATAAATGCTTCGATTGTGGCACAGAAAGACTTGACGGCTATGACTATTGTTATTGCCGGGGCAGGGGCGGCCGGCACCGCTATCGCGAATCTTCTCGCCAGCAGTGCATTTTCTGACGCTTTTGACAGTCCGCGAGATATTCTCATTTGTGACAGCACCGGTATTATCCATACCGGACGAGACCGTCTGACTGACCATAAAAAAGAGCTTGCCGCTATAACGAATGCGTCAAAAAAATCGGGAACACTGTCAGACGCATTGCACGGATCAGACGTATTTATTGGTGTTTCGCAGGGCGGCATTGTGTCCAAAGAGATGGTACAGACGATGGGTGATCGACCTATTATCTTTGCGATGGCAAACCCAACGCCGGAGATTCTCCCTGAAGAAGCACAATCCAGCGGTGCGTACGTAGTCGGAACCGGGCGAAGTGACTACAAAAACCAGATAAATAACGTCCTTGCATTCCCGGGTATTTTTCGCGGCGCGCTTGCCGGCGGTGTTGTGGAAATAACGACAGCGATGAAGGTTCGGGCTATTGCCGCACTTGCCTCGGTATGTAAAGATCCAAGCCCTGACTACATCATTCCTGATGTTTTTGACCCGGCAGTTGTCCCTGCAGTCGCACAAGCGGTACAGAATAATCCCTAGCAGGCATCATGTATTGCTTTCGCAAATGAGGCAGATTCTTCCGAATCCGCATACGTTGTGTGCGGAAGCGGTTGAAATTCGCCGCGTCGGACCCGGGGGATGATATGGAAATGGAGGTGCAGTACTTCCTGACCGGCCTCAAACCCGTTGTTTGAGATAACATTGACACTCGGAGCCTTGGTTGCGGTACGTACTGCACGAGAGATGGTGACAATAGCCTGCATAAGGTGTGCTGCGTCACTGTCTGAAAGGGAAAAAATGTCTTGTACGGGATGTTTCGGTATGACGAGCGTATGACCTTTTGCAACCGGAGCAATGTCAAGAAACGCAAGAACATCATTCGTTTCAAAAACAATATCTGCAGGAATTTTTTTCTCAATAATGTCTTGAAAAATCGTTCGCTCGGTATCCATATGAGAACAGTATATACCGCTCCCTTCACCAACACTGCCCCTCCTCTTTCATTTTTTTCATTTTTCCCCACTTCGCAAACGTGTCGCACGTGATACCATACCAGGTATGTACCTCGTACGAGATGACCCGCCCAAAGACGTGCAAGAGTCTCTGAAAGACTTTGACGCCATATCACAACGACTCCTTTTTACAAGAGGCATCACCGACAAGGAATCAGCTGATGCGTTTTTCGATACGGCCTGGAGAGAAACTGATCCGTATCAATACCAATCCATGTATCGTGCAGCAGAACGGGTACTGCAGGCGGTTCGTGATAATGAGGTGATTGGCATCTACAGCGACTATGACTGTGACGGGATCCCGGCAGCCGCGGCACTCTTTTCAACACTTTCCGCCCTGAACCACAGCAAGATCGTCTATGAAGTGCCGGACCGAAATATACAAGGATTTGGCGTGCATGCGGAAAACACACAGCGAATGCTTGAGAAGGGTGTATCTGTTGTTTGTGTACTTGACTGCGGAACCGCACACCCGGACGAAATTGCACGCATACAAGAATCCGGTACTGACGTTATCATCCTTGACCACCACCTCCCCGGTGAGAGAACACCCGAAGCATTCGCCCTGATAAATCCGACAATCGAGGAGTCAGTTGCAGAGCCGTACCCGTGTGCTGCAGGTGTCGTCTTCCTTTTTATCCAGGCATTGGTCAAACAGGCGCAGCAGATACTCCCGTCAACCAAACTGCCTCTCGGGTGGGAACGGTGGCAACTGGACATCATCGGACTTGCAACGATCTCAGACATGGTGCCGATTCGCGGCATCAATCGACAGTTTGTTCGATATGGTCTCGCTGTTTTTCAAAAAAGTCCGCGACCCGGAATCAGGGCATTGTGCAGTCTCCTCAAAATCAAACAGGAGCGGGTAACACAGGACGACCTCACCTATCTCGTCATACCGAGAATCAATGCGGCATCACGTATGGGAGACGCGAATCTCGCCTTTGACCTCCTCACCGCAACATCCTTTGAAAAAGCAGCGGAAATTACCAATGCCCTCACCACACTGAATAACAGACGGAAGTCGACCGTTGCAGCAATGGTTCGCGAAGCTGAAAAAACAGCTCAACACAAAAACAAGGAATCGGATGTGTGGGTGTTCGGCAGTCGGTCATGGAAGCCGTCGCTTGCGGGACTCGTTGCCCAGAAGTTGGCAGAGAAGTATGGAAAAACGGTATTTGTGTGGGGACAGTGCACCGATACGGACAAATCCAAACAGCAGGTAAAAGGATCCTGCCGATCAGCAGACCGTGACATATTTACCCTTATGCAACAAGCATCTCACCTTTTCACGGAATCCGGCGGTCATAAACAGGCAGGCGGTTTCACACTAACCGACGGTGCTGAAGTGTGTCTTGAGGATGAGTTAAATCAAGTACCGTCGCCATCAACGGACGAAAATCAAGACGAGCAACAGGTTGATCTCATATGCAACCTGCGGGACATTCCTGACATCCTTGCGGTAAGTGACTCATTTGCACCGTTCGGCATGCAAAACGAGCATATACGTATTGCACTCAATACCTGTCGTATCAAATCGATTCACCAATTCGGCAAACAGAAGGACCACGTCCGATATACACTCACTGACGGCAACAGCAATCTCCAGGGGATTAAGTTTTTTGCCGGCGACGTGTCAAATCAAAAAACGGGGGTTCCTTGTCAGATCATCGGATCTGTCGAACGGGATGTGTTCAGTAACCGACCTCGTATACGAGTGACCGACATCTTCAGCAGTCATGAGTAGTCTTTTTGTGCCGGCAGTTGCACTCGCTGCAATCGCCGGCTGCTATCTCGGGTCACTGTTCAGTGCGCCGACAGAGATCTTTGCACTTATTCTCATCGGTGCCTCCCTCTCCCTGTTTCTCTTCAGAAAACATCGCCGCATTGTACTTGTCACTGCCGCCATCATCGCCCTTCTTCTCGGCTTTCTCAGGATAGCTGCCGATATTTCAAGACAGACGGACGCACTTATCGCAGAACACCCCGGCACTGTTTCCGTCACCGGATCGGTTATCAGTGACATTGAACACCGGAAGTCATACAGTCGATACACCGCTGCAGTCAGGACAATAAACAATGTGCCGATTGATCAGGAATCGTCGATCCTTGTGTATGAACCATATCCGTCACGATGCGTTACTGGCGAAGACGTCACTTTCTCCGCAACACTCATTGAGCCGGAAGACTTCGTCACTGAAACAGGTCGTGTCTTTCCGTACCGACAGTATCTCCGACAATTTAACATACACGCTCTCGCCTTCGTTGATGGAACATCGTGCGAAGGATCACCTGATCAATTGATGTTATTTGCAACACTGCGACAGAAGTTTATGCATGCGATGCATCGTGTTCTCCCGATGCAGGAAGCATCACTCCTCGGCGGCCTCATCCTCGGTCTGCGCGGATCTTTGTCACCGGAACTTCTTGATGCATTTCGAATAACAGGACTTATTCATATCATTGTTCTCTCCGGACACAATGTGACACTTGTCGCAGAAGCAACAAGACGACTTGCCGCACGAGCAGGGAACAGAGCATCTCTCATCATCGCTCTCATTACTATCATTGCATTTGTTCTTCTCTCAGGAGCACAGACTGCAGCAATCCGTGCAGGAACAATGGCAGTCATTGCACTGATCGCCCGGTCCGCACATCGTGAATATGACGGCATACGCGCCCTCCTCTTTGTTGCAATGATCATGACACTCCTTGACCCGAACCAGGCGTTGTTTAATATTTCATTCCATCTTTCCTTTCTTGCCACACTCGGCCTTCTCTTGTTCGCCCCAATCCTTGAACACTATGTTCGGTGGGTGCCGGAAAAAATGGAGTTGCGCGGCGTTGTTGTTTCCACCATCGCCGTTCAGTGCACCCTTCTTCCGTACCTTGCATATGCAATTGGTGAAGTTTCGATCATTGGTATTGTTGCAAACATTATCATCCTCCCCCTTGTGCCGATAGCAATGGCGGCGGGTGCGGCGGTAACCATTGTTACCCTCTTCTCATCAGTACTCGGCATACTCATCATGCCCGCAGCATACATACCGCTGCACACAATACTGCAAACCGCTTCACTCCTCTCCGAAGTACCGCACGCAACAATGACGCTCCCGGCATTTCCGGTCCTGCTGACCGCTGTCGCAACGGTTATCGTTATCGGAATCGGAGCAGCACTGCACCGCCGCCACAACGAACATGTCTTTGATGCAAAATAAAAGCGTCCGAGAGATGTTCTCTCGGACGCTTAGTCGTCTAGAAGGTTCTGTGTTTGATGTCTTCTGCAATTTTTTTGCAGAGTATTCTCGGAATCACCTCCGATTGCTCAAAATAATCGATCGGCATTTTGCCGGATCGATCCATCTTGCAGACATTAGCACCGGCGTTGACCAGGTGATCAACAACCTTCGGGAGTTTTCTCTGACACGCAATCATGAGTGCCGTCCTCCCCAAGTTATCACACTGATCAATTTCCGCACCGACATCAGCGAGAAGAATGGTTACCCGCTCACTGTCTTCCGACACTGCGTGAAACAGCGGGGTCCTCCCCTCACTGTCACGTTTATTGATGTCAGCCCCCATCCCGACAAGGAAGGAGGATGTTTCCACGTCGTCGCATATTGCGGCAATGTGGATTGACGTTTTCCCCTCCTTATTTTCCGAGTTGACCGTGACGCCCGATTGCATGAGCAGGTCAACGATCTCAAGGCTGATGCCTTCTTCGCCAAAGAGGGCGTAGAAGAGCACCGGGTCTCCGACAAAGTCACGCGTATGCGGATCGGCCCCGCTCTGGATCAGAATTTCAACCGCCTTCGTACGACCTTGTTCTACGGCGTACATAAGCGGAGTCATTCCGTCACCATCACGAATCAGGACCGCACTTTTTTCCTTCTCGATGATCTGACGAAGCCAGGGAACATTTCCCCTGGACGCCGCCTCGAAAACCGACCTTACCTTTGACATATCTCCCCTTTCTACTACGTGTGTTAGTGCTACTGGTTGATGCTTGTACAAATGTCATGGCAAATTAGTTGTATGTCCACATAGTGCCATAAATTGGTCAATTTGTACAGAAAACCCTTCTATTACAAGGCTTTTTGACCATTTTATTTTATATTTGTCAATAATTTTAGATATGAGGGCATAAAAAATGGGGCGGATCCGTAGATCCACCCCGCAAGACCTGGAGAGTCTTTGGCACTACCAATCCTCGCCTCGTGGACTAATCAGTGCTTACCCTTAGTATAGCGGTTTTTTGAAGGGTACTGGCAGTGCATAAAAAATAGGTGCATAACTTGCAGAAACGTTATGCACCTACCACAGGAGGTACCCGGGTAATGAAGATCCATTACCTCCACAAGAGTATACCGCTTTTTTACCGCCAAGCAAACACTCGTGCACAGCGGTGTATACTTGCACTATATGCGGTTTCAGGTCCCTCAAAATCTCGACATACCGGATACTATTTTTTTCGGCATGAGCTTTAAACAGATTCTCTACATCGGCGGCGGCATCGGATTTCTCCTCATCCTCTACCTGGTCACCGGCAGTTTTGTCATTTCTGTCGTATTTGGTGCACCGGTTTGTATGCTGGCCGGTTTCCTTGCATTCTTTCGTCTGAACAATCAGTCATTCATCGTCATCCTCCAGTCGATGATGCAATTTATGACAAAGAAAAGAATGTACGTGTGGCGACAGGAAGGGAGTCGTGTGTATACCCAGCGGAAGGTTAACAAAAAGAGGGGAAAGAGGGAATCGAAACATCAGGATGGTGAGAGTGACCGCGGTCGTGTGCAGAACCTCAACTCCAATCTTATTTTCGACGATAATCCCATTGATAACCAGGAACCTGATGTCGTCATATGACCACCACTACCACGCAATCATTCGTACCGGTCAAGGAAATTCGCGACGGCATTATCATTCGTGATGACGGTATTCTCTGTGCAGTTATCCTTGTCTCACCAATCAATTTCAACCTGAAGTCAGATGCTGAACGCGAGGCAATCACGTTTCAGTTCCAATCGGTTCTCAACTCACTTGAGGTCGGCGTCCAAATACTCATCCAGTCACGGCGACTGAATATCAAGGGATACCTCACCTTTCTGGAGGATGTTTATAAAAATCAGCCGAACGAACTGCTCGGGCTGCAAACTCGTGAGTACATCAACTTCATCAAAGATTTCACCGAGTCAAATGAAATCATGACAAAGCAATTCTTCGTTATCGTAACGTACTCACCGATACAGGCAAAGGGATTTTCTCTGCCGTTTGTGAAAAACAACACCGGATCTGACAAGTCACTGAGCGAAAACATATCGCAACTCTTGCAACGAACCTCGTTTATCCAAAACAACATTCGTTCGCTCGGTATTCGCACCGCCCAGCTCGGAACAGACGAAGTAACCGAGCTGTTGTACCAAACATTCAACCCCGGTGATACACAGGCACCGCCTTCTGTATAATAGAGGGAGGTATGGGACTGTTTGACGTATTCAAAAAAAATGAAAAAGGGGATCCGACCGACGACTTTATCCCCGAAGAGATGTTCGGGCAAGAATCTGTCGGCATTCGTGATGTTATTGCTCCGGCAGCAATTCAGGTGACTCCGAAAAACATATCACTCGGGAACAAGTATGCCCGATCATTTGCCATTGTCTCGTATCCCCGTTTCCTCAACGAAGGGTGGTTCACTCCTATCATCAACCTCAACAAAGAATTTGATATCTCCATCTTCGTGCACCCGATGACGTCAAAGGATGTTCTGAGAAAGTTTCGGAAGAAGGTTGCACAGGTTGAGGGGCAAGTGATTGAACGTGAGCAGAAAGGACTTGTTCGTGATCCGAAACTTGATACCGCATACCACGACCTTGAAGAGCTTCGGAGCAAGATTCAGCAGGCAACGGAGCGTATGTTTGAAGTCGGTGTCTACATCACTATCTACGGAGAAAGTCTGGAAGAGATTGAAGATGTTGAGAAGGAAATGCGATCTGAGTTAGAAGGGCGCCTCATCTTTATCAAACCGACCGTATTTCAACAAGAGCAGGGATTCAAGAGCACGAGCCCGTTCGGCACTGACGTGCTTGCCATTCACACCAAGCTCAATTCAGACCCGCTCTCCAGTTTGTTCCCATTCGTCTCCTTCAACCTTTCCGCGGAGAAGGGTATTCTCTACGGCGTTAATCAACACAACGCCTCTCTCATTCTCTTTGACCGATTCTCACTGCCAAACTACAACTCTGTCACCTTCGCGACGTCCGGTGCGGGAAAGTCATACGCCATGAAGCTGGAGGTGCTCCGATCTCTCATGATCGGTGTCGATGTTATCGTCATTGACCCCGAACGTGAGTTTGAGCAGCTTGCAAAAGCGGTCAACGGACGATATTTTAACGTCTCCCTCAACTCAGAACATCACATCAACCCGTTCGATCTTCCGCCGGTTGACGAAGATGAGAATCCGGCAGACGTGCTGAAGAGTAACGTGATCAACCTTATCGGCTTCTTCCGAATCTTGTTTGATAATCTGAATAAAAATGAGGAGTCAATCATTGACCGTGCCATTTATGAAACCTATGCCCTAAAAGATATTACCCCGTCTTCTGAGAGTTTTGAGAATATAGAGCCGCCGCTTCTCTCTGACTTCGCTCTCGTTCTCGGCGGTATTGAAGGCGGTGAAGATCTTGCGGAACGACTCAGCCGATACACGACGGGAACGTGGGCCGGGTTTGTGAATGAACCGACCAATATCAGCATGAATAAAAATTTGGTCGTGTTCTCCATTCGAGACATGGAAGAGGAACTCAAAACGGCGGCGATGTACATCATCACGAGATACATCTGGAACAGTATTCGACAAAATATCAGGAAACGTCTTCTTGTTGTCGACGAGGCATGGATCATGATGCAGGCGGAAGACACTGCGGCGTTCCTCTTCGGTCTGGTGAAGCGGGGAAGGAAATACTACCTCGGTATCGGCACTATCACACAAGACGTCGGTGACTTCCTGGAATCCCGGTACGGCAGATCCATTCTCAACAACTCCTCACTCATTCTCCTCCTCCGGCAGTCAGCCACCACCATTGATCTCGTGCAGGAGATATTTAACCTTACTGACAACGAAAAATACCTCCTCTTGGAGGCGAATGTCGGTGAAGGTCTTTTCATTGCCGGCTTGAAACGTGTTGCGATCAAAATCATCGCATCACTGACAGAAGACAAGATCATCACCACTGACCCGTCACAACTACTCAATATTGAGCGGGAAAAGATAGAGGTCTGATGCGGGCGGTATGAATGACACCGAGAACAACGCCACCGAACAGTCCGCCGATCACGATGACGGCAGTCTCGGGGGAGCGGTCAGACAGGCTCGAGAACATGCCGGATCAGCGATTCATGGCAGTCTTGCCATTCTCTCATTCAGCATCGTTACCTGGCTCTTTGATGCTATTGGTGCCGTCATGACCAATATGCAGATATCACTCCTGAAGACATTGGTTACATTCTGGCCGATCAGTCTCGTTGTCGGCGTCACCACCGGCATCTTGTCAGCTATTTTTGAAGAGGTCGGTGAAACTGCTCTTGCAACCATCGGGTTTGTATTCGGTCTCCAGGCACTGCTCTCAACCATCGTTCTCTGCCTATTCATCTTCATTGCCACAACAGCACCTCGCGGCTATTTTTCTATCACCGACTACCTCGTGGCAGTTGGCGTCTTCCTCCTTGAGTGCATTCCTTTTCTCTCCAGTTTTGCATTCTGGGGTACGTTCAGTCTCTTCCTCCGAAGAAAATTGCTCCGAAAAGCGACCGGTCATATCACACCGGGGTCTTCTTTAGGAAACATCGGATCATCGATCGGAAGGGTGCTGGGTAAAAAGTGAGCGTATACTAGTGGTATATGATCGCCCTTCGGTTTGCAGTGCCGCTCCTCTTCGGTCTTCTTTTTTTTATTCCGACCGCTCTTTTTGCCCAACAGGTCGGAAGTCCGACCGCCTACCTCCTTGAAATAGATGAGGGAGTGCCGTCACCGGGGAAAGAGGTGACCGTACATATCCGAGGAGAAGATGAGCGGGTAACGAGTATTCGGTCCATTCGGTGGTTTGTCGACGGTCAGGAACGAACTGCATATACCGACAAGATGTCGCTGAAAGAAGTTGTCGGCAATCAGCAAAAACGGATCGTGGCACGCATCGTCTATTCAGTCCAGGGCGGCATACGTCGATATATAAACGCAACCACCGCTATCAATCCCGTTACGTTTGATCTGCTGTGGGAGGGGCACTCCGTTACCACCCCCCGATATCGCGGATATCCGCTTGCCGGTCCGCAGGTTCCCATCCATGTGTACGCAGAAATCCAGTATATTGACAGAAATGGCATAACCTATGATGAAAATGATTTTTCCTTTGTGTGGGAGGTCGAAACATCGTTTCATGAAGACACCGGACCGGGAGTGAGCAGTATTGTCTATGAAAAAGGGGGGTCACTGATTAACAATGACGTCTACATACTCGCACGGGCGACACTCATCAATGACCACACCGTTCGGTTTCGAAAAGCTGTCAGTATCCCGATAACAGAATCCCGCATCATCGTCTACCCCTACACCGTTACCCGAGGCCTTATTACCGAACGAGCCATCCCATCAGACGTCGCAATACGAAAACAACCGCTAACCACCTCACTGTACCCGTTTTTCTTCAGTAGGGAAGATTTTGAAAATCCGAACGCCATATCCTACACCTGGAATATCCGTGACGGTCTGTCACCGCTGCAGCAGGGGAGGAAAGTTGATATCTCACTGCGCGGAGAAGATACGATAATTCCGGTACAGGTGTCAGCACAAAACAGAGAAAAGACGCAACAGAAAGCGCAAAACACACTGAACGTCAGTCTCTAAGCCATCAAACTACGTTATACTGGCGATATGCGTTTGTGCAAGCGAACACTGTACAACATACTCCTCATCGCACCGATCTGCTTCATTATTTTTTCTAGTACTATTGCCATACATGCACAGGAAGAATCTGATTCGGGAGAAAAATGCAACGTTCAGACAGACGGTCTGAAATGTATATCATTTGTCACTGAGGTGGGGGATTGGTTTAACCTTACCGGCGGTGAGGGGAGAGGGGTTCCGAGTGTTATCAACGGCATTATACGAATTGCGTTCTCCGTTTCCAGTGTTCTCCTCGTCCTCTATATCGCATGGTATGGTACCGCCCTCATATATCAACAAATGACCGGTGATATTTTTCGGGCGGGGAAAGCAAAGAGTAACATGATCGGTGCAATTTACGGCATCAGTGTTCTCCTCTGCTCCTACATCATTCTCGACTTTTTTGTCCCCAGCCTCCTCAACAAGCAGGCATTCCTCGAGAGTGAATATGACGAAGTGTGGGAGCAGGCACCCGAAGATTTCGTCTTTCTCAATCGTCCGATATATGACTGTGGCGGCGATCTCTCCGACAAAGTAATACATTCCTTCATAGCGTCAGCCCCTCTCACCAAAGGATACGGAACAGACAGCAGAGATTTACGGTATCCGGCTCTCGACAAGATAGATTTTTCATTGGAAGTAAAACCATATACCGAAATAGAGTTGTTTGATCCTGAAACATGCTCTAAAAAGTTGGAGTATCCGGGGGATTATGATCTGGATATCAAACTCCTCTACTCATCATCGCAAGCAAACCCTTCGATAGTGTCCATCGACATTCCATACAATCCGTCACGTACCATACAAGAAATCAAAAGAACAACGGCAGGGCAACCGCAACCGAATATAAGTAGGAAGGTTTTTGCCATTGTTTTGGTAAGTATTGGAGATAAACAGTATAGGAGCAGACTCTTTGAAGAAGATTTAAACCCTACTGCCGTGTGGGAGTATACTGTCACGGAACGACGGTCCGGGTCATGCCCGAACAGAAAGGGGTACATTGCATTCATGTATGAATTTATTGACGTAATGAACGATTGGTCGTGGAATGATTGCAAGATTGAACTAACCGGTCCGGTAGAGGCATCGGCGTACGAAAAGCATATTCAAGGTATTCGAAACTAGCCGTAATTAAACAAATGAAGTATTATCAGTAAGTCTCGGGTGGTATATACTACATTCACGCATACATGGGATTCCTCTTCACCGTCTTCTATCAGCCGACCGCAAATATACTGTTCTTCCTCATGGAACTTCTGTCCACAAACAGTATTGTGGTCGGTATTCTTGCCCTCGTTATCGCCTCAAAACTCATCCTTCTCCCATCATCTGTTAAAAACACCCGCATGCAGATTAAGATGCGGGATGTTGCCGATGAATTACAGGAAATTAAGAAGTCGACGGATGATCGGAAGGAACAAGCAGAGAAAACATTAGCGGTGTACAAGAAAAATAACATCAACCCGCTCACACCTATTGCGTCACTGTTCATCCAAATCCCCATATTCATCAGCATCTTTTTCGTTGTCCGAGACCTCGGAACGGGAGAATTTCCTTTTTCTGACGTTTTCTATTCGTTTGTCACCGCCCCTGAATCTATTAACTACACCTTCCTCTCCTCGTCAGTTCTTTTTGTCAAAGGGGGAATACTTGTCGCTGTCCTTGTTTTCCTGACCCAACTGCTCATCACACACTTCACCACCAAAAATACACCGGGAAGCGGGAAAAAGACCCAGAAGATTATCTTTTTTGGTGTCATGCCGATCCTCATCGCTATTTTTTCATTCTTCATGACCGCCACCGTCGGTCTCTACTGGCTGTTCAACAACCTGGTCACCATCTTGCAGGAGGTTCTTGTTATGAATAAATTTCGACAGGAAGATGCAGTGCTAGAACAAGCGGAGCATCCAGAGGGATAGATTGTTTTTGTTTATAAAAAAGAGGTATTCCGCACTGTCACTCACGTACGGGTGAGTGATGTCAAACAACTCGCCGCCGGAGAGAAGCTGTATGTCTGTTTCACTTTGTGACATAACCTGCCGTACCGATCCTGTCTTGGTGTCAATACGGAGCACAACGTCAATAAATGAGAGGTCTCCCTGATACCAGGAATCGGGGAAAACCGTTTCGTAGCCGGAGAGTGTTTCATACGGTATCTCTTCCGGAACGGCACAGAAAAAGAGACCGTTGAAGCCGTCACATTTTTCCGGAAGCGTCATGGGCATGGTGATGGTGTGCTCCCTTGAGAGATCCGTTACTACCGTGCTGCCGGAAAACGCATCTTTCTCAACTTCATAGAGCACGACATAGCCGGAGTACGCATCAACAAAGGCTGACCCGCCGAACACCGGTTCGACAACCCGTTTGAACGGCTGCTCGCCCTCCGGATCAAGAATATACACGTTACCCCGTGCCTGAGATGAGATTGGGGTGGTGATGGTAACAAAGGGGTTTCTTCCCCAGCGGGGAAGCCAGTATGAGAAACCGGACTGCCAAATCACTTTTGTTTCATCGGGATTCTCGACATCAACTGCAATACCGACCACCCTGTCATTGACCCGCCGTGTGTAGAAGAATCTGTTCTCGTGGTCTGTTGCTACCCGAATATTGTCCTCAAACCGCTGCAACCGTTCATTTGATTCACGGGTATTGAACGGCACAAACACCGATTTGATGGCTGATTCGTCATCACCTTCATAGAGAAGGAGAGCAGAATCATTGGCGAAGAGGTGTGCTTCAACCACTTTTCGAACCTCTCCCGGCGAGGCGAGCGTGAGAACGTACGGATCAACGGTAATCCTGTATCGAGACCCCGTTCCGGCCTCCACCACCTTTACCACCATCGCACCGTCTTCCTTATCGACACGATATCCTGCAACCTGACCGGCAAAGAGACGGGTGAGCCGCGATATTCTCCCCGATACTTCCTGCTGATCGCCGAGCACCGCAGTCTCACTGCCGAGACCGACTTCCGGCTCTCTGGCGGGAATGATAATACGATCATCGCGACGTTCGGTAACATCAATCTCCCGATCAACGCCGCTGCCGTCAAACGGAATGGTTTTGATGTCGCCGAGACCAAACGTGTCATCTTGAACGGTGACGGATTCACCGGTATCGGTTGGCGGTGCAGGCTCTTCCACGTCTGGCTGTGCGGTATACCATGCAAGAAACACAATAGCTGTGAGGACAAGGATGACAAGAGAGATACTCACCAGCCGATTCATACCTACGGTTATGATACCAGGTATTCTCCTTCCTTGAAAATCGTCTGCAGAGTATCTCGAGCCTGTTGCTGCGACAAATCTCTCCGGCAGAGAACAACAAACGGATACGGGACGGTGGGGAGTGATCGGATCGCTTCCCGAACCAACCGCTTTATCCTGTTTCGATCAACACTGTGCCTCGCCACCTTCTTGCTCACGACGACGGCAAATCGACCGCTCCTCTCCTTTTCCGAACCGAATACGACAACGAGTCCGTCACCGACATATCGGCGACCTTTTTTCAGTATTGTCTGAATGTCACTGCCGGAAAGACCGGTTTTCATACCCACCTATACCGTTACTCTTGTTCGAGCCTTCTGTCGACGCCGTGCAATAACGCGACGACCTCCCGTCGTTTTACTCCTCGCGAGAAATCCGTGCTTTCGCAGTCGCTTCTTGTTGTTCCGTTTCATATGTTTCTGTTTCGGTGAGTATACACCGCGGCAGGGGTGAGAGCAACTGTACGTTTTTTGCATCTCATCCACATGTTATGCACATACCGACCCTTATTTTTGTCTCTTGTTAGTCATCGGTCAGTAGGGAATACTATTTGCATATGACCGTGAGTCACAATCTGGATATTCAGACACTCTGGAGTGAAGTTTCAAAAACAATACAAGAACACATCCCTATCAACAGTTACCAAACATGGCTGTCCGGTGTCTATCCGATGAAAATTGATGACAACGGAAAGACATTTGTTCTCGGTGTTCCGAATGAACTCACGAGAAGCTGGATTCAAAAAAACTATCAAACCGTTCTCGCTTCCGAAGTGATGAAAAAGAGTCCGTCAGTGAGAAATCTCAAGTTCATCATCTCACGACGGACGTCGAGAAAGCAGATGCAGCCTTCACAGACAAAATCTCTCCCGCTTGATTTAAAAACATCTGACCGAGACACCAACCTTAACACCGATCTTGTCTTTGAAGAATTCATCATCGCCCCCTACAATCGTTTCGCATACACCGCCGCACAGGCGATCATTGAGAAGTTCGGCACGATGTACAACCCGTTCTACGTGTACGGACCGACCGGTGTCGGTAAAACACATCTGCTGCAGGCAATCGGCAACCGTGTGCATCAGTTGAACCCGAGCATCAAGATCTTCTACACCACCACGGAGTCGTTTATGGAAAACTACATCAACGCAATCAAGAAAGATCATGTGAAAGAGTTCCGCGGCACCTACCAAAACTACCAGCTCTTCATTATTGATGATGTCCACTTCCTGCAAAAGAGTGAATCAACGCTCATTGAGGTCTTCCACCTCTTCAATGCCCTGGTCAACAAGAACGCACAGATTGTCCTTTCATCAGATCAGCCGCCATCAGAGCTTGACAAGATGGAGGATCGAATCAGGACACGGCTCAACTCGGGTGTTGTTATTGATATTGAGAAGCCGAAGTACGAAGATATGAAGATCATCTGCAATGAGAAGGCGAAGAAATTGGGAATATCAATTGCGAGTGATGCTGTCGACTATATCGTTGAAAACATTCCGCAGAACATTCGGGAAATCAACGGAGCACTCAAAAGTATTCACCTCCACACCATGAATACCGGCAATATGTCGGTTGACCTTGTAGATGTAAAGAAGTTTATCAAGAACCACGTTCAGTCAAAAACAAACATTTCATACGAAAAAGTTATCGAAACCGTTTGTGACTACTATGCTATCAACCAAGACCTCCTCTCAACCAAGCTGCGAAAGAAGGAGGTGGTGCATACCCGACAGGTGATTATGTACATCTTCCGGGAACAGCTCGGACTCTCCTACTCCTTCATCGGTAAACAGTTCGGTAATCGAGACCACACAACCGTAATGCATGCGTGTGAAAAAATATCTGACAAACTGCAAGAGAGCTCGCTCATACAAAAAGATCTCGAAACCCTGCTCCGAAAAATGGGGATATAGGTGTGGAGAACGAGGGGGAATTGACCGTGACACCGTCTTGAAAACCGGTGTAAAACTGGTGGACGACGGCACCGTTTTCCACACCACTAAACGTATCTGTGCAGATATCCAGAACCTGCCGAATAACATCCACCCCTTCTTCCACACCCTGATCGTGTAAAAAACATAACAATAGAAACCCAGCACACTGACAATCCACTTTTACCCTATACTAAAAATAATAATAAATTTAATATATGAAATTCACTGCACAGACTGATGTACTAAAAAGCATTACCGGGATATTCACCAAAGCTGCAGATAAAACAGCTCTTTCAGAAACCAGCGGTATCTATATTGAGGTTTCCGGTACTACGGTTTCATTTAAGATGCATCAGTTTGATTTCTTCATCTCATACACCATCGAAGGAACTGATTGTTCTGACGGAACGATTTTCGTTGCACCGCAGGCACTCGACACCGTCATCGTTCCGATCATTGACGCCCTGACAACCATTGAGCTCTCCGGGAGCAAGCTTCTGGTTCGCACGAAGAGTAGTGAGTCTGACCTCTTTACCCTCTCCCTTGAGGATAGGAATGTGTTTTTAGTTGATACTGCATCAATTGCGGACAAAAAGCCGACGGTTTCATTGCAGCGGGAAGTCGTCATTCGCGGATTTAAGGATGTACAACATGCTGCAGCGGAAAGTGTGGTGAAGCCGGAGATTGCAAGTGTGTACCTCTACACAAAAGGTGAGACCGTCTACTTCGCTGCGACAGATGGCTTCAGACTTGCTGAAACTCGCTTCCTTGCAGAGAATGTAGATGCGGACGTTGGTATTATCATCCCGATAAAGAACGTGCAGAAAATCGTGCGAATTTTAGAAAATAGTGCAGACACTGATGTGCACTTGTTTGTCGAAGGTGACACGGTACACCTTAGGACAGAGACGGTGTATATTCGAACAAGCAGCGTGCAGGGTACCTTTCCGAACTATGCGGCTATCATCCCCGCATCGTTTGCCGCTGAAATCACCGTTATCAAAAAAGACATCCTCAACTTTCTGAAAAAAGCCCGCCTTTTTTCGAATAAATTAAACCGTCTCTCATTTGGTGTGCATGACGAAAAAAATATATTCCTGTCGTTCAGCAATGAAACAGCCGGTTCTACAAAAAACATCATTGCCGCTTCGGTGAAAGGGCAGGTTACCGCCTTTCCGTCATTCAACTACCTTTTTGTCAGTGACGCACTTTCCGTTATCCCCGATGATCGGGTTGTGCTTAAATTAGTTGATGACAGCACAAAGCCGCTCACTATCTGCGGTGCAACGGACACGTCACTGATCACCATCGTCTCACCGCTTCTTGAGGAATAGTTCGCTATCGATCAAATACCCGTTCTATGTCGTAGGTTTCTTCAGCAAGGTAGATACCGTCATCGGTGATGGCAATGATTTGTATGGTCACCTCACGGTCTCCGGGGTCAACATCCTTCGGTTCAAAGAAAAAGATCGGGTCTCCGTCTTTTTCTGCGTAGAAGGTGTCGTTGTAGTAGATTTCATAGGTCGGGTTATCCAGACCGATCGCATTCGCCCTGACAAGTGTCGGCTGGGTTGCTGAAAGTGTATTTCGCTGTTTTGGTGTTTCTATGTAGAATATCCTCTCATTGACGGTCACATTCTCATACTTTCCGATATCACTCTCGTTGAGCCAGTCCTGTACGCCGAATTCCCAGTTTTCATACTGCGGATCTTGTTCGGGGTCTTCGGTCGGCTTGGTCGGGTTGTCTTTGCTGATGTAGTGGAGGATTGCGTGCTGCTCGTCGTGGTCGATAAAGCCTCGGACAATGTCCGGCGTGTCCGGTGAGGTCACGGGTATGTTCGGGGTGAAGGAGGTGTATCGCTTGCCGTACGTGTTGATAGCGGTGGTTATGACATCCCGGAACAGGGGGGCGAGTGAGAAACCGACGGCGTTGTTTTCCAAGACACCGTTGTCTGAGTTCCCGGCCCAGATGAGGGCGACGATGTTGGGTGAGTATCCGACGATCCAGATGTCACGGGAGTTGTTCGTTGTTCCGGTCTTGACCGCAACTGATCCGTCGTCAATGTTGAGCGGTGAATGTCTGCCGAATGTCTGCGACCGTGCATTGTCGTCTGAGAGAATGTCGGTGATGTCTCGCACGACTGATGTGCTGAGAATACGTTTTCTGATCGTCGGCTGCATCGACTCTTTTTTCCAGGTGTAGGGGACAAAGATGCCTTCGTTGGCAAAGACATTGTATGCCTGTGCAAGTTCAAGCGGGGTGATGTCGGTGCTTCCGAGTGCGAGACTAAGACCGTAGTGTTCGGGCTGCTCGGTGATTGAGGTAATCCCCATTTTCTTGGCGAGGCTGATGGTTTCCGGGATACCGGCGAGGTAGAGGGCTTTCACTGCGGGTATGTTGACTGATGAAGCGAGTGCATTACGGAGTGAGACCGGTCCTGAGAACCGACCGGTGTAGTTGAAAGGGGAATAGCATCCGTCACTCGTTGTCTCAAACAGGTCTTCATCACATGATTCGCTGAATTGTGTTTGGACATCATAGACGACGGTCTCCGGCCGCAGCCCTTTTTCAAATGCCTGTGCGTAGACGATTGGCTTGAAGGTGGAACCGGGTTGCCGCAGTGAGGTGGTGAGGTTAACACTGCCGTCGATGTCGCTGTCGAAAAAGTCTCTCGATCCGATCATGGTGAGAATCTCTCCGGTATTCGCGAGGAGTACCAGAGCCGCGATGTTGTCAGCTCCGTGTTTTTCTTCAAGTGCCGGTGCGAATGCCTGAATCTGTTCCTCAATTTCTTGCTGCATTGCAAGGTCAAGTGTTGTCCGGATTTCCTTCCCTTCAAGCGGTTTCATACTCGGTCCGTACTCACGCTCGAGGATTTCTTTGACAAAGAAGACAAAGTGGGGTGCTTTGATAGAAAAGACATCGCGGCTCTGGAAATGAACATTTTCCCGTTTTGCTGTTTCATATTCGTCACGGGTGATCCTGCCTTGATCAAGCATGAGTCCGAGAACGCGATTTTTCCGTTCTTCAAGCAGTTTTTTGTTCGATCCGTATGGTGAGTAGAAGGTCGGGGCATTCGGTATGGCGGCGAGGTACGCTGCTTCAGCAATCGTTGCCTCATTCGGGTCTTTTCCGAAAAAAGCGCTGCTTGCCTCAGCGACACCGTACGAGACACCG
This sequence comes from Candidatus Kaiserbacteria bacterium, assembly GCA_028820405.1. Classification (GTDB taxonomy): domain Bacteria; phylum Patescibacteriota; class Minisyncoccia; order Phycocordibacterales; family JABAAK01; genus JAPPJI01. The sequence continues at coordinate 23,847 of JAPPJI010000026.1, forward strand.
CCGTAGGGGATGGTGTTGAGGTATATTTCAAGAATCTCCTCTTTGCTCAAACGCTCTTCAAGTTTGAGAGCGAGGAACATTTCCTTTATTTTTCTCGTCACCTTCTTCTCGCTGGTGAGGAATATGTTTTTAATGACCTGCTGGGTGATGGTTGATCCGCCCTGACTGAATGATCCTGACTTGATGTTGTTCCAGACCGCTCTGGCAAATGCTTCCGGTCGAATTCCTTTGTGCTGGAAGAAGAGATCATCTTCGATGGCGATTGTTGCGTTGATGATGTGCGGGGACACCTCATTGATGGGAGTGAAGAGCCGCTTTTCATCTTCGGAGAAATCAAAGAGAAATTCATCATTTCGATCGACAACAATGATTGATTGTTTTGATGAGATGGTGTCGATTTCAGTTGCCGGAAGTGCGGTGAAGGTGTAGAAGAGGACGAGGTAGCCGACGGTGATGAAAAAGAGGGAGAGGAGGGTGAGGAATATATTTTGTAAATGTCGAAACGTCATGATTTGCGGAGGAGGGAACCTCTCGATGCGAAAAGGTGGGTCAAGCTGATCGCAATCGCATCATATTCATCATCATACCTCTTTTTTTGATCGAGGGGTAAGAGGCGATGGATCATGCGTGTGATCGTTTCTTTTCCTGCCCGACCGTCACCGGCGATGCTTGACTTGATCGTTGACGGTCCGTACTCGGTGACGGGGAGTCCGTGATCTCTTGCAACCAGTATCACCGCACCGCGCATTTCGGAAACATTCATGGCAGTTTTCTTATTTTTTGAGAAAAACAGCTTCTCAAGTGCAATGCACTCGGGTTTCTGTGTTTCAATGTGGTGCCGAAGCCGGTCACAGACAGCGTGGAGCCGGTCAAAGAAGGGGAGGGCTCGGCTGGTCTCAAAACACTCAGAGAAGAGGAGTCCGGTTTTATTCTCCGGTGTCTTCTCAAGAACTGCAAAACCGCTCCTGTCAAACCCCGGATCTATCCCTAACACCCGCATACTCATGCTGTGCGGTTGGTATATACCTGCTGTACATCATCATGATCTTCAAGTTCGGTGACGAGAAGGCGGAGTTTCTCCGTGTCGTCATCATTGAGGTCAACGGTAGTTGAAGCGGTCACCGATCCGTCGCTTTCTTTGGTGAAGAGCCATGATGCTGACCCCGCGCCGTTAATTGTGCTGTTGTGTCGGGAGAGGAGGTGTCGTATTTCTGCCGCGGTGCGGTTCTTGTTATCGGTGAGTGTTTCGATGAGTATGGCACAGCCGCCGGGGCCGAATGTTTCATAGGTGATCCCCTGCATTGCCTGGGTGTCTGCGCTGGCACCGCGGTCAATGGCTCGTTGGATATTGTCAGCGGACATATTTACCGCTTTCGCCTGTTTGATTGCCGATTTGAGACCGGGGCTTTGCACATTACCGTCACACTGCTTTGACTCGGTGATGAGGAGTTTGACCATTTTGCCGAACACCTTGCTCTTCTGTGCATCGGTTCCTGCCTTCCGATGCTTTATCTTCGACCACTTATTATGTCCTGCCATTGGTGGTAGTATATAAATAGAAAATCGAAACGACAACAAATATACCCATCAAGGAGGAAAAGATATGAGTATGGTCGGTAGTTGTTTTGTTGATGAACATTTCGTGAGTGTATCAGACGCCACCCTTATCAAAGTCGGCAGAAAGATGGTAGACTTTTTGTTAGATGATCGACTTGCGGGTGAATCAGTGTTAAACCTTTCAGAAGAGCGGGGCATGCTTCTCTATTTTTCAGAACGATGTCGTCGACGTTATGGTGTGTTCGTGAGAGATGGAGTTCAGGGTGTGTTTTCTTTCTCATGCCACGCTTCTCGCAAACGTTGTGAAGAGCGGGAGGAGGAGATTGCCCACAACCTTTTTCTGTTGATTTGCGACGCTGTTGATGCGGAATATGCTGATCGTTTTGCAAGCCGAAGAGTATACCTCCAAATCCTCCACCACATAGTTTACGTTCTTGGTGTGCCGAGGTGGGGGAAACCGACATGACAAGAGGGGCGGAATGATTCCGCCCCTTTATTTTTGCATTGCGGGATAAAAATGGGGGTATGAACGGTGCGTCCATACCCCCTCATCGTCACCGTGGTGTTGGCAAGGCACCGTGGTGTCGGGACGAAACGAGAGGTGATAATAGCCCACCACCTCCCGCTGTCTGTTCCTTTTCCGTGCCGAAGCTGGTACGGAACCCAGACACAGCTATCATATCACAAAAGAAAAAATGAGGTACGAACTAATGTCCGTACCTCGTTCACTCCCCTAATGAGTGTTTGCCTCTCCGCTCCCTCGCGAGGAGACGATAGTAGTATACACAGAAAAACAGGCTGCAAGTATCAAGACCTGCTATCTGACAGACCGAAGGTATGAGACTCCCTTTTTTGTGATGCTTCGTCCTCGCGGTGTTCGGTCAAGGAACCCGACCTGTATTAAGAACGGTTCGTACACTTCTTCAATGGTTTCCGGGTCTTCAGACAGTGTTGTCGCAAGTGCCTTGATGCCGACCGGTCCGCCGTTGAAGACGGTGTTGATCGTCTCAAGCACGGATCGGTCCTCATTTGTCAGACCGTACGCATCAATATCCCGTTCGGTGAGTGCCTGCTTGACGATGTCGGCGGAGATGTCTTTTTCGTGCACCTGTGCGTAGTCACGAACTCGCTTGAGGAGGTAATTGGCGATTCTCGGCGTGTTCCGAGATCGCTTTGCAATCTCTCGCACTGCCTCGTCGTCCGGGGGAGAAGTTTCAAGAACGGCGGCAGACCGTTTCAGGATCTGTGCAATTTCACCATCGCTATATGGTGCGAGCTTGAGAGTGCCGCCGGAGAATCGTGTTCTCAGCGGTGTTGAGAGTTTTCCCGCCTGAGTTGTTGCGGCGATGATAACGATGGGCGGAAGGTCAAAAGTGACGGATTGTGCCGCCGGTCCTTTGCCGAGCATGACCGAGACAGTACCGCTCTCCATGATGGGGTAGAGTGATTCTTCGATGTTTTTCTTGAGTCGATGAATTTCGTCGATGAAGAGGACGCCGCCGTTTTCAAGTGTTGAGGCGAGTGAAGCGATGTCGCCGACCCGCTCGATCATGGGACCCGAGGCGGTTTGTATGGGGACGCCGAGTATGGATCCGATGATGTAGGCGAGGGTTGTTTTTCCGAGCCCTGCCGGTCCGTAGAGGAGAATGTGTTCAGGCATCTGTCCCCGCTGCTTTGCCGCACTGATCAGGACGTCAAGGTTTTTCTTTACCTTCTCCTGACCGATGTAGTCGTCCCACGTCTTGGGGCGGAGGAGGCTGTCGAGTGAGTGTTCGAGCGGTGTCTCTTGAGATGTGCTCATATACCCAATCCTAACACCCGATCCAGTTCACTCAATGAAGAGATGCCGGTCACCACCTTATACACGCCGTCATCTTCAATTGACGGAAGGTTTTGTTCCTGAATCGCCTTACTCAACTCGGTGATGCTGTTGTTCTGCTCGTACACTGAGCGAAGGTTGTCATCCATTTCAAACATGCCGTAGACACCGATACGTCCTTTGTAGCCGTTTGTACACTTAGTGCATGACTCGCTCGCTTTCCCCACCTTCCTAATGCCGTCCGGTGTGAGGTTTTCTGATCGGTATCCCTCAGGCATCTTATCAATCAACGCCCGTATCTTCTCCTTCTGCTCGTCAGTGATCTCGTCGATCTCTGAGCAGTGCGGGCAGAGTTTTCTGAGTAATCGCTGGGCAATGACAATGTTTACCGATCGGGAGAATGTTTGCGGGTCGATACCGAACTGTTCGAGTCGGGAGAATGCACCGATTGCGTTGTTGGTGTGCATGGTGGAGAGGACAAGGTGACCGGTGAGCGATGCCTGGGTCGCAATGTTGGCGACCTCCTCATCTCTGATCTCGCCGACAAGGATGATGTCCGGGTCTTGGCGAAGAATGGTTCTCAAACCCGATGCGAAGGTGTACTCATCATCGGTTTGTGTCTGGACGATTCCGGAGAGTCGGTATTCAATAGGATTTTCAATAGTGATAACTTTTACCTCCTCACTCTTTGCAACGTTGAGGAGGGAATAAAGGGTGGTCGTTTTCCCTGAGCCGGTCGGTCCGGTGGTGAGGATCATGCCGTTCGGCTTTCTCACCTGTCGCTTGAACAACTCAAGTGCGACGGGGTGCAGTCCGAGGTGCTCAATATCTTTAATGACATTTTCAGGATCAAGGATTCTTGCGACAAAAGAACCCCCTTTTTCTTCCGGGATAACGGAAGATCGGACGCTGATAGTTCGGCCGGGGAGGTGGACAACAAATCCGCCGTCCTGTGCACCCTTTGAGGTGATTTTCATGTTTGAGAGGAGCTTCATGCGGATGAGCACCTGAGAGAACTCTTTTTCTTTCAGTTCGATAATATCGGTCAGGACGCCGTCAATGCGGTACCGAATCACACCACCGGTCATGGACGGCTCCATATGGATGTCGGATGCTTCAATGGCAATGGCGGTTGAGACAATGTATTCAACGCTTTTTGATATCTTTTTTGACCAACTCATCGTTCCGAAATCTTTGAATAGTTCGTGAACCGCTTCAATGGAGTGGATATTTTTTGCCGCCGCTTCAAGGTCTTCGTTTGAAATGAGGAGGGTGCCGGGTTTTGTCTCGCTCGTTGCGACAATGTCCCGGTACGATTCCCAGATTTGCCGTATGGTTTTCATTGATGTGATTGAGAGTTTGCTGTCATATCCGCGGCCCTCAAGATCACGGATTACCTCTGCCAGTTTCTGGTTGCCGGGCTCATGTGCCGCAATGTGCAGAACCCCTTTGATTCGTCCGTAGACCGCCATCACCGCCTCCTGTGCATCTGCCTCCTTTACAAGCTGCAGGGCAGTCGGATTGACACTGATGTCCTCTATGTGGACGATGGGGAGTTTGTATTTTTCTGACAAAAATTGTGTGAGGCGCTCATCTTCTTCCGCATTATGTTCTTTTATCTTCTGATTGAGTATCTGCGTTGCACCGGTATTCATATCTCCATTGTATGGTACTTGCTGAGATTGGCGGTGCGGTGTGTTGATACCACTTTACCAGGTATTAATAATTATCGTACCAATGATACTATTAATGATATTATTGCTGCAATCGCAATAATGAAGGTTGACGCTGTTGGGACAAAAAATTTCCAGTTACGGAAATATTTTTCATATGCCGCTATCTTTTGTGTTTTATTATTTTCTTCTATCATTTCGCCACAAGTATTCTTAACCATGTCTACCACATCACCTGAATCGCACACAACATCTATTATTCTCTGTCGTGTTACTTCAGAGTTTAGTAAGCCAGAAAACTGATTTATTTCTATTTTTTCAATCTCTTTTCCCATACCTGTCCTTCAACTCAACATTACCATCTTCGTATAATTTTTGTACAAGATAGAGAGCAAAGTTTAATGTCTGTTCACGGTCTTTAAATTGATAGTTTTGAGTCATCTCGTCCAAGGTTTTCAATGCCCCGTTTGAGTATGTTATCGTAAACTTTTCTTTCTCATCTTGTTTAGTGTTTGTGTTCATATCACAAGTATATCACACGCCAATAATGTAGCATCAGTATGAGGGTGTCAAGGAGTGGTTGGTGGGTGAGAAAATGGTACGATGTGCGTATGACGGTAGTAATTACAACCATGGATCAGATGAAAACGTATGCCGGTGACCTCCTGCAGGCGTTGCGACGATTCCGCACCAAGGATTCAACAACCTTTCTCACCCTTGAAGGACCGCTCGGGGCAGGGAAAACAACCCTCGTTCAGCACCTCGCATCCTTGCTCGGTGTTTCGGTACCGGTCACCAGCCCCACCTTCACCCTTCGGTCAGAGTATGAAACGACTGATGCACTGTTTCAATCACTGGTGCACATTGATGCGTACCGTATTGAAGGTGACCGTGACGGAGCGACTCTTGGCTGGCATGACCTCTCTTGCAACGGTGAAATGTTGGTTGCTGTTGAATGGCCGGAGCGCGTGCAATCGTTCCTGCCGGAGCATCGATATGACGTTACCATCACCCTTGATGGCGATACTCGTACTATCACCGCACCATGACTATCTATATTGACGCACTTGCCCTCCTCTACCGGGCATACCACGCTATCCAAAACCTCTCAACGAGTGACGGGACACCGACCGGTGCTCTCTTCGGTTTCATCAACTCACTCCTTCGGGTGACCGAAGAGCTCAAGCCGGATCATATCGTCGCCTGCTTTGACCGACCGGAAGTGACGCATCGGCAGGAGAGTTTTGCGGGGTATAAAGCGGATCGGGAGATTCCTGAGAATGATCTCATTGAACAGATTGAAGCGGCGAAGCAGATTCTGCAGTTCCTCGGCGTGCATGTTGTTGAAAAAGCCGGCTACGAGGCAGATGATTTGCTGGGGACCCTGGCAACTGCTGACGCGGATCGGGGAGAACCCGTCGTTATCGTCACCTGTGACGGTGACCTGTTGCAGCTGACCGTGCACGAGCATATTCGTGTCTACTTTCTCCGGAAGGGAATGAGTGACTTTTCAATACTTGACAGTGAAGGTGTTGCGAAGAAAAACGGGTACTCGGCAGAGCGTGTTGTTGACTACAAGGGGTTGGCGGGGGATAGTTCTGATTCCATTCCCGGCGTTGCCGGTATCGGTGACACCTATGCAAAACGGCTCATCAGTGCGTACGGCAATCTCGATGACATCTATCGGGCACTCGACCAGGATCGTCTCATTGAGGACGGATTTACCAAACGAATTACCACCCTCCTCAAGGAGGGAAGAGAAAGTGCCTTTCTCTCCCGAGACCTTGCGACCATTCAGACGAATGTCCCGATTGCCTCCATTGCAAAAAAGCAGTCATGGCGTGACCGTGTTTCCGTGCAGGAGGTGCATGCTGCTTTTGATCGGTATGCGTTTAAGGATCTGCTCCATCGATTTACGCGGCTCGTTGGCGGCGACGACGGAGAGGAGGAGAGCAGGGCGGGTGTGCAAGAGACCGGACCTGAGGTTCGGGAGGCAAGTATTGCACTGTGGGTACTTGATGCAATGCAAACTGATGCGAGTGCACATGAGGTGCTTGCATACACCGGAGAGCAGACAATTTCTGAAGCATCTGCACATATCAAGCGGAAGATGCAGGAGAAGGAAGTGCTGTCGGTGTGGGAGGATATCGAACGGCCGCTCATACCGGTTGTTGACCGCATGAAAGAGGTCGGCATTCGATTTGATACGGAAGGAGCTCATAAACTGCAGAAGTCATATGAGAAAAAGATTGCGTCAATTGAGCGGGATATATACAAACATGCCGGCAAAGAATTCAACGTCTCCTCTCCCAAGCAGCTTGGTGAAGTGCTCTATGCCGACCTCGGTCTCAAGCCGCGTCGTGCGGCGAAAACCGCGTCAGGCCGGAAGACGACAAAAGAGTCAGCATTGCTTCAACTTGTCGACAGGCATCCGATCATTCCCGCGGTGCTCTCATACCGCCACTATGAAAAACTTCGGTCAACGTATGTCACCGCACTGCCGAGGTTTGTTGACAGCGGCGGGAGGATACATACCGAACTGATCCAGAACGGCACTGAGAGCGGCCGCTTCTCATCCCGTGACCCTAATTTGCAAAATATTCCGGCATCTGAGGGTGACGGTGCAGATATCCGTAATTTATTTCTCGCGACTGAGGGATGGACACTGGTTGCAATTGATTACGTTCAGTTTGAACTCCGTATCGCGGCCATCCTCTCCGGTGACGTTGCACTGCTCAAGGTGTTCTCAACCGGCGGCGATGTGCACCAATTTGCCGCATCTGAAATATTCTCAATCCCTGAGGATGCGGTTTCTGGCGAGCAGCGGAAACACGCAAAGACGATCAACTTCAGTATTTTGTACGGCACCGGCGTCCGGTCACTGCAGCAGTCCCTCGGTGTGACACAGCAGGAGGCCACGCTGTTTCTCAAGCGGTACAAGGATGCATTTCCTGAACTGTTCTCCTACATGCAGGCACTCAAAGAAGAAGCGGCGGAGAAGCAGGAGGTGAGAACGGCTTTCGGCCGCATTCGGCCGGTTCCGGAGATTGCATCAAGCATTGCCTATGTTCGGGCCCGTGCGGAGCGGGTGGCAATGAACTCCGTTATTCAGGGAACAGCGGCAGACATTATGAAAATCGCAATGATTCGCATTGACGAACTGTTCGAAAAGAAAGGCGTGCGGGACAAAGCCCGCATGCTCCTTCAGATCCACGACGAGTTGCTCCTTGAGGTGCACCCTGATGCAGAGGATATTGTTCAGGAGATCAGCATCATTATGGAGTCGGTGTACCCGCCAAACCGGAATCCGATATCGCTGCCGGTGACGAAAAAGCAGGGGGTCGCCTGGGGGTCGCTGTCGTAGGTGGTATATAGTGGGGACATGCTCTACGTATTCTACGGAGATCGGTATGCAGCGAGGGAGCTGAGTCGGCAGTATGTTGCTGTGTGTAAGAAGAAGCGGCCACATGCCGAATACCTCTCTATCTCACCGCTTTCGGCATCGCGATCGCTTGAAGAACTCCTGTTCGGACAGGGGTTGTTTGAAAAAAAATACATAGTGTTTTGTGACGAGGTGCTCGGTGACAAAACATGTTCCGGTCACCTCCAACAGAACCTGGAACAGTATCACCAGTCACCGCACATGTTCATCATTTTCGAGCCGTCACTGAAGCCGACTGAAGAAAAGAAACTCTCTCGTGCCGGTGCAACGATGCAAAAGAGTGAAGAACGGCAAAAGCAGCACGATCACCGCCGCCTCTTTTCATTCACCGATACGTTTCTCAAGCGGGATGTTGGTAAGACGTTTGCAGCATTGCATCAGCTCCTTCGGGACGGTGAGCCGGCAGATTCACTCACTCAGATACTCCTCTGGCAGCTGCGGACCCTCTGTGCAACAGATCGGTCAGACAATGCGGAAGACGCAGGACTCAAACCGTTTGTCTACCAGAAAGCAAAGCGGTCACTTACCGCACTCAAGGAAGACCCATATGATCTCTTCCTTCATGCCGAACAGGTGGTTCGATCCGGCAGATTGGCGGGGCTCTCTGACGAGGAAATCATTGAATATGTGGTTCTTGAGACGGGATAATTTGCTTTTTTGACGATCCTTTTGTATGGTGTTGATGCCTCTGTGCAGAGGGTGATCTGGCGGTTTCGTCAATAACACTCTCCCCATTTCGACACCGCCAGCAGGTACACCGCCTACAACACATCGTTGTGGGCGGTTTTATTTTGCTTGATACATATAAAAGGTGTATACTCCCGATACTCGAATTGAAGAGTGGAGTGGCGGGTGTGGTTCAGGGAGAGACCTTGACGATCACCCGCTTTTTTTTTGCACAAAATACCGTCGGTGGTTTTGTGGGGCGTAAAAGTATATACTGTCCACATCTCTACTCAGAAGAGTGGGTTGTGTGGCGGGCGTGGTTCAGGGAGAGACCTTGACGATCGCCCGCTTTTTTTTGCAAATGAGAAGAAGGTGTCACAATCCTTCCGACGTTTCCTTACAGGCATATGCCTTGTTTGGTGGGTGTCGGCATGTATACTACCCATACCCTATATAAGGGTGCGTTTATGTGGGCGTGGCTCAGGGAGAGACCCTGACGATCGTCCACTATTTTTTTGCAAAAATGTGTGGTGTACACTGGGTATGTTATGGTCCTGTCGATACTCGCCCTCTCTGCCATCTTCATACCCGTCTTTCTCTTCGCTACTGCCTCGCACGCTGAGTCATTGGGAGAAATTCAGTATGCTCAACTCAAAGAAGTTCGCGACGGCGATCTCCTTATTCGATACAGTAATCCGAGCGGAGAACAGTTTTTCTCCTGTAGTATTGATACAGATGTATGCGAACCGGTCACGGAAGAGCATCCGACACTATTTCCTCGCACTGACAAAAGCAGTGGCACGATTCGGACTGAAAAGAAGAGTTGGGACGGGCAGTATCGGGTTGAACAGCGAGTCGTTGAGGAAGGACAGTGTTCGTGTGATCGAACGGCGGCGGTATATCAGTACATGCTTGTTGATGTCTCGGCGGATGTTGCAAAGGATATTGCGGTGATACCGGTCACCGGAGGTGTCACTTCATACAAATTTTCTCTCCTGAATGGTCAGGTTGTGTTCTTTGGAACAGATGGCACTATCTCAGTGTATGACATTGCTTCTCAGAAGATGCGAAGGGTACCAGCGACAACGGGCTTGTCATATCACATCGTCTCACCACTCGCTCGGTATGCTGGTGGGTATAACAGCGGTAGCAGGGAGTACCGGTTATGGAATACCTATTCTGGCGAACGGATCACTATTCCTGCTGAGCCATCTGGGTTTTTCGCAGAATTTTCATACGATGAGTCACGCTTCTCATTCCTCGATCATGATGAATCAGGGCACGTGACCCTCTTTATCACCGACCTTGCTGATTGGATGAAAGGTGGTGATCGATCTGTTGAACGAGTGTTTGATGAAACCTTTGTCATCGCTGACTATGTCTTTCTCAACGACGGATTGCTCTACGTTATCGGAAACACTGAAAAAGAGCCGTATGCCTGGGTGCTCTGCCAATACAATCCGATAACGGGTACAACTCGGCGTATTCGCGATGATGTCTCATACGGCGGCTGGATACGACCGATTCGTGGGCGAGACCTTCAATTTGTCATCATCGAAGGAAAAAATGCACACATTGCTCTGTACAATTCTGACCGAGATGAAGTGCGGGTGTTCCGTCCGGTTAACCCCTCACCGGCGTCAGAGAACATCGATCGGAGGGTTATTTCAGTCAACGGCATTCACGGCGTTCTCTACACTCCCAAACGAAACCCTTCCCGTCAGTCGCAAAAACTCTTCGTCTGGCTCCACGGCGGACCGATGCGACAAGCCAGTCTTGGCTACCACTCATTTTCATCCTATGCACGGTTTGATGAACTCCTCGAACGGTTTGTTGATGGTGGGTCATACGTGCTGAAGGTTGATTTCACCGGGAGCTACGGATTCGGGAGACCATTTATGGAAGATTTGCGGGGGCAGTTGGGGAAGATTGATGTCGCTGACGTTGTTGCAATGACAAAGGAGGTGCAGCGACAGCACCGCGGTATTGATGAAACCTACCTCATCGGCTTAAGTTATGGTGGCTACCTCGGACCGAAAGCACTTGTTGAGCATCAACACCTCTTTGACGGTGCCATCACCATTAACGGTGTGTTTGATTGGCTCATCTGGCTTGAAGAACGCCCGAAAGCAGATTCTTTCAAGAAGTGGTTTAACGGAACGCCCAACCTGTTTGACCTTGAAGACAATTTCTCCCTCTATGAAGAAGCTTCTATTATCAAAAAGTTACCAGACCTCGATGACGACAAGCCAATACTGATCATCTATGGAGAGGACGATACAACGATTGTGCCCGCACAAAGCCGATGGTTCTTCTACCTTGCGAAAGCGTTCGGCAAGGATGCAAGACTGTTGGAGGTTGCGGATGAGGGGCATGTCATATCACGTCGAGAGAGTATGAATCAAATCTGCCGGTATATTACTGATGAATTGCACCTCGGATCTGTTGTGTGTGGTGGTGGATCAGTTGAATAGAGGGGTGCCTCTGACAAGAAAAAACAGAAAATCTCCTTATTTTTCAAGGTATTTTTGGAGAAAAAATTACTTGTAAAATGTAATTGACAAGTAATCTTGCTACATGTAAACTATATTTGACAAGTAATTGTATGGATTCCCAAAAAAGACAGTTGGTCAAAGATTACATAAAGAAGCAGATGGAGCGGGGTGATAATCGTGCGTCGGAGTATATTTTAGATGCGCAAGGAAAGAGAAATCCAAATCGTGATTGTTTTCTCACTTTGAAAAAATATTTACATGATTACACTCAAAAGAAGGGGAAAGACCCACTCCGCTTTTTTGTGCTATATGGATTGCGTGGTACAGGAAAGACAACATTACTCTCTCAATTGTATGGCGAAATATATCACATGAAATATCGATTACTGCTCTCTGTTGATGAAGTGGTCAAAGTTATGGGAGTCGCTTTGAAAGATGTGTTGGATGTGTATGAAGAGGTGCTCGGTTTTCCTTTTGGAAGTCTTCCGCAGCCAGTATTCCTCTTTCTCGATGAGGTTCATTTTGATGATGAGTGGGCTATTTTACTGAAAACAATTTACGACCGAACGAAAAACATTTTTTTTATCGTCACTGGTTCATCTGCACTTGCACTTCAGTCAACTCCTGACATTGCGAGGCGGGCGTTGTTTGAAAAAATACACCCCATGCAATTCACTGAGTACATCAAAATCCGTCATGGCGTGCATGAAAAAGAAGGGCTTTCGCAAAAACTTCGAGATATTGTTTTTAATTCATCAAGTGCAACTGAAGTGTATGATGCTTTACAAGACATTGAGTCGGAAATGCGAGAGTATTGGTCAGATCTGGAAAAAAAAGATATTAACGACATTGACACCTATCTTGGGTATGGAACATTTCCATTCACAGTCGTATCTCCGGGTGAGATGTCTGCCTACGAACAGATAAGTGAGATATTGGATAAAGTTGTCAACATTGACATACCTCATATTGAAGAATTTTCCACTGACACTATTTCAAAAATACCCGAATTACTCTACACTCTCGCCGCAAGCGATCAGTGTGACACGGTCAATCTCTCAAAATCAACAGGAATCAGTCGTCCAACACTCAGCTCAATCCTCAAGACACTTGAAAAGACTGAGATAGTCTGGCGTGTTCGTCCGCATGGACAACCTCATAAGCAAGTTCGGAAACCATCAAAATATCTCTTCACTAGTCCCGCATTTCGGTCAATGTACTTCAATTTGATCGAGAGTGTTCCGAATCAAGGGGTCTTGAAGGGAAGAATGCTAGAAGATGCTGTCGGTCTTTCATTGAGAAGGCTTTTTTCTGAGAGACCGGGGTTTTCAGTGACATATGATAGTTCAAAAGGAGGAGCTGATTTTATTGTTCGTCGAGGGGAAAAGATTTTTATTATTGAAGTCGGATATGGTCATAAGAACATGGGTCAGGTTATTCAAACTATGGGTAAAATACAGCAATATTCCTATGGAATCATCATTTCAGAAAACCCTCTCAACATAGATCACGATAACAACATTGTTTGGGTGCCAATTAGGTATTTTTTACTAATCTGACATATCATATGCTGTAACTATTCTACTGGGTCCTCTTACCAGTCACAGCACCCAAACTCAAGAAATGCTCTACAGAAGAAAAAGGCCCGGATTACCCGATGGGCCCGGTACCTTATTCACCTATAATTTAATAATGCTCCCATGAAACACAAAGATCAAGTGCTTGTGTGTATAACATAAGACTGGTGAAAGGGTTTACTGTTGGGTCCGCCCACCAGGACTCGAACCTGGGACCGTCGGCTTAAAAGGCCGCCGCTCTACCAACTGAGCTATGGGCGGGTGATGTACCTGCATACTACCACCACTCTAGTTATACATGAGTGTGGCAACAAGGCGATCTTCCTCGTCAACGAGGTAGAGGATGTTCTTTTCCCGATCCTCCCAAAGTGACCGGCCGGATCCGAGAAAGACACGCCATTCCGGAACATAGAAGTCAGCATCGTTTCGATGGAGTTCGATACAGCCTTGTTCATTCATACTATGCTCAAGAAATCGTCTACATGCCAGGGTTACCCTGTCCGGCACTTCTGTGACGGTCTCACATTCGCGGAGAGACTGCACGGTTTCATAACAGGCGTTGTCGGTGTAGGGGATGGTACCGTCAGCGATGAATTCATCAATCGGTTTCGGACATGCCGTCTTTATTGACGGAACGAACTGCTTGAACTGTGATCGGAATCCTGAGCACTTGTTCAGTCGGAACGAGAAGCCGGTCGGTGACTGACCGGATGAGACGATGACAATATCACCGCCGGAGACGCGGATAGATTGATTTTTGCTCTCAAGAGACCCGAACAGTTCCTTTCCGGTCGGAATGGCATAGGAGATTTTTTCTTTGTGATCAAACACCTTCCATCCGGTTATTGAAATGGGTTCAGATACTGAGTCAGCGACAGAGAGGATGAAGTACTCAAATTCCGGTCGGTACTCGTTCAGGTTTTTTGATCGGTCAAGGAATATAATACTTCCCGCATACGGTGATGGTTGGTACCGCTCTTGTATGATGTCGAGTGCACCGCGGAGATAATAGTCGTTCACCCGACCGCTGATTGTGTGCAGTGCTGAGGCAACCGCTGCTTGATTGCCGCTCCTTTCATCAGGAATGTCTTTTGCGTCTGAGTCAACAACTCTCCCGTTGCCGAAACGTACCCGCTGCGTCTCAGTGAATGAGCCGATGCTGACCGCGTTGCGGTTTGCTGCTTCAGCAGATGATACTGCCTGAGAAGACGAATCACCGGATTCTGATCCGTTGGAACCGGAAGACGGTGCGGTCGATGGTTTGGCGGTGGCGATGTCGGGTACGTAGGGGTTGTAGAAGCGGGCAACAGCCTCTGATTCAAGAATTTCCTCAGAGTAAATGACAACCATGCCGACAACGAGAACAAAAAGGAGGAGAATGGTGATGAGGGGCCCTGCTTCTTTCAGTTCCATATGGTCGCATCATATCACAGGACACCTACGGACGTCTCATGTGTTTGAGTGCTTCCTGTATCTGTTGCTCAACGGTTTCTCCGGAAAGGGTCACGTCTCGGAATGTCTCAGCAATTTCTTTTCGGTCATAGCCGAGTGCGATCAGTGCGGTGATAACATCGCTGGTGATACCGGACGAGTCATCAAGCACCTCGGTGCTCTTTTGCAGGTCAAGGATGATACGCTGTGCCTGTTTCCTTCCGACGCCGAACGAGACAAGGGTATCCACATCTTCTTTCTTAATAGCGGCAATGAGGGGTTGCGGCGGAACGGTGGAGAGAATGGAGAGGGCTTTTTTGGGTCCGATGCCGCTGACGGTGAGCAGAAGCAGAAAGGTTGAGTACACCTCCTGATCAAGGAAGCCGAAGAGCTTCATGGTATCTTTTTGAATTGCGGTGTGGGTGAAAAGGGTGCTTTCTTTTTGAGAGAGGACCGCATTCTTGACCGCATCGGAGACGGTGACCAGGTAGCCGACTCCGCCTGATGTTTGGACAACAATCATATCTTTCCCTGCGTCTGAGGTCATTCCTGTCAGGACACCAATCATGGCGGTATTGTACCATCCGCCTTGTGTGTTGCCCGGTTCTGGGGTATCGTACCTCTATGCCAATTACTGCTTCGGCAAAAAAGGAAATACGGGCTTCGGGGAGAAAACACATCTACAATCTGCGGAGACTCCGTGCTATGCGAACCCTTATGAAACAGCTTATTATCAAGCACCGATCCGGTGACAAGGAGGCGGTGAAAGAGGGGTACCGTCTTGCACAGAAGGCGATCGATAAGGCGGCGAAGTGCGGGGTAATCAAAGAGCGAACCGCTTCTCGCAAGAAAGCAATGCTGTCGCGAATGACGAAGATGCAAACTTCGTAGTATTGCCGGTGTGTACAATTGAGATGTGGTATGCCGGCTTCAACTCCACAACATATTCTCATTGCACAAGCGTGGCCGTATGCAAACGGATCACTGCACCTCGGCCACATCACCGCGTTTCTCGGAGCTGATATTCTCGCGAGATACCATCGGCTGAAAGGAGATTCCGTGCTGTTTGTCTCCGGCAGTGACTGCTACGGCACACCAATTGCGGTTGAGGCGGCGGCACAACAGGTGTCTCCGGCAACAATCGCAGAGAAGTATCATCAGGAGTTTAGAAAAACACTCATCAATGACCTCTCTTTTTCATACGATCATTACGGTGCGACAACTGATGTACCGCACCGGGAGTTTGTCCAGGATATATTCCTCTCTCTGCATAAAAAAGGACACCTCTATACCAAGAAGGACACCGTCCTCTTCTCTCCCTCCCTCAACCAGTTCCTCCCCGATCGTTTCGTTGAAGGCGAGTGTCCCCACTGCGGTTTTGCATCAGCCCGGGGAGATCAGTGTGATGAGTGCGGCCGGCTGCTTGATGCCCGATCGCTCAAAAATCCGCATGCGAATCCGAAGATATTCGGTGACCGTGCAAAGCAGGGAGAACGCCTTGAAGAGCGGGAATCTGAACACTTCTACCTCCGACTCAGTGCATTTCAAGATGAGATTGGGCAACTGGTAGAAGAGCGGGGCGGTGCATGGCGACAGCAGGCTGCTCAGTTTACCAAACGTTTTGTCGAGAACGGTCTCCAGGATCGACCGGTAACACGGGATACTGATTGGGGTATTCCGATTCCGATTGACGGGTATGACGGGAAGCGAATCTACGTGTGGTTTGAGGCGGTTCTCGGGTACCTGTCAGCTGCAAAGGTACGTGCAGGTGCAGACTGGGACCGGTGGTGGCGATCAGACAAAGCGAAGCACTACTATGTGCACGGTAAAGATAACATTCTCTTCCACACGGTCATTCTTCCCGCGATCCTCGTGGGGTCTGACAAGGACCTGCACCTTCCTGATGCGGTGTTCTCTTCTGAGTATCTTCTTCTTGAAGGCAGGCAGTTTTCAACAAGTCGAAACTATGCGGTGTGGGCACATGAATTTTGTCGGTCGTTTGACGGAGAGCTGCTCCGCTATTTTCTCACCGTGCAAGGTCCCGAAACATCGGATACTAATTTTCAATGGTCGTCGTTTGGCGAATTGGTGAATGGCGAGCTGATCGGCACCTTCGGCAATCTCGTACATCGCATCTGCTCATTTGTTGAAAAACATGTCCCGGAGGGAGTCACTGTTGATGCTATGAGTGAATCGGCAGAACAGCTCTGCACGGCTGCACGTCAGCTGCACAAAACGGTTGGTGAGCATATTGAGTCAGGGCAGTTTCGCAAAGCACTCCGATCAATTATTGAGGTTGCAGAAGCGGGGAACCGGTTCGCACAGCAGACGGAGCCGTGGAAGCGGATACAAGAGGACAGAGAGCGGGCAACAAGTGATCTCGCTGTTCTCTTGCACGTCATTCACACTCTCTCAATAGCGGTGCAGCCGTTTTTGCCGAAGACGTCGAAAACAATACAGTCATTCTTTGGCGGTGAGACGGTATCAAGTGATCAAGACTCTCCGACAAAGGGAGCGTGGGGAAAGGAATCGCCGACAACATTCAAGATACGGTCAACTGCACCACTGTTTCAAAAAATTGAGGAAGCGGTTGTTGAAAAACAAAAAGAAGCACTGTCCGGGGAATAGATGTTCTTTTAGCGGTGAGAGACGAACCTTATATCGCTGTCGTCAATATCAAGGATGGACATGCGATAGTCATTTCCGGCAGTGGTGACACCGACAATACACGGACGACCGTCCCTTTTCAAAATTGCAACACCACCGCTCTGACCGCTCACTGCCCGTATGTTGGCCTGGTACGCTTTGTACCGATAGTTTCCCATAGTGACAATATCAAAGGTGTTCGCACTCACAACTCCGGTTTTGATCGAGAGTATTTTGTTCGGAAAACCAAAGGTTACCACGGTGTCAGGAGTGGTTGGGTTGCAGGTTCGGTAGTCGATGTGGAGCGACTGAGAACTTATCGGATACCGATAACCGCGGGCAAATCCGTTGCTGTCGATGTAGATGAATCCCAGATCAGAGGTGTCAGTGGTGTGTGCAAAGCCGGTGATAGGGAACTCGACATGCGGTGCGTATGATTTGGTGCGAACGGTACATTGATTGCTAATTTTTCCGGAGAAGTCAGTGTATACATGACGGGCAGTGATAACAACGGTTTTGTCTCCGTTGTCGTAGAGGAATCCGGATCCGCCGCATCCTCCTTGTCCGTCACAGGTGCATGAAATCGTTACCAGTGATTGAACAATCTCACCGTACTCCGACGGTGTCAGGGTATGGGAAAGGGTATCGGGTATGGGGTACGGTCGCTTTGTCGGTACGTCCGCCCGACTGGTAATCGGAGTGCCGTCAACGGTGTGCACCGAATAACTTGTTTGATAGGTATGGTTTGCCGCCCATGAGACTGCCAATGCCGCCAACAGGGCGATGAGAAAAACGAAGGCAAGAATTTTGGTTACTTGACACATATATAGGTTAGTGTTAGAAACTATATAATAAAACTATATATACGTCAAATAACGCTTTTACGTATCTGCACAAGCGGAAAAGAGCAAGAAGTGTTGTTCAGAAAATAAAAATGCCCCACACCGTAATGGTGTGGGGCACTCGGTCGACCTCGCTCTAAAGCGTTGCCGACAGTTTGACGAGCACGAGAAACTCGTGATCTTCCGTCAATGCATCATCCCCCAGCTCTTTGTCGAGCCCACCCTCAACAGAAAGGTCGAGGGTGCGGTCGCCGTACGGGAACTCACTGCTGAGACCCCCGGTGGCGCGGAAGAATCGACGCAACTTGCCGTTCTCCTGATAGCCGAAGATTGACAAGTCGCCGCTGACTGGAACGTCAAACTTGATCCCGATGCCGCTCGTTATGAGCTCAGGATCATCAACATCGAGGACGTTCTGAAGCAGGTCGGTTCCGGCATAGACGTACGGTTGGTAGTTCCCGATGTGCGGAAACGCAACGTACACCAAGCTGCCCATTTTGCTATCCGAGGCGGTTTCGCGGACGTTCCAAATCTTCTGGAACGCTACCGAGGTGTTGACCTCGAGACCCTGCAGCGTTCTCTTGAACCCTGCGTAGAAGTGAGTCTTGTTGCCACCACCGTATTCACCGCCCTCCATCTCGTCCATGGAAATGACATTGAGACCCCTGAGGTAGATACCGCTGGGAAGCTCAACAGTTGCCTGCTGAAACGCCGCGGACGGCGTTGAGAACTCAGGCCGCAACTGATTGTGATTTCCGGAGCCGATTGCGAAACCGGCGTCGGCTTCGATGGGGTGGATGAGCAGCTGTTGCGCGGAGACATCCGAGATGGACAGACCGACGAGCAACGTAAAGAACGATGCGAACACTGTACGCATTCGTGACCTCCTTTTAGATTAGAATGTCCTCTTCTGAGGCGAATATCCTCACCTCTTCTGGAACTAACATACAATATATTCGGAAAAAAGGAAAGGGGCGGTTTTGGAATATTCTATACAATATTATTGATATTTTGACAAGTTTATTTGGTAAGAAAGGTAAGAATATGTGGATATCTTTGTGCTACTCGATGAGCGTATCTTGTGCCACAATAGAGACAGTCCGCCCTCTCCTGCGTCAAATGTTGATGCGTGTTGAGGGGTTTTTGTCCTTTGTCACCCGAAAGGGTGCCTTTAGCTTAGGGAGCGTCTTATGACCCAGAATTTGATCAGTACCCTGATCTTTGCGGTCGTCGCTGCTGCTGCTGCTCACATCATCCCGCACGATGTTGATATGTTGGCATTGGTGGTGATGGTAGCACTTCGGTTCGTGTTGTCCTTCGGGTTTCCAACGGTGAGCCTGGTCCGAGATGCGGTCCATACCGTGTTCTGGGCTCTCATTGTCGTGATCGCCACCGATCCGGGAATGGGAATGTCCTTGGATCCGGTCTGGTTCCTCATGGCGACGGTTGCGGTATGGAGTCTTCTTTCGTACTTCTACCCGAGGACTCCGGAAGATTGATTGCAGGGTGACCTGCGCAAGAGCCGGCATGCTTTACGTATGTCGGCTCTCTTTTATTTCAGAAACAAGAAGGTGCTAGACCCTGACTATTTTTTATGACATAATCATAAAAGGGAGAGGGACGGGTACTGTCCTTCTGTGTTCTGTACGACAACATCTTTCATAAAAGGGAGGCTCACCTCATGACTCGAGAAATAGTGTTTGCAGTCTGCATCCTGGGTGCAACGGTTTCTGTTGGAAACGCGTCAACACTCACCGCACACCCGAACACTATTTCGGGTGTGTGGGAGAGCGTACAAGTTGACTCAACTACCGGCATGCATGTTATTGCAATGATTCAGTTTTTTGAAGACGGATCATTTGTGTGGGAAGCGAATGCACTGCCGGCACCGGTAACCCTTGTTACACCGGAAGATGCCGGTGCTCCAAGAAGTGTCATGCCGTCAGTGGGAGATGCGGCGTGGTTTTTCATCGGGTCCTGGCACCCGGTCGCGAACAGTGACAGTCTTGTTTTAGCCATCTCAGATGCTGAGGTGGTTCGCTGTAAAGAGCGAGAGCTTCGCCGCCCGCTCGTCGCGTTGCATCAGTTCCTGAATACGGTGATGGAGCGTCGGCACATGACCGTCCTTCACCACTTTAGTCAGTACGCCCTCTCGTTTTACACGCGAGAGGAAGATGTGGTGGCAAGGCATGTTCCGCAAGAGAGCACGCCATTTTCCACGACGGTGTGGCAGTGGAATCGTATTTATGAATCGGTACACCAATAGTGGTGATCAAAAAGTCGGTATATCCATGCAGGTATACCGACTTTTCTTTTCTTGGTCGTATAAGTTCATGTAAGTGTTTGTTGTGTTGTGTGCTCAAAACTGTCAGGAAATTTTGCATATGATGGTACAGTGTTGTTGTGTATGGAAGGTAAACTGACACAAAGGCATATTTTAGAAATACCTGAGGAGTCCAATGAGATCGAGTTTAAGCGGGTTGGGGGAAATGATAGTAGTGTTGTTGGGAACATACTCAAAACTGTTGTTGCCATGGCCAACACCAATGGCGGTGTTATTGTTTTGGGTGTTGATGATCCTGAAAAAACAAAACTAAAAGGAGTTGAGAGAGTGTTTGGTGTTGAGGAAAATAAGGAAAATTTTGATGAGGTTATGCGTGGTCTAAGCAAAATTACACCAGTACCAACTGTAATTAGTGATGAGGTTGTAGCATCAAACGGGAAAACTATTGTTGTGTTGAGGATCTCCAAAGCAGTCGACTCATTTTGCAGTAGAGATGATAAAGTGTTTACTCGTCTTAGTAAAAGTAATAAAGAGTTGAACCTTCAAGAAATCATTAAGTTCAATTATGCAAAAGGTTTCATCAAAGCAGGAGAAGAGTTGATTGATGATGTTGATATTGGTCTATTGGAAACTGACCACTATCGTGGTTGGGTCAAGAAAAATACCCTAGATCCTGATTCTGAAGGTATTGCGTATGTGCTTAAATCTAAGGGTTTGGCGAAGAAAGATGAAGAAACCAATGTCTTGAAGCCAACACGATCTGCTGTGATGTTGTTTGCTGAGTACCCTACCAATCTTATGGATACGAAGTGTGCAGTGAAGGTTGCGGTGTACACCACCAACACAGAAGTTTTTAGCACAACGCCAAACTTTGTCGGGGTTCCGAAGATTATTCAAGGTCCGATGATCAAGATTATACAGGACACACAAGAGTATGTTTTAGAGGTGCTTAATGCTGGTATTGGGATGAGTGGTTCAGGATTTAGAACTAAGTCTAAATTGCCAGAACGAGTGATTACAGAGGGAATTACTAATGCGGTCATACATCGAGATTATCACGCAAAGCAAGATATAGAGATCAAAATATTCCCTAATCGAGTTGAGGTCATTAATCCAGGTCTGTTTCCTTTTAACATAACAAAAGGCAATATCGGAGAAGAGAATGCGGGACAGTATAGGAATGATTCTCTTGTTAAAACACTTCGTGAATTTCCGGAACCGCCTAATCTTGACAGGAATGAAGGTGTTCGAGCAATGCGTAATCAGATGAAGAAGAACAATCTTTATCCTCCAGTCTTTGTAACATATCCAGACTTGGACAAGCGCTCTGTAAAATTGGTACTCAAGACTGAAGAGCGGACAGCTGAATGGGAGAAGGTGCAAGAGTACTTAGAAAGGGAGAAGTCTGTGGACAATAAGACGGCACGGAAAATAACAGGAATTACTTCTGCGGTCAAGATGTCACGAATGCTAGGTGGGTGGGCTACGGAAGGATTGTTGGAAAAGATATCTCCAGTAGGGAGCAAGAAGGGTACACTTTATATTCTTCCATCAAAGAAAATTATATAAATCCTTGATTTGTGAATAAAATTATATCCTTGTTTTTCAAGATATTTTTGAGTTTTATTTAATTTTGATTTCGCAAATAAAAATTATATCCTTGTTTTTCAAGATATTTTTGAGTTTTATTTAATTTTGATTTCGCAAATAAAAATTATATCCTTGTTTTTCAAGATATTTTTGAGTTTTATTTAAGCAACACTCTCTTTTTGATAACGGACGGATTGTAGGATAGCTTCAAGCAAGGTTATGTACTTGATACAACATGTTGTTTGAGGTATGTTTTCACTGCGATGTCAACAAGAAACCAAAATCTTTGGGTGCCGTTTGCAGATATTATGACTGCACTCATGTTGATTTTTCTCTTGATTGTTGTTGTAATGTTTTCACTTCAAGATGACCGTCAGGAGAGCGTGGTTTTGCATGTCGCACACATTGAAAAGTTTGATAGTATTACAGACGACCTGTTAAAAGATTTAAATAACGCCTTTTCGGGTAAGCGTGATGAATGGGGAATTCGCGTGTCAGAAGATTTGACGGTAAAGTTTGAAAAACCTGAGATCATCTTTGATCAAGACCAATCAGAGATTAAGGATGGTTTTAAGTCCATATTAGATAGTTTTGTTCCGACTTATCTTTCCATCATCTCAAAAGAAAAGTATCAGGATAGTATCAAGGAGGTCAGAATAGAAGGACATACTGCGGATGTTTCGCAAGTGCATGATACATATATGAAGACGGTTCATCTTTCGCAGAATCGTGCACGTGAGATATTGAGATACATATTAGAAAGCCAGCACTTCAACAATCTTGGAGAGGAAGAAAAGAATAGGTATACATTTCTTTTAAGTGCGAATGGGTTTGGTTATGGAAGGACGATTGATGATGACGGCAATTTTGTTTATAGCACCGGAAGACCAGTCAGTTCAAACTCAAGAAGGGTTGAGTTTAGAGTTGTCACCAATAGTGATGAGGTTGTGAAAAAAATAATTGGGCAAAGGTAATATGATAGACGTAATTAGCGAATTTTTTGCAAATAATGTTGGTGTTTCGATACAGTTCGCCATACCAGGCATTTTTGTTCTAGTTATCATCATGGTCTGTCTTGCGATAAGAGGAAGGCGGTCCCCTGAAACAATTCAGGGAGTTGCCACTCTGCTTGGTATTGCAGGTACGTTTGTCGGTATAGTTTATGCACTATATGGGCTTGATGTGTATGACGTCAGTAGTAGTGTGTCAAAATTGCTTGATGGTATTTATCCAGCATTTTTATCCTCACTTTTTGGTGTAATTATGTCTTTGTCAGTTTATCTTTTTCCGAGATTTTGGAGAGATAAAAGAAGACTGCCGAGTGATGATATTGGTCCTCAGATTCTACATGAATTAAAAACAATGAATGATAATCTTGGTGATTTTGTACAAAAGGTTACAGGAGAATTGGGTGAAGTTATTAAAGGGCTCGGTAAAGAATTACAAGATTCAATCGGAGATCCTGTTAGTCAGTTAGATGGTTCTGTCGAAAAACTGATTGAACTACAAAAAGAACACGAAAGAACACTTGAGCGCACAGAAAAAGAGTTGAGTGTTGGAATAAAATCCGTTATGAAAGTTGGACTAGAAGACCTCACAGGGAAACTCAAGGCAATATCTGAAGTGCTAGTGAAAGATTATAGCAGTGTGCAGGATGCAATAAGGGAAATAAAAGAGATGAAGGATGCTGTTCCTGATCGTAAAAAATAATTTATGGAGGATCTTAAATGCTTAAAACCTTGGGGGTTTCTGAAAGATATTGATGCAGAGCAGGTTGATTTTGTTTTTATAGATGACGTAACCAAAAAAGCACGTAAAGGAGAACTTCTTACAAAGAATGAAGTTGATGTTTTGGTGAGGCTGAGTAAGTCGAGAGAGCCTTTTATTGACAATGGAGGAATGCCATATGTTTTATTTATCTATGATCGTCAAAGAGGATTTTTCCAACAAAACCCACAAGGAGAATGGAAGTATAAGTTTCATTTCATGTATTGCGAGACCTTGGAAAAGATGGACAAAAAAGGGACATTCCCGAAATATGCAGCTAAACATGACTTACAGGATCCATACTTTGATTCATTAAGTGGCAAGAAAGAAATGCTAGATGTGTGCAAGAATTGCTTAAATGCTTTTTCTGCAAAAACTAAGAGTTTTAATAAAAATGTTAATAGTTTTAATGTAAAAGAATTCTTTGATACTTATGGTTGGCAAGATTTGCCACAACCAACTGGTATTAGACATGGTGACTATACACCTGATTGGTCTGATATTGCTAGAAAGAAAAAAGAATCAGTTGGGTGGGCTTGTGAGAAGTGTGGAAAGAGTTGTCTGAGTGATAGACAATCGCTACAAGTTCATCATAAAGATGGTGTGAAAAATAATAATCTTTCCGATAATCTGATAGCGCTTTGTTATCTCTGTCACAAAAAAGAACACGAGTGAACAATTAGGTCAAACCAGATTGATCCCGACTTGGTGGCACGAGAAAGTGTGAACAAAGAAACCCCTATTGTTTTCTACAAGTGGTTGCTGGTGGGAAGGTTGTGTGGGTTTCCTCATTCTGTCACCATATTCAAGTCTCCCCGGCAGGAGTCGAACCTACATTACAAGCTCCGCAAGCTTGCGTTCTATCCATTAAACTACGGGGAGGTGTGTGCAGTATACTGCACACACTATCCCCACCCAAATACGCAGGGAAGGTTGCCCATGATACGATTGTAATTGTATATGTCGTGCCTTGACCGTCTTACCTCCTTTCCATTTCAAGTACTCCTCCTTCTGGTTGTTGTTGCGGTAAGTGTTGTTGTCAGCCTCGCTTTTAACAACGCTCGTAGTCAGATTGCCCAACACTGCTCGTGGTGGCCGGTTGTCTCATATATGTGGAACGAGAATATTGATACCTGGGCACGGACCTCACCGGTACTGAATATCGGCGGGTTCGGAGATATTATCTCCGGATCAGATCCGCCAACTTGTGACTCTCCAAACCCGATTGAGAGCAGAAACCCGTCATTCGGTTTCCTGCAGTACTATCACGACAACGATCCTGATTGTCCCTACTCGCAGCGTGGCTGCTGGAAAGCCTATGACACGCTCACCATCGGCAAACTGCTCGGCTATGCATGGGCACCGCTCTTTGGTGAAGTTCGCTTCTCTGAGAATGAGTTTCCGCCGAACCAGAGTTGCTATGGACTTACCGGAGCAGATAGGCAGCCCCGCGTCATCTCTTTCCTTGATCAGGGCAGCCTCCGCTTCACCATCTCCGGCTGTGCGTACGTTCCGTTTTTCAATGACTGGATCCTCTTTTCAAAATACCGATCAGACGGCACGGTGCTGACCGATTCGAAGATTCCGAGCTCGTGGGAAGGTGTTGTTGTGAACGCACACGCCACGAGCAGTCTTGTGCGGAATCGGATAACACTTGCTCAAGCACCGTATTTGAAAATGTTTAACTGCGGCTGGTCAGCAAAGGGAGGGTATTGGTCATTCGGTCCGAACCAATCAAGCACCACCGGCTGTCTGCCGAATACTCACTCATACATTCAGGGCGGATCAAATACCCAGGGCGACTCCTATGCTCGATTTTTTGAGAGTGTTGCGGGGAAAGTTGTCCTGAACTCACTTCGATCAAGTGCACGGGTCGGGCAGACGATTGCATACAACGTGCAGTGTCCGCAGGGGTACAAGAAGGTTACCTTTATCATCACCGAGCAGGGATCGTCCGGCACGCCGGTTGAACGGGTGCACACACCGTACGACCTCACGTACGAACAGGTGTTCTCAACCAGCATTACCGATATTAAGATTCGTTGCGAAGATCTGTCCGGTCTGTTCCCGGGTCAGAAGGATTCCGGTTCTGTGGCAGGTGTCTACGTTGACGTATTCTTTGTCCCTGTCTTTGAAGTCTCACCGGAGGTGATTGCAGAAGGTGGGTTTGTCAGCTTCAGCGGTATTGTGAGTAACTGGGGTGATCCGGACAACAACGCGGTGTGCAGTATCTATGACCGGACACCGGGTCGTCCGCACCGATTGGTGCAGGAGTTTCCTGCCCAAGGTCTGAACAACCGAGTGGACGGAAAAGAGGTGGTGGTGCGGGATACGGTATATGAACTTGAGTGCCGATACCTGAATGAGGCGGCGACACAACAGTTGCGGGACGGGACGGTGACGGATCCGACGACTTTTGCGGACACGTACTGGGAGACAACATCACCGGTCCGGTCTGTTGTTAAAGTGTTCCCGAGCCGTGTTGATGAGCGTAATGTCATCACTGACGATGTCTGTGTCCCGCGTCTGACAAAAACCGGTATCGGAACGGCGAATGAAAAGGTGACGGTCTCGATACAGGGGGGTGCCGGCTGTGTTTCAGATGCTGCGTCTATCCAGGAAATCCGTGTCTACGCCCTCTCTCACGGCGGATCCATCACCAACCCGTTTGCATCGGTCAATTCGCAGTCAATCGTACAGAAGACGGTGTATACAAAAGGATCGCTGCTCAGTGATGCATGTTCGAAAACACTCACGACAGCGAGACGAAAGGAGCTGGTGAACCAGGAGCACCCGGACATTTTCTCTGAGGTGGAAAAGAGCGGTAAGAAGGATGTTGAAGTGATTGACAACTGTGCCGCTGACGGTATTGCGGACATTGCGGTTGAGCGGTCTGATCTGTCGAGAACAAACAAGGAGTTTTCCGGGAAAGTGTTCGTTGCTGAAGTGGTGACCAATGACGGTCGCCGAAGTGAGAAGGTAGTGCTGCCGATTTCGTGCGAAAATCCGCCCTGTTCGGGGGATAGCAGTATTCAACAAACTGCAATAGTTGGGCAGTGTTCGTGTTCTGAAACAACCGTTGCATGTCTGTCGGGCGGATCAAGTCAGGTCGGATCCACCGTCTATAGCAAGAGGAACTACTCCGGGTGCGGTGTTGACAGTGTCGGCTGGACGCGTTCAAGGCAGTGGACCTGCTCTGCGGGTACGGCATGTCGGGAGGTGATCTGTACCAACATTGAACGTTCGTGTACGAAAAAGTAATTTAGAATGGTAAGAAGGTAGTATGAATACTCACACGGCAACAGTGCATCAGCAGTTTGAACCAATCTTTCAGTACGTTGATGGTGACGATGGTGATATTGTTGATTCTGTTGTGGTAGATCGGTTTGCCGGTGAACCTGATAGTATCAAACAACTCAAGCTCCTTTCGGAGATGACGGTTGCGGACATGCTCACCTGTATTGAGCGGTTTGCCTCGCCGAAAGGATTGCACCATTTTCTCAATCGATTGACGTTGTATCAGGAAAACCTGCTGGAAAAAGGGGTTAATCCCCGGGATATAAAAGTCGGTATTGTTCGTGATGCACTCTTTTCAATGATGGCGGACACGCCGGAGCGTGCGATATACGATGACGCTCATGATATTGTGTGCGAGAGTTGTGGGGAAGAGAACGCTCTTCCGCAACTTCGCGGCCGCTATTCTCATGTCAGTGACGGCGGTGTCGGATTTATGTATCCCGCACTGCAAGGTCTTTACCTTGAAGCGTCGGATCAAAGTGAACGGGAAGGTGATGAATTCGTTTCAGATCCGGTTGATATTGCGTCTGAGTGGCTTGCCGAAGCGGCACACTACCTCGCACCGGGTGAGCAGTTTCGAAACATGCGGGCACTGCAAGAAGCTCTCTCATGGGCTCAAATACAGGACTCAGTACTTCGCGAACGTCTTCGAAAGATGCATCACCAGGGTGAATCACTCAAAAACCTCCGTCGATTTACCGCTTCGCCGGATCAGGAAAACCTGCTCCACAAAGCCGTTGTCTTGCACGACAGTTTGTCCGACACTTACTCGCCGATTGACTGGATCAACCACGCACCGTTTCCCTCTATCACTCGTGCACATCAGTCTCTTCAGGACGGATCAATGCTTGATGATATTGTTTCCGGTGAAGTCGTGTATATCATCCTCGGGGAAGAGCGGGGTGAGGATGATGTTGCCGCCGTTCAGTCACTGTTTGGAAAGGCAAAGCACGGTCTCTCTTCCGTTCGGAGAGATTTGGAGAATATGGTGAAAGTGGCAACGATCCTCTCAGAGCAATCGTGTCCGTATTCCTTCGGTGATGTTTCGCAAATTGCCTCCGAACGTTTTGACGGACTCTCACATGCTCTGCACCAGTATGATCTTGAAGCGGTGAAGGAATACCTCCGCTCCGGTGTCAGTCTGCGTGATGCGATGCGGGGTGCGGACAGCAGCGTGTCATTGCTCTCTGACGACGCCGTTGCTAACGTGTCGTAGTTTCGTGTAGTATGGACAATATATGGCAGACAGGGTGCAAAAAGGGAACCGGTTGGCAATAACTTTGGTTGTGTGCACTCTTGCCCTCATCGCATTCTTCACTGTCTCCAATGGTCAGCAACCTCCTTCTGCGGTCACTGACACGACTGCCGACAGCAATCCGGTGCGGGGTACCTACGATGTATTGGAAGATTTACTGACAAACCCACAGTATGCACATGAGTTGTGGGGTATGACCATGTCAGTGTATGTGTCAAGGAACGTACGGAATCAGTCCTCAGGTCATATTCATCTTGAGTGGAATGACAATGCCTTTGATCAGTCGGCAGACACACTGCCGGAACAGAAACAGCCCCGAAAGGCTGTCTTAGCACTTGCTGAGAAGGTGTTTGTTGACACGGAAGGCATGAAAGCAAAGTACGCAGCATGTCTTGACGCGGTGGTGGAAGAGCTGCGGGGACGGGGACCCGGCTACCTCGACCCGCCCTATGAAGGATCATGGCACTACTACAAGAGTGACGTTGCGGAAGGTGAGGAAGTTTCTTGCAAGGCAGAAAGAAAGTATGCGGGAGAGCCGATGCTCATAAAAGCTCGTTTTTTGATAAAGAGGTAGGGTCGGTTAAGTTGTGCAAAACACTCCCGTTTTATCAGTGTTCCGCGGCACTTTTCTTTATACACACATGAGGGGGGGGCAGGTCTTTATTGCTGGTAGAATAAAAAACATAGATTGGTGCCGAGTGTCTGTGTATGTGCAATATTAACCAACAACAATAATTCTTGTTCCTATGATTACTCTTCCTTTTCAAATTAAACTGCAAGGTAGGCGATTACTTATATTCCTTGTCGCCAGTTTTCTTGTCTTCGTTTCCCTCACCACGGTTTTTGCACAGACCGCACCGACGGGGGTGACACTGCTTTCGAACCTTAGCGGAGCAACAAGTTCCGACAGTCGTATAGACACAGGCAACCAAGCCGTTTCCTTTCGTACCCTTGGAGCGGCCAGCCTGACAAGTGTTAAGGTTGATGTGAGTGTTCGGGGAGGTGGTAGCACAAATTCTGTCATTACAGTAAAAATATTCGGTGCTGATAATCAAAATAAGCCCACGGGTTCCGCCCTTGCAACGAAAACTATTCCGTCGGGTACCACTGAGGGTGCAGTAACGGTGACGTTTGATACGGCAGTGAGTCTTTCTGCCAATACTGTGTATGCGATTTCAGTAGGTAGCGGTGATAGGGACGACCGGGTAAATCAGACAGGTAATAGCGTTCGTGACCAGGGATCTCAGTGGAATTTTCGAAATAATCACTTTCATAATGGTTCAGCATGGACAACATCTGGCGGTTCATTGTGGAAGATGCAGCTGATCGGAACACCTACTGCCGGTATTGCGATAAAAGAGCCGAACTCCACCCCTGCAAACAACAAAGAGATAACAGCGTTTGTAAACATTACCGGGACAAGCAATGCAAGTGGGTACTCAAAGTACGGTCTTGTATCTCAAGATAGTGAGTGTGCTCTCAGTAACAACGCTGATAGCGTATTTTCTAGCTACACCTCCGGGACTACCATCACTCTGAATTCTGTGAGTGACAACGGTAAGAAAGCGTGTTTCCTCGCGTATGACGGCACCAACGGAGTAACCGCATTATCAGCAGCTATTGCCGGTATTCGTGGTACACCGAGTATCACCATCACCAATCCTGCAAACACCAACCCCGCACAGAGTAAAACGATATCTGCAGTTGATAATATTGTTAGCACAACCGCCTGGCACTACGTAAAAGTGGCAAGTAGTAAAACCAGTTGTGTCGCGGCTGACTTCAGCGGCACACCAACCGCATACACCGAAGGGACAAGCATTACGCTCGATGTAGAGTCGTACAACGACAGTAAGATTTGTTTCCGGTCAGCACTGACCGGCACCGGCACTGGCTATGCAATCTCCGACATCATTGACGGCATTGACGCCACGGCGCCGGGTGTACGATCTTTCATTTCGTCAAACCAACTGTGGACAACTGACGACGACAGCGGTACCACCACCATGCACTACGTCAAATATAGTACTTCTGATGATACCAAGACGTGTGACAGCACGGCGTTCACCGGATCACCAACTACCTACACCGAAGGGACACGCCTGAACCTTGTTGAAGCAGATAACGGTCAGACCTACTGTTTCCGCTCTGTTGACCAGGTGGGGAATACCGGTTACCGAGGTAGCGAAATCAACAGAATTGACACCACCGCACCGTCAATCACCATCACCCTCGAACTATCAAATGCGAGAATAAAGGCAGAAGATGATGAGGGAGGAACCTCTATGTACTACCTCAAGAAAACAGATAGTAGTTGTACAAGTAGTGGCCTCAGCGGCTCACCAACTACCTACACCGAAGGAGAATGGATCCCGTTAGCAGCGGCAGACAATAGTAAAAAGTTTTGCTTCATATCTGTTGACTCAGGTAATAACGTAGGATACGCCCTCTCCGGTGCAATCTCCGGCATTGTTGACGCACCGACCGTCACCGTCACCAACCCTGCCAACACTGATCCGGCGAAGACAAAGACCTTCTCCGCTGTAGACGACTACCACAATACGGATAACCCCACCACCTGGCATCGTGCATTCGTTGCAAGCAGTGAAGACTGTGACGATGCGGACTTCTCCGGCACACCAACCGCATACACCGAGGGAGCGGATGTGGTTCTCAATGACGAAGCAAATAACAGCAAACGAATCTGTTTTAAATCAGCAAGCGGAAGTGATATCGGCTACGGTCTCTCTAATGTCATCGGCGGTATCGACGCCACGGCACCGGTAGTAACGGTTACCGGTCCTGCAAACACCAACCCTGCACAGAGCAAGGTCGTCTCCGCGGCAGACAATGACAGCGGTACCACCACCTGGGTATACCAGAAGGTGGCCAGTGCTTCATCGAAAACCAGCTGCTCCGCATCAGACTTCTCCGGATCAGAGAGCACCTACACGGAAGGAACTGACATCACCCTCTCTGCAGAGGGAGACAACGGCAGCAAGATCTGTTTCCGGTCAACAGACCAGGCAGGAAACATCGGGTACGGTATCTCTGTACTCATCGGCGGCATCGACACCACCGCACCGACGATCACCATCACCAACCCGAACACGAACCCTGCACAGAGCAAGGTCGTCTCCGCGGCAGACGGTGACAGCACCACTACCACCTGGCACTCTGCAAAAGTAAGTGACGCTAACTGTGATGCAACGGACTTCACCGGATCACCGACCGGATACACGGAAGGAGGTGACATCACCCTCTCCGCAGAGGGAGACAACGGCAAACGAATCTGTTTCCGATCCGTTGACCGTGCAGGCAACACTGCCTTTGCAATATCAAACGCCATTGCAGGTATCGACACCACCGCACCGACGGTAACGGTTACCGGTCCTGCAAACACCAACCCTGCACAGGGCAAGTCCGTCAAAGCAGCAGACGATGATTCCACCGCAACCACCTGGGTATACCAGAGGGTGGCCAGTGCTTCATCGAAAACCAGCTGCTCTGCATCAGACTTCTCCAGTCCGGAGACATACATCGAAAATTCTTTTGTTGACAGTGACTCAGAGTCAGAAAACGGCAGCAAACTCTGTTTCCGGTCAACAGACGGGGCAGGAAACATCGGGTACGGTATCTCTGCACTCATTGCAGGTATCGACACCACCGCACCGACTATTACGATCACCAACCCGAACACGAACCCTGCGACAAGTAAAATTGTCACCGCAGCAGATG
>JAPPJI010000002.1 GCA_028820405.1 Candidatus Kaiserbacteria bacterium
ACCCGTGGCATACTCAAAAATGACCGGTGTTGCGTTAGGAGGTTGAATGTAGGGGCTGTTTCTGAAACCGCCCCACAACACACAGACTCTCCCCTGTCAAAGCACCTTCTTGACCTGTAATTCGCACATCCACTTACACACACTTGCACAAACAATATGACTACGGACTTAATCCTGATGAACTTGATGAAGACCAGGAGTGACAACACTGTCATCACCTTCCTGTCCGCAGATACTTGTGGAGATGAGCAGGACTCTTCTAGACGTTACATCACACGAACCCCCTTACCAACACTTTAAGACCTTACTTAGATGATTTCTTGGATGTGATATAATGACATTATGGCTAACGAAAAATACGATATTACGTATTCAAACGGGGCATTGAAGGAAATTGACCGACTAACAAAAGATCTCAACCTCAAAAACAGAGAGGAGACGCTTAATTTTGCATTACTTGTTTTGAAGAGATTGCAAGAAAACGGAAATGTCTCATTGAAAGATGACATATGAGCAAACAACCTGAATTGGAAAAAATAGATACAGTGATGGATGCAAAGATAAACTCAGAGGATGTAAGAACAAGAATAATAGACGTTGTGGCTACATCAGCAGAAATTGATGAAAGGAATGATGAAAGAATTGACAGAAAACTGGATGATTTCAAAAAGGATTTGAAGGTGGAAACACTGACAAAAGAGGTCAATTTGAAGCAGTGGTTACTCACTGGTGCAGCGGTGTTAGGTTCTGTTGGTTCTATTGTTGGATGGATCGCATTTTTTGTCAGTAGAACTTGACTTTTCTTCTGCACAATCTTCACCGACATCAGTGTTTTATGCAAGGAGTTTTAGGAACTTTTGTTTAGCCACACATTGTCCATGTAATCAGGATTCATATATCCTAACTCTTTCAATCTTGCATGTAGATATGACATATCTCTGTTACCTTTTATGCTGTTACATGTTCCGCAAAGAAGTTGTATGTTATCTGGAACGTCTTGTCCGCCGTGAGAGGTGGGTGTCTTATGATCATCGTTTAGTATGTGTAACGGTATATTCCAAAAACACCCATTGCACATTTTGTCTTGTTCTATGTATAAGCGTTGTCGAGTCTCTCCTTTCGTTTCTTTAGCGTCCTTTTGTACATCTGTTCGTATAGGTGGGTCTATTCTTGATATTGGATTGTACGTGTCAAGTAGGTTTGTTTCCCTCCTCATTCTATTTCTAATTAAAAAACGAGCAACAGGAGAAAGGTCAATTCCTATCCATTTCCTATTTTCCTTCTCAGCAGCAATCAGTGCCGTTGCACATCCACAAAATGGATCAAGTACAAGATCGTCCTCATCACTACTGGCTTTAATTATTCTTTCTAGAAGTTTTAATGGTTTTTGTGTGGGATAGCCAGTTCTTTCTCCCCTCCATGCCGACACATTAGTTAAATGGTCATCAGCCCACCAATCTTCAGGAACCTTGCCACGTTTCAATAATTCTTCGACCCTTTTCTCGTCATCACCATCTGAAAAAATAGAATCGCCTTTACCAATGCCAATCATTTTATACGGAACCGTGACATCATTTTTGTTAAACTTTGAATTCTTTCCCTTTGAATAAAACAATATGGTATCATGTTTTCTTGGAAACCATTTTCTTGTGTTTGAAGGACCAGTGTAACACCAAATAATTTCATTTCTGAAATTACTTTTATCAAAAATACAATCCATTATTATTTTCAAGTAGTGCCCTGCATGATGATCACAGTGTAAATAAATACTTCCCGTTTCTTTTAATATTCTGTGCATTTCAAAAAGACGTGCAGTCATGTAAATCAAATATGACTTCATGTCATCTCCAAATGAATACCCACTTGCTTCTATCACTTCATACAAACACCGGTCATCCTCTTTTAGGGATTTGTGCCACTCTTCATCTTGTGGTCGCATCTTCCACATGTCATCAAACTCCGCTTTTACAACTCCGTCACCACCAAAATCAGTTGGAAGTCCGCGGTACTTAACGTCACTCTTAAAAGGGGGATCAAGATAAATTAAATCAACACACTCACTGTTCATTCCCCGCATTATGTGCAAATTGTCGCGAACCCATATGGTTCCCGTTTTAAAATTGGCAGTATTCATTCATATTATTTTACCAAATCAATCTTGCATCATGTACAATACCTCTATCTATGAACGGGTTCGCACAGATTCTCCGTCTTCTCGGTATCGTCATCACCGCTCTTGCAATCCCCGTCTCTCTTCTGACCCTCTTCGGACTCTCCGGACTGCCGGAATCAGATCCGCTTTGGATAAAGATTCTCTGTGTTGTGTGGGCTTTTGTCAACTTCGTTGCACTCCCCTTTATCCTTGCCGGCTTTGCAATGCGGTACACCTTTGACCTTTCCGTGCATTTTGCGGCAGTGCTCTTTGGTCTCATCTCCCTTGTCTTCATCCTCGTCCTCACCGAAATGGTGCCCGGATCACTTCCTTCGGTCGCCTTCCTCGCTCTCCCGCCAAGCCTCTACTTGATAGGGTGCGTGTTTAATAAGCAGTCGAAATCGTGAACGTCTACAACGTCACCTTCTTAAACACCGTCCCTTCCCCCTCGGGACATACCGATCGATCCCCGGCAATGATAATGGTATCTCCCGCCATGCCGATACCCCGACTCGAGAGTGTCTTTCGTGCGGTTTCTTCCATGTTCTCAAGCGAGCATGAGACCGGCGGAGTGACATCCACTTCCACCCCTCGAAG
The DNA here is from genome assembly GCA_028820405.1 of Candidatus Kaiserbacteria bacterium. Taxonomy (GTDB): domain Bacteria; phylum Patescibacteriota; class Minisyncoccia; order Phycocordibacterales; family JABAAK01; genus JAPPJI01. The sequence goes on from JAPPJI010000002.1 coordinate 2,750, forward strand.
AAGGGCAAGTCGGCGTGCAACAGCAGTATCCGGAGTGAGACAGACAATCGGACATGAGAGCCTGCACAAGGACCCTTCCTCTACTTCATCACCCGTCGACGAAAAGAGTGCCAGAGCCGCCGCCTTCGCCTGCCGTGCCTCTTCGCACACCGAAGCAATGACCGGACTTGCCCGCCGTTTTCCCTCAAAATCTACTGACACCTGCACGGAAATACGGGGAAGATCCTGTTCCGCCTTATCAATAACTCGTCGCATGATTTCGACGGCCTCATCAGGATATTTTCCGCTTGCCGTCTCACCGGAGAGCATACACACGTCGGCTCCGTCATAGACAGCATTTGCAACATCGGAGATCTCTGCACGGGTCGGCATTGGCTGCCGGATCATAGAGTCAAGGAGCTGCGTTGCGACGATGGCCGGTTTCTTCGCCTGATTGCACTTTGCAATGAGCGTCTTTTGCAGGTACGGCACCTCTTCAGCCGGCACCTCAACTCCTAAATCACCTCTCGCTATCATAATGGCGTCGGACGCGTCAATGATGGCATCAATGCTCTCAATAGCCGACGGTGTCTCTATCTTTGCGATCACCCGGGCACAGTCTTTGATAACATCACGGGCTCGCATAACATCATCAGGTGTCTGGACAAAAGAAAGTGCTATCCAATCAACCCCCGCCTCGCACGCGAACGCAATGTCACGACGATCTTTCGGTATAATCTCGTCAATTGGCAGCAGTACACCAGGCACATTCACCCCTTTCCGATCCTGCAATGTGCCGCCGACGAGCACCTTGGTCACCAATTTGTCACTGCCCACCTTAGTAACAGAAAACCGAAGTAATCCGTCATCAACAGCAAGCACGTCCCCTTTTTGTATGGATGAAAAAATCTCCGGGTGCGGGAGTGAGACCTTTTTTTGATCTCCCGCTACCTCTTTCTGAAAAAACGAAAAGGTATCCCCTTTTTCAACGGTAACCGGTCCGTCAGCAAAGGTTCCGACGCGAAATTTCGCCCCTTGCATATCAGCAACAACACTAATTAACGTACCGGTTTCCTGTTCAAGTTCGCGAATCGTTTGAATCCGTGCAAGGTGATCTTCGTGTGATCCGTGGCTAAAATTGAGGCGAAATGCATTTGCACCAACACGCAAAAGGGTTCGAATATCTTCTTTCGTATCCGACGTCGGACCAAGTGTTGATAAAATTTTGCAGGGCACTTTCATCAGAGTACCACGAGTTTTTGCAAAAAAAGTACCCGCCAAGATTTCTCTTGACGGGTACTGAGTACTACTCCCTATGTTGTTGTCGGTTCTTCTTGTTGTTGCTCTGCCTTCTTGACGATCTTGTACCCAGACAGGTCAACAGGATCATCGTTATCGGACCGCATCATCGTGGAGATGAGACCACTGACCTTATGCACCTCTTCGAGGTCGTCAGCGACATTCAGACATTTCTGCTGTGCGTCTCGCATCTGCCGCTTCGCCATATTCGCCTCACGGATCGTGGTGGAAAACAGACCCAGAACAATATCACTCACTCCTGTGGGCTGCTGAGGCTGAGCAGGGGCAGGTGGCGCATCGGCAGCGGTTGGTGCAGCTGTCGGATCCGCAGCGGGAACATCCGGTGCCGGGGCGAGATCAGGCTCCGGAGAACCTGTGTCTGCTGCCGGGGCAGTCTGCGTTCCTGGCGGCCTATGCTCCCAGGTCGACACGAGTGCCTCCAGCCTCTTATTCTCCTTCTTCGTATTCTTCCTTGCTACAAGGACGAAGATGATAAGGAGAAGTGCGAGAAGAGCATCGATGATACCGAGAAAAAGGATATCGCTCACCTCGCCTGAGATGGCTTGAAGGAGGGCTGAGTTCTCGATCAGAGACCTTTTCACGGTCAACTGCGAGGACCCAAACTCCTTCATGGCGGAATCGACGGTCTTCTTGAGGCTTTCGTGACCCTCAATGACAAATCCGATGCCGCGGCTGAGACCACTCTGGCGATCTGCGTCGGTTGCGGGAGCAATGCCACCGCCACCGCCAGCAAATGACGAGGTGACCATGAACATTGTCATAGCCACCACAATGATTCTTTTCATTTCATGCTCCTTTCAATACGTATGAGAAGGGTATCTTGTACGGGTTTGGATGGGAAGGGAGTAGTGTGTAAAAGAAACAATACTGCCATAGATAATACAGGTAACTTGTAAAAAAGTCAATTTTATTCTTATTTTTTAAGGGTTTTTTCCGTTTTTCAGGATGCTGTCTTCTGCCTGACACTCCAATTTTAAGGGTTTTTTGCTCTATGAGCCGTTCATAGACACTTTATACATAAAATACTAAAATATGTCAAATATTGGCTTTTTTGAGTTTTCCACTATTTTTTCATTACTTCCCCACCCTCTCCTGATACTATAAACACCATGAATACTCGGTATCGGCAATCGGATTTCTGGAATGCTATTGTCTACCCATACCGACGAAAACAGGGTCTTTTAAACATACTCTGGCTCTTTATCCCTATTGTTGGATGGCTCTTTCTCATCGGATATGTGACCCGTATTGTCCAATCATTCTGCGAGGGAAAGGTTAAAGAGCTGCCTGAAGCCAAGGCAGTTGACCATATTGGTACCGGATTCTTTATACTGATCAAGTCACTCCCCTTCACCATTATCTACGGTCTTGTCGCCCTCTCTCTCGCCGCGACCCCTGCCGTCTTCCTTGTCTACCTCTTCGGATACGTTGCTGCCCCGTTCCTCGGGATTCACTTCCTCTACCACGAACGGGCAGGGGCTTATTTTGAATGGGGAATCTTTCGACACGCCTATAATCACGCAGCCGAATACTTCCTTGCTGTCGGAAAGACCTATCTTCTCATGGCGGTATACACGGGCATCCACTTCATGATTATGGTACCGGTCATTGGGATTCTTCTCATTAAAAACAGTCCCGAATCACTCCTTTCCGCAGGTGAACTCATCCTTCCGATCTTCTTCTTTGCAGTTGTTTTTCTTGCCGCACTTGCAGCAAATATGTTTACCCCGAATATATTCATTGCCACCTTCTATCGACGCCGTATTTTACGAAAACGGTAGCGGCAACATTGTTGCCTTTTTACACGGTTTCCCATATGGTAACGATGCATGCGGTACTACATACAAAACCTTATCGTCTTCACGGCAATAGCACTTACCATTATTTTTTCATACCTCTCTGTCTCCTTCACTCCGCAAGACACCCAACCGCTTGATCCTATCACCACAGCGTGCGACAGCAATCTCCTGCTTTTGGAGACAGGCGGTGTTGCGTCCATTGAAAACCGATACCTCCGCACCGTGGTACGGGAAAAAATGCAAACCGCTGCGAATCTGGTATGTGCAAGTGCACAGCTGTTTGCCGCTGACCCTGAATCACAAGGATCTGCCCTGCTTCCCTTCCGTTTCTCAGCACACGCCGAATACCACACCCACAAACGAACCCGCAGTGTCCGGGTACAATTCTATGAAGAGACCGGCGGTGCACACGGCAACATCGACTACTACACGCAAACCGTCACGACACGAAACGATCCGGTCACCCTCACTGACCTGCTCAGCAGCCATGCCATATCTGAAGATGACTTCATTCGTATGGTGACTGAAGATCTGACAGTATCAGGTGACATACCGTTCCTCACCCCGTTCTCATCAATCGATCAGGCACAACACTGGCACATCACCGACCGCGGCGTCCTCACCGTCACCTTCCCGCCCTACGCACTTGCCCCCTACTCATACGGCACGCTTGAGGCGACCGTCGACCTCACCTCACAAAGCGCAGCGAACGGGACTTGAACCCGCGACCTCCTGCGTGACAGGCAGGCGCTCTAACCAAGCTGAGCTACCGCTGCAATAGGTGCAGTGTACCACAAAGGGCTGTTGAAACCACCTAGAGGATACCGCTAAGACCGGAGAAAAGAGAGAAATCAGTAACGAGGGTGAAGAAAAAGGCAATGGCGATAGAGGGAACAAACGGGACGTGCAGTCCTCGTGATATCCCGTGCGGCTGTCCGCGAAGCACTCGTTGCAGGGCAACAGCAGCAATGCCAAGAGTTCCGATCCAGAACGAGAGGAAGAATGCTGATATTGCCAGTATCGGATCGGCAAGGAGAAATCCGAGAGAGATCGCCACCTTAGCATCACCGAGCCCCATCGCACGACCGCCGGAACCCCACCACAGCAGTGCAAACGGTGCAGCAAACACAAGACCGCTGAGTATCGGTGCACCGCTGCCAATATGCAGTGACAAGATGGCGGCGAAACCGAGGGTGATGAATGAAAACGGCACGGAGAGGTGTTCCGGCACCTCCATTGCCTCAATATCAGCGGTAATAATCGGGATGACGAATATCGCAGAGAGCAGAACCGCACCCATGACCCAGGGTGAGGCGGTGCCAAACACTGCGAGAGCGAACAGAATCCCGGTTGCAATCTCCGCAAAAAGATGTGCCCGCGGTATCTGTTCTGAACAGAACGCACACCGTCCCTGACTGGTGAGATAGGAAAATACAGGGATAAGTTGCTGCCATGAAAGTGTTTTCGAGCAGGAAAGACACTGTGACCGCCCGGTCAGAGAATGACGCCACGACTGACGACTTCGCACGACATCCATATAACTGCCGAAAACGGTACCGAGTATAAAGAGGAATGCGGCGAGGACAACTGCAGAGAGCGGCGAAAGTGTGGCAACAAGTGTGATCATACCTTCTACGGAGTCGGTGCCTTATCGACAAGCTGCAATCCGGTGAGACGAAGGATGTCGTAGGATAACCCGCTCGCGGGTATTCTGTATCGTTCAACATGATCACTGCCGCAGAGTGTTCCTGTTGTGCCGTACGCATACCCCGCACGATTGCTACCTGACTCTGTCAGCAGGTACACTTCCGATATTGACCCGCTGCTCTGATTGATTGACCTCCCCAGCAGCACAAGAGCCTTGTCAAGATTATTGATAGACGGCGGCTGTTTCGACAGGAAGAAGAGTTGTGCCTGCTGCTTCACGCTGCCGACATCCCGCACCGTTGTGCCGCAGAGGAGCCGCTTATTTTTTTCATACACCGTTGCAACAGGTCTGTTTGCTCCGCCCCTGGTCAGTGCGAAAAAAACCATCCGCCCCCGGTCAGAAAGTCCGATTGCGTTTATGTCGTAGGCATACCTTCCCTTTTCTCCCACAAGGTATGAGAAGCGAATTAAACTGTCTTCATTGTTCACCCCGCCGCCTTTTTTGGTAACTGTCTTTTCAATTGCAAACGTCAGAGCCCGCGGTACGATTGGATATTTGAACACTGAACAAAACTTTTTACCGTCCTTGCAGGGGAAATAGATGAACTGCTTACTCAAACCCGCTGTTCCTTGCGGCCGCGCCTCAGCCAACCCTTTTACTATATCTCTCGCTATGCTCTGTGTTGACCGCTCTGCACCGGTAAACTCATACTCCCACGACACCCTGTCCCCTATGACAAATAGTCGCATCGCACTACCCGTCTGGTACCAGATAAGCGTGTAGTCGGCACTGAGCTGTATGCGACTGATCTGTGACAGCGATAAGTTATTAAGTCCTGACAGTCCGTGTCTGTATGTGCCTGAAGCGGGAATAATCTGCCTGCATCGATCATTCCGACGGGGAGCAAAGGCTGAACAGGACCCTGACAGATCTGACGCACCGATGTCTTCTGTGTTAAAAATCCGCAACTTCTTTGAGCCCCCCTGCGTGTATAAAGCAAAAACAGATCCGTCACCATTGTTACTGTCAAACTGATGAATCTGATTATCACCACTGTTGCTATTCAGGATAACTTCGGCACTGGTGCCGTCCACTTTGTATAAACTGCCGTCCCGATCAACTGCATAGAGACGGGATCCGGCCGGATATATTGTCTCAATGTTCACGGGATCATTGAGACAACCGCGACAGGTGTCGCTATTTTTTTTGCCGACAACACGGGTGACAGAGCTCTGTATTGTTGATATCGGCACCAACTTCTCTGTTATTGACCCTGAAGCCGCTGTTGCGGAAAAAATTGTTCTCACTGTCGAAATCGGAAGATGATACAGCAGACCATTTTCAGCGAGTATGTAGAGACCTTGGTTTGTGATCTCAGCGGCAATCGGATTGGCGGTGTTCTGACACTGCTTTGCACGCACCGTCGCACCCGAATCATCCACACAGTTACCGGAATCATTGTAGATAAAATAGGAGAGTGACGCTCCTCCCTGGTCATCACCGGATCCGACGCGAAGCAGTGAGAGCACGCCCTCATCAGGCCGAAAGACGCGACGGGTCACCTGTGTCGGAAACTCAATACTTTTCTTTTTGCCGTCTACGGTGTACGACGCACGGACCGTCATCTTAACATGCGACGGATCAGCACTGCTGTTTATGACAAACGAAAGACCGGCAATATCAACTGCCGTGTCGGTGAGCGGTGTCCATGGGTCACCGCTCAGACACCTGCTTGGATTTGCGTCAACCACCTGCACTGACTTCTCAACCCGATTCTCCACACCGTTATACCGTATCTTCACCCGACGATTCAGCTGGTCGGTGAGTGTAATACATACACACGTATTCCCGGTCTTTCCGCCGCACGCATAATCCGTACCGAATGATATGTCCCGCGACATATCAGCGATGAGAAACCGAATTGAGTTTAACGCATTCCGCTCACTTTGTGAAAAAATCTGCTGCTGGATAAACGAGGTAAATATGGTAAGGAGTGAGATGATGACAACACTGACAAGCGACACCGCCACCATTAGTTCAATGAGGGTAAACCCGCCAGTTTGTCGCATAACTTTACTGTACCACTACCTACAACCGCTACCGCTGTCATCTGCCTGCATGCTGACGAGTCCTGTTTTGTACACATCAACACTTTTTTTATTCCCCTCAGGGTTAATGAAGACAATACGAACTCCTTCGTAGGTACTTGATGTCAATGAACTCGGTCCGTTCGGCTCGGTGTATTGATAGCGATGTGTTCCGTCGGCAGCGACACCGACCACATTTGCCGACACCTCACGTGTCGGCTGCTCAATAGTCAAAAGAATATCAAAATTATTCTTTGCAACGACAGAGGTGCGGTACCCTGCACTGGTCGGGTCAGGCTCAGAACAGAGGATTGCGGTGGTACAGCTTGTGTCATCACCTCCCTGCCCGGAAAGACCGATTTTTTTCCTCGTGTATCGAGGGGTGGTGGTAACGTCAATGAAGCAGACATCAGTGAGGAACCGCTCATTCACCGGAGACAGTGTCTCCACGTTGCCGGGGACCGGTCGCTTCCTTGCAAAGTCAAAGTTGTTTGACGCATCTGCAGTGTCACTCGCAAACCCGGCAAATGCTCCCGGCACCTTTTCAAGACGGATAGAGCGGAACAGACCGTCTCGCACACGGATGCGAACTACCTGAAAACCTCTTGTCGGCAAAATGCTGTCTGATGAAAGAACTTCGGAAGACTGAGAAAAATCCTGTGCGAGCTGCACGTACTCAAGCACCTCAGCCGCCCGAAGATGGAGTGCCGACTGACTGGTAAATGCCCGGTGGCTGAGCACCGAGGCTGATGCAAGAACGGCAACAATTGCGATGGTGATAACCATCTCAACAAGGGAAAACCCGCGAATTAATGAGGGCATATACCATCAGTATGGCACGCCCTAGTTATCGCACTTGTAATTTGACCCGGTGAGAGAAAACCCGGTACCGCCGCCGCCGGTCGCACTTGGCGCGGAGGTAAAGTCAACACGACCGAGATAGCCGTCATCATCAGTACAGAAAATGTCACCGGTTGTTGCGTTCGCACTTACGTTATTATACGTACTCAACACTCCCCACACGACCCACTCCGCCCCGCTTGATGCACAGCAAAGCTTATTATCATTGTCCGAATCATACTCGTTACCCCCACACGTAGCTGAACCGTTCCATTTTTTGAGATAGTCACTTCCGCCGCGGATTTTTCCATGCAGGTGGTTGCACAACGCACTTCCTGAAAGTGATCCTTCAAGCATCTTTGACACTGCAGGTGCCCGCAGTGAAGCGACGCTGAGTTTAATACTTGCATCTGCAGCCTTGTCAGTTTCGCCACCGAGCTGCACAAGAACCGTACCGGCAATAATACCGATAATGGCAATAACGATGAGGAGTTCAATGAGGGTAAATCCTGAATGACCTGTGTTCATTACTTTTCATAATACTATTCTTTCGTCAGTACGAACGATGTTCGTGGAAAATGCCACGATCACACGTAACTGATGATCTTGTTCGGAACAAATACACGAACCGTGCGTCCGGAAACTCGTTCTGACAGAGCATCATGCTTTGCAATTAACGCAACCACTGCTTCCTGTGAGGCATCACGAGGTACCGACACAACACCGCGAACTTTCCCCTGCACCTGCACTGCAACTTCCACCTCACCTTGCTTTGCAATATCTTGATCGCCGACAGGAAACGATTCGGTGTGTATGGATCCTTTCTTGCCAAGAAATGACCACACTTCTTCTGTGAGAAATGGGGCAAACGGAGCGAGAAGTCGGAGCAACACACAGTATGCCTCCTGCGGAATCTGTTTTTGCAGAGCATTTGAAAAAACCATAAGTGCCGACACCCCTGTGTTGTACTTCCCGGACTCAATGGATTCGGTAACAGCGATTGCTGTCTGGTGTTGCACTTTCAGCAGACTGCCTTGCACCGGGTCGTCTGAAAGACGATCCTTCATTGCGTACACCCGTTCAAGAAACCGACGTGCACCGGCAATCTGATTGCCATCCCATGCGACCGTCTGGTTGAACGGTGCCATTTGCATAAGGTAGAGGCGGAGGGCATCAGAGCCGACGGTGTCAGCAATCTTGACCGGATCAACGACGTTACCTGCACGCTTACTCATCTTTCCGCCGCCTTCAGCCTGAACAATACCGACCGTTCGCAGCACGCTATACGGCTCATCCGTGCCCACAACACCGAGGTCATACAGTACCTTTTGCCAGAACCGTGCGTAGATAAGGTGACGGGTTGCATGCTCCATCCCGCCGATATACCGGTCAACCGGCATCCAATAGCGCTCCTTCTCTTTATCAACAAGTGCGTGATCGTTATGCGGGTCAATGTACCGAAGATGATACCACGATGACCCAGCCCACTGCGGCATCGTGTTCGTTTCCCGCTTCCCCGGTCCGCCACAGACCGGGCAGGTTGTGTTCACCCACGAATCAATAGCAGCAAGCGGAGATTCTCCTGTACCGGACGGCTCATACGAGGCAACCTCAGGCAAGAGAACGGGCAAATCTTCGTCCGGCACCGGCACCACACCACACACGCTGCAGTGGATAAGCGGTATCGGCTCACCCCAGTATCGCTGCCTCGCAAAAACCCAATCCTGCAGTCGATAGGTCACCATACGCTCACCGCCGGCATCAGCCGCAATACCGTCCTTTGCTTCTTCGAACAGCACACCATCATATGATCCAGAGTGCATGAGGCGGGCATCATCTGCCACATCGACAATCGGAAGGTCGTCGTCACCTTCGATGACCTGAACAACAGGTAATTTTTGCAGTGAGGCGAAGGCGAAGTCTCGATCATCATGCGCAGGGCAGCCAAAAATAGCCCCTGTCCCGTGTCCTGCCAACACGTAATCGGCGATAAATATCGGCACCTCACTATTCGTTATCGGATGTTTTGCAACAATTCCTTCTAACCTGACACCGGTTATCTCTTTCTCCCGCTCGTGCACCTTCAACACCTCTGACTGCTTACAGTACGCCGCTACCGCATCCTTGTTCTCTGCATCCTTAAGAAGTGCTTGCAGGTGATCGCTTTCCGGCGAAATTGCGACAAAGGAACAACCGAACAGTGTTTCCGGTCTGGTGGTAAAGACAGAGATGGTGTAGTCACACGACGGCACGGCAAACGGGATGCGGTATCCTTCACTGCGACCGATCCAGTTTCTTTGCACTTCCTTCGCGTACTCTGACCACCCGTCCAGCGTTTCCAAACCGTCAAGGAGACGATCCGCATAGTCAGTAATTTTTAACATCCATTGCCGAATCGGCTTTTTCTCAATCGCTGATCCGCACCGTTCACATCGACCACCTTCAAGATCTTCGTTCGCCAACCCCGTCTTACACGACGGGCACCAATTAACCGGCTCATGTGACTCATAGGCGAGCCTTTTTTCAAACAGGCGGAGAAATATCCACTGTGTCCATTTGTAGTACGCAGGGTCTGTTGTGGCAATTTCCCTATCCCAGTCGTAGGAGAGTCCGAGTCGCATGCACTGTTCTTTGAACACGGCAATGTTTTCTTCTGTCGTCTCTTTCGGATGTTTCTTGTTCTTCAGTGCATACCCTTCCGCCGGCAGTCCAAACGCGTCCCATCCCATCGGGTGCAGGGTGTGAAATCCCTGCATACGCTTCATGCGTGCGTAAATATCGGCACCAACATAGGTGCGTGCATGACCGATATGCAAACCGGACCCTGACGGATACGGAAACATAGCAAGGACGTAACACTTGCTCCCGTCTGTCTGGTCCTCAGTCCGATAGGTATTGTCTTTCTCCCACTGCAATGACCACCGACGCTCAATATCCTTGTGATCATACATATCGCCAGTATATCACTACCCCACTCGAAACGTGATGACATCGCCGTCCTGCACAACGTAGGTTTTCCCTTCAACACGAAGTACTCCCTCTTCACGAGCCTTCGCGTAGGAACCGGTGCGGGACAGGTCATCATACGAGACAACTTCGGCACGGATAAAATTTGTTTCAAAGTCCGAATGGATGGCTCTCCCTGCACGCGGTGCATATGAGTCTTTCGGAATCGTCCATGCCCGTGTCTCTTTTTCGCCGGTGGTAAAGAAAGATATGAGACCGAGTGTTTGGTATGCCGCCTTAATAACAGCAGTGAGACCGTCCCCTTCTACCGACAGCTCGCCCCGCAACGTGTCAGACTCTTCAATTGAAACGTGAGCAAGTTCCTGTTCGGCGAGGACTGATACAGCAATGGCAACACGCTTTTTTTCTGCCGCATACGCCTGGACCGATGCAACCGACTCCTTGTCGTAGTTGTCCCCGATATTACACGCATAGAGTACCGGCTTGTTGGTAAGAAAGGTGCATGATCGAAGGAGGTCTTCCTCTTCGTGCCGAAATGTTTGCAGTGAAAGCGGCACTCCCTCTTTAATCTGTTGCACAACACGATCGAGAAGCACGACCCGATCCTTTGCCTCCGGATCCTGTTTCTTCGCTTCCTGCACTGCCCGCTCATGGTGTGCTTCCGCTGTTTTTAAATCTGCGAGCAGGAGCTCGGTCTCAATAACATCAATGTCACGAATCGGATCAACATCGCCGTCAACATGCACAACATTATCATCTTTGAAACAACGAACGAGATGCATGATCGCGTCAACACCACGAATGTGCTCAAGGAACTCATTTCCGAGTCCTTCACCTTTTGACGCTCCCTTCACTAAACCGGCGATGTCGACAAACTCAACCGTTGCCGGAATTGTTTGCTTTGACCTGCTCATCGTTGCAAGGGCGAACAGCCGATCGTCCGGCACCGGAACCACACCGACTGACGGATCAATGGTGCAGAACGGAAAGTTTTCTGACGGTACCGCTTTTTTTGTCAGTGCATTGAATAACGTGCTCTTCCCAACATTCGGCAGTCCGACAATACCAATCCCGATACTCATCACCTTCTGTTACCGTACCTCACGAGCCGCAATTGCCCGCACTTTCTGCAACCATCGCTTCCGCATCTTCTCTGTTGATGAACGGGACGGACCAAAACACTGTGTCCGAACCGGCCGCACACCGCAGATCCGAAGGACACCGTGAGAGAGCTCGTTCGTGTATGAACCGATGAGAAGCCGAAGGACGAGCGGATGGGTCGATCCGACAACATTAATTACCCGTGCACTCTTCCCCTTCAAGAGCGGGGTAAATCGATTATTGACGAATTTGAACGCAAACCCGGGGAGAAACGATCGGTCAAACACACCTTTCATCTTTGCCGGCATTGTGTTCCACCAGTTCGGGTATATGAAAACAAGATGGTCTGCCCAGGTAACCGCTTCTTGAAATGCAACGAGGTCCGGCTCTAATTCTTGAATCACATCGTAGCCTTGGTGCAGTGCGGGATCAAAATCCATCTCATCAATATTAAATCGACGGACCGCAGCACCGGACGCACGGGCAGATTCTTCGTATGCATCACCGCACGCATAGGAAAACGATGTTTTTACCGGATTTGCAACGAGGATAACAATTTTTTTCGTCTGTTTTTCCATAGGTTATTCCGGAAGCGGTCGCACCGAGGACCGGAGCATCACAAAGACCGCCTGCATCAGTGCAACGGTCGCAACGTACCAAAGTATCGGCTCAACAACGGTAACCGGCGGTATGTACGATGCGTAGATATGGTACCCGGCAAAGAAGTACCAACCTGCAACCGTGACCGGTGCCGCATAGACAACGGGAAATTGTTTCTTGTGCATGCCGTACGCCACCACCGCATTGATTGCGAGAATGAGTGCCTTGATACCGTACTCAACATTCGCTTCCATAACACCGTCTAAGACACCGGAGATAAGGAGTGAGAGGGCGACAAAGATGATGGCAAAGATGTGAAAGAGACGGATAACGGTGTAGAAGAGCTTGGTAACCGCACTTGCACCTTCGTCCCACCGCCTCTTGTACCGAAGATTCACGGCGTAGAGGAGCACCGCAACGGTGGAAGACCCGAGCAACACGCTGACGATAATGTGCTCAATGACGGTGGTGAGGAGTGTTACAGTTACCTCCATACTCAACGCTGTATTTTCTGAACAAGAGCCTGCATTTCTGACTGGTACTTCTTCATAACAGACATGGTCGCCAGCATTTCATCCTGCCCTCCCTTTTTCTTCTCCTGCACCTCCTTGGCTATTTTTTCGAACAATTCAGGGTTTTCCTCAAACATCTGCATGAACACTTCCCGCTGCTGTGCAGGAACCTGCTTCATCTGGCGTTCAATAGCCTTTCGGACAAGAAAACTTTTAACTCCCATACTTTCTTGCGTTTTAGTATACCATGTTCCTTTTCCCTTTTTGACTTGATATACTGTTTCCGTTGGGCCCGTAGCTCAGTTGGCTTAGAGCACCGGTTTTGCACTCCGGAGGTCGCAGGTTCGAGCCCTGTCGGGTCCACCAGATAGTACAAGAGGGACACACTCGCTATCGCTCGTGTGTGGTCTCAAGCGATTGCGTTGGAACTCAAAAGTACAACAAGGAGCAAGCGGAGCCAGTGAAGGAGATATAGGAGATTGTAGAGGTGTGCGAAGATCACAACCCTGATGGTGTGTGTGACGTAGACAGCTGTACCTCGTGTAGTTTGTTCGACAAGAGTTCTGACGTCGGTGAGTGTGGGGGAAGGTACGAACATTTTGGGAAGAATGTGTGGGCTGAAACGAATTATATTTGCTTGCCACATACTGTGAGAGAGGAGTTAGAGGAACTGATCGTACCGGAGAGTTACAAAACGGAGGAGTGAAACCTTCAGATTGTCCACAGAATTAATCTTGAAACTATCTATCTCACCGATTACCCTTTGCCCGATTGTGTGTTTTACAGAGCATCTGACAGTTACCAATTGATGTTGGCCCACCCTTAGCCCACGCCGATACATGATCTGCTTCCATGTCAGAAAAATTCCAAATTTTTCTTTTATTAGCCTCATGTCCGATAGCGCAGTGTGGACAATTTGATTCATCCTCCGTCTTTGCATTCTCTGTTTGTTTTTTATAAATTGATTTCTTGGTTGCATCATCAAACACACGAATATTAAGTAACCTTGTATCCGCTGATCCGCCAAGAATATACTCAAAAATACCCTTGCGACTTTCAATGCGGGGATCAGCATATAATTTTTGAACCTCCTTTGATACTTTATCAGGATTATAGGACTTATCATGATACTCTTCATACAGCCGACCCCACTCTAATCCACGCATCTCATCCTCTACATCACTGAATACACTTGATACCCAATCAATCACACTGTTAAAATAATTTTTTAATTCATCAATATTTTCGTCATAGCGGTGACTACTCATGTAGTTGTCAATATTTCCTTTACTCACCCACTCTAAGGCTTTTTCTAAGAATGCTTGCCGTCCCACTTCGCCCCTTATATACGCACTCCATTTTTTGACGTTGGCATTTTGGCTGTTACTGAACTCCTCCTTGCATCTTGTAACAAACGGTCCAGAATAAATTGCATTTAGCAACTCTTGTTCATTTAGTGGCACACCGGCGATGTTTATAGTTTTGAACCATTCCTTTACCTCACCCTCCTCGCCTTCACACTCATAAATGGTCAAAGGTGTCTTTAAGATTTTATTCTGCTTTTCTTCTGTCATGCTGGTGAAATACTGTTCCATTCCGTTTTCGTCTTTTACGGCAAACTTATCAGTTATAAATCGACCAAGACTGGTAATTCTCTGCTGCCCATCCAGTACCTCAAATTCATTCTCAGAAATCTTGTTAAAGTAAATCAACCCTATCGGGTAACCTTTTAGGATTGAATCAATAACAGCAATTTCTTTTTTACCATCATCAATGAAAGCGTAAATATAGTTACGTTGATATTCCGGTTGAATCGTTAGTTTGCCATCAAGACCAAATAGCCCTTTTTCTTCAAGCTCGTTGTAAACAAACCCTTCGCAAACATCTTCAATAGTGATATTAGTTTTCAATATTGTTTCCATGTTATTTTTTCTTGTGTCTGATAAAAATTCTTTTGTACGCCATCTTTGCAATGCCATCTTCGTAGTAACCGGCTGTCGGATTGCCTTCCTTGTATGACCCCGTGCCGCCAGATTTATAATAATCATTAACAAATCTTTTTGTTAAACCTGGTGTTCTTTTGAATTTATCATCAACAAGACCATTATCACTTGTTCCTAAAATTTCAAACTGTTCAGGATTATATTTATCAAGAAAGGAAACTGGCACTCCCATCACACCCTTGTAATCACTAGGGATATTTTTTACTGGGCATACTTCTATCGCATTGTAATTATCATATTCTATAAAAGGCTTTTGGGTTGCAAACTTTATAACATCAGCCTCAGTCATAAGTGGTAACGGCTGATGACGGCGTCCATGGTCAAGATTAGTAAACCATCCAGTGTTCCCCATTTTAGTATATCTCTTACCGTCTTCACCAACAAACACGTTTTCTTGTTCATAAGAATCAGGTACTTGATAGATTTTTTGACCGCTATCTGTACCAAGCCACATTTTATTTTCTTTAATTAGCGGAAATACTTCTTTATAGGTAATTGCGTTCATGTTGCCAATGATCAAAAACTTCTTGCCGTGCTCAACAAGTTGTTTTATATATTCACTAAATAAACTAAATGGCGGGTTGGTGACTATCACGTCCGACTGTTCTAATAATTCAATGCACTCATTGCTTCTAAAGTCACCGTCACCCTTAAGGAGTTCAGAGGTATTAGCATCATTCTTTAACAGCCACCCTACATCTACCAAATTAACCGCACCGTCCTTATTTACATCTTTGACCTCACTTATTTTAAGTTTGAACGGTTTTCTATTTTCCGGCTTTAATCCTTCAATTTGTTTCAACGGTAATTGTTCCCCAGCAATAGGAGAACTCACGTAACAAGTGGTGATAATTTTCTTTAGTCCGAGCCTGTTGAAGTTTAAGGCGAAATACTTAAAGAAGTTACTCTCATATGGATCATCGCAGTTACAGTACACGATCTTGTTACGAAATACATCAGGGTTGTACTCCAGATATGCTTCAACCTCTTTCTGAATATCACCATATTGGGTATAAAACTCATCATTTTTTACCCGTTTTGCGTTTATAAGGGTCTCGTTTGCCATAACTACAAAATGTTACCCCCCTGTGACTGCCATACACATATAAGTATAAAGGTCGTTTTGCGATACGAGACTCTTCACAGGGAAAAGTGGTGGCCAACTGGTGACTTCTTCACCAAATAAATACTATAGACAAATACTCAACGGAGTGGTGATATCCCTTTACACAGAAAAGTCATGCCTTGTATGATAAAGAAATGAAGCCAATACCTTTATTTGACAGAAAGGGCATGGAAGATATGTGGCAGGAAATAGATAAACAGATGGACAAACAAGACATTGCTACCATTGATACAGAGGACTACATCACCCCAACAGGGCACCGTCATGCCGTTGAAAGAGAAAACAACTTGTTAGACATTTTCCAAGAAGAAGGGATAAGAGAAATTACTATCGAGCAAAAGGTTCAAGGAGGAATAGACGTTGAGATACAACCTGAGTCATTCCCTCAAGAAAAAAGGTTCGGTTCAAATATGTGTCGAGGGTAGATTTTTCTTTGAAGCCAAAGAGAAAGATAGAGATTGCATCTTTGTCAATCTATTCAGATGCCCGACAAAACGACGAAGAGATGGTAATGTGTCTTGAAAACATGGTAATAGACTCCCTTACGTTTAGTGATCTTGTTGGGGGCGAAACAGTGATAAATTTTAGTGTTCTACTGAAGAACGTAGAGATAAAACAGGAATCCTTTATACAAGAAGGGACAGGAAAACTGAGAGGGAGGAGTCAAATAAAGGCATGGGAAAACATAATAAAAAATATTAACAACATTAACATACAAGGAAACATCTCATTCTCGCACAACCTGGATACAGACTACGAAGTCTGTGAATACCTGTATCGATATTTTAAAAAAGAAGGGCGATTACAACTAGCGGAAACGCTTCACAGGAATATGCTGGAAAAGTACAAAAAGATAAAATCAACCTCATACAGCGATAAGGTTATTTTGTGGAGTCGATACCATTTATCTGACCACCAAACAAGCATATTTCTCCCAATCCTCTGGATAGCCTTCATTTGGACCATGCTGCTTACTATTTCTTTTCACTGCTCAGAATACTTTCCATCAGGAGATCTGTTCGGATTAATGCTTCCATGGTCTATTGTCGCTGATCCAGTACCAACACCGAAGCAATTCCAAGACAGCACTCTAATTTCATTTTCAATTGAAACAATATACTTGCTAATAAGGATTTTCTCAGCGGTGTGTTATTTCCAAATCCTAATGATGTTAAAAAAGTTTGCATTCAAAGAGCAACATGCTCGTGTGTGAGAACCGACAACAAATCTGCAATTTGGATAGACATCAAAATAAGTACTGTACTTCTGTTTTGCTTCACACCCTTCACCGCCAAAAGATTCTTTTCCTTTCCCCCGTACGAGCCAACGACGAGCACGCGGGTTCAGGCGGAGGAGGAATTGAAAAAGAATCTGCAGGCGGTGATTGAAACTGCAGAGGGTTTACTGGGGTCTCGGGGCGGATTATGTTGTTTTGAGTTGTCATGTGGGTCGAGCGTGGGAAAGGTCTTCAAATTGTCGTTTGAGTTCAGATGCAATCACTTGAGACCACCTTACAAAACAACGTAGTTATACATTTGTTCACCACCCTCACCTCAAGAAAAAACTCCCCTTGGAAATATATTACCAAGGGGAGTCACGCCTAGTTCTTGTCTGAACTGGTTGCTGTAGATATAACCCTGGTTATCAATCGAGGAAAGATCCACAGGGCAACCACATGAAGGAACGGGGATATCATACTGACAAGGAAAATCTTAGAGAGGACTTTCTCTTGCTCTGTGGGATTATCCTCATAGGTAGAGGATGTTATGATATCGATAGTTCTGTCAATTTCCTCAACAAGAGTAACCGCCAAGACAAACTGATGCGCCATAAGAGGAAGCCACACAAACAGCAGTGCACGGCGGAAAGTTTTTGCCATTTTCTCTTCTATCGGCCCATTACTTGATGCCAAAATTGAGAAAAAAGCAACAGCAATTGCCAAAGTAACATACAGTGGCATGGGTGCATATGGCAAATCTAGCAGATCCACTTCCTTATTCCTCCCTGTTTTTAAAGGTGGTCATCGATTGAGATTACCCCTCTTCTTCGGTTTTTGCCCCACCCCAATCCCAAAAACGAAGATAGGGCTGGCGGAAAAAAGGTTTGTGAGGATCTCCCTTCACGATATCAATAGCTACGAGGATAGTAACACCACCTCCAATAACTATAAAGGTGTAATAAATGACGGAACCCCAAAATGACATGAGGCACCTCCTTCGTCAGGTTAAGTGTGGTAGACAGGAATGAACATACTCAAAACATCATACAATTTTCCATGATTTCCATCAAGTTACTTACTGCCATGATCGTGAGGAGAGCGATAACAATTGCTGACATGGCATACGTCTGACCCGGTGCATAAGACACCTCCCCTACCTCTCCCTCTTATTCAAAATCCTCCATTCTTTTTTCTATAATTTGAACAAGATTTCCGCAAGCATCATCAAAAACAGCCGCTACTATAGCATTCTCTATTCGTGCTGGTTCCGTGGTGAACACAGTACCGATCGATGCAAGATGCTTATATTCTTTGGTAATGTAATGCTTAATATAACACTTTTTCAGCCCCCCACCTTTTCACCACCAATTGTGGAAAAGTGGACAAAATTAATATTTTATTATATAATAACACCATACTGATCATTACCCTATTCAAGGAGACTCCAAAATGAAGGACTCAATTGCCTTACTACTTATTTTCTTCGTGTGCGGGCGGTTCCTCCTGTGGACCCTCACGTACGACGAATGGGCCGACGCAGGAAAGAACATTCGTACATTCCTGTTTTGCCCTGCCACAGTTACGGGTCAGAAGACCCAAATGGTTGAAACGGTGATCTTCGCGATCGCTGTCGTGGCACTGTCAGTAGCTGAGGAACTTGGCTACTGGTCTCTGTAATCACAAACCCGGACATCCTTACGGTGTCCGGGTTATTTTTTTAACAGAATAGTAGGGTTGTGTAATATACTGCTAACACTCCTCGTAGCTCAGTCGGATAGAGCAACTCCCTTCTAAGGAGGAGGTCGCAGGTTCGAATCCTGCCGAGGAGGCTTTGATACTTGGTGTGTGTCACCTCTTACGATAAGTGGTTATATCTGTGTAATTTTATGGATATAGTACTGATCCATCATCTGTTCCCAATAACCGCTTTTTGTATATATGCAAGTTCGTTATGATTTTCTACAATTTTTACTGCGGTGGTGTTCTCTAATGTGTGCATCATTGCGTGGTGAACAGAAAGAACTGCGTCTTGAAGTATTTGATTGTCCTCTAACAAACCAATTGTCAGCCCTATTTCGACACACCTCTTGCGAGAAAGGTGGCGTGTGTGGGATAAACTGACTGAATGATCTCCGATTTCTTTTATTATTTCTCTAACTTTTTTATCCCTCTCTTCTCTATCCTCAATACCAGAGAGCATGCGATCAGAAAGTCTTTCACGAACAATAGATTCTGCCCAATTCATAGCTTTTTTACACTCACCAATAAGGGTCGGTGTATACTTTGCTATTATTGGTTGCCAAACAAAGACTTTATTTTGATCAGATTTAATCTCTTTATACGCCTGTTCAAATTCTTCCAAAACACCGTGTGCGGCAACATGCCCGTAAGATGTCATAAATTGTGGGTCAATCGGTCCGAGACTTGAGTGCTTACCCATTAGTATTTCATTTGCTGCACACGCAATCATGGTCCCGCCTGACATCGCCAACTGGGGAACAACTACACGTATATCATCAAACATTGTTATCAGATAATCAATAATTGACTCGGTCGCCGCTATGTCACCACCCGGTGTATGTAATAACAGATCAAGACCAATCTTACGATCAAGTCCACGAATGGTCGTCATGAAAGCGTTTTTATCAAGATCATTGATTCCAAGATTCGACGCACCCTGCTTCTGCAGCCAGCCACTGTAATAAGCGATAACATTTCTCCCGGTGTTTTTATGTAAGAACTTTAAGTGTTTCCTACGAACAGTATCAAAATTACCGCCACTGTTTTGTATTTCGACTAAGATTTCTGACCAGTCTGCCATGCTGATACTGTAACAAGCCTGCCACTTCCCTTTGAAGAGTTATCGGTGGTTATCCAATCAGAAGTAATATCACGATCTGAGGTTGGAGCTGGGATAAAATTCCCCCTTCGGTCCATTTTCTCAAAAAAGTCTTCAATTTCTTTCTGAGAAATCTCATTTTGTTTTTGCGGAGACTTTTTTACCATATGCAAAGTATATACTACAGTAGAGCACTTTGGGACAACCCCTCCTGCCAAGATTAGCAAGATGTTAAAAACCTCACTCGACGTCACATATTCTATGTATAGTGCAAGTGTTTACGTAGGTAAACATATGTCATATGTATATTTCAAATAAAACATTAGGAATTCTATTATTCATTACTGCAATTCTTGTGACATGGAACTGGAGCATCGCACTCGTACCGAACGAAATCCTCTGGATCGTTGTTAACGTACTGTTTGTTGCCTTCCCCATCTTCTACCTCATCAATTGCAGCTGTTCAAGCGATAAGCCTTCGGAGAAAAATGTTGACCCATTCTTCTTCTCAGCACTCATTTTGATCGCTGTTGGTACTATCTACCAACTTCTCAGCGGAAACTTCGGTGCTGTTGGCGATGTTCTTTGGAGCTACCTTCACGGCTTTAGCGTACTACTCTACGCGTTTCTCGCCGGAAAGATGCTCGGTTCAAGGAAATAATCCTTCAACATGGACACATACGAGCCAAAGACATTCTCTGTTCCTGCCATTGACGGCATATCAGAGAAAACCATCACGACACATCTTGGCTTGTATGAAGGGTATGTCACCAATCTCAATGCACACTACAAACAACTTGAAGTACTTGGGACTGGTGGCGACCCTCTTGTCACCTCCGCCATCAGACGCCGCATTCAATTTGAACTCAGCGGGGTGATAAATCATGAGCAGTATTTCGGAGCCCTTGAGCACGGTTCGTCAGATTGCACTGACGGATCTTCTTTTCATACCGCCGTATCGAAACAGTTCGGATCATTTGAATCATTTATTAATCACATCAAGGCAGTCGGCACATCAATGCGTGGTATCGGCTGGATCATCGCCGTCTATGACAGTAGCCGGTCAACGGTACACACTCTCTGGGTCACCGATCACGAGCTAAGCAATGTCAATCTTCCCGCATTCCTTGCCGTTGATATGTGGGAACACTCGTACATGATTGACTACGCCCCGAAGGATAAAGGAAAGTACCTTGACGCATACCTTGCGGCAGTCAACTGGAAATTTGTTGAAGAGCGATTTGCATCTATTCAGTAGCTACGAGGCAGGAAAGATGGTTGTAGCCGGTGTTTCGAGAGCACGAACACTCGTCAGTTTTGTTTTTTTCAAGTACATGTCGACGAGAGAAAATCCGACCGCATGAATTGTGTGGGACGGTATTCCTTCCTCTCTGCTCCCGCGAAACCATTTCTCATATGAAACATCCTTTGCCGCATCATGTCGCATTGCCTGAAGAAAGGTTTGCACTTCTTCCTCGTGAAGGTGCGTATAGTATGGTTTTGGTTTCCGCCGCGTCATTTCACAGACAAAGTGTGCGGACAGTCCTTCCCCGATCACCTCTTCCCGCAATCCGCAGTCTGCGTCAAGATTCATACACCGAACACGTGCTGTCGCATAGAGACCGTTGTATAGGTGTTCGGTAAGGTTTGCTGTAATTTCTTTTTTTCCCGCACGACTAAGTGCATCCAGGTTAACAAAAACATAAAATGAGGATTCATCACAGAGAAATGACTGGAATATCTCACCCGGTTGCACCTTATGGGCATTTGCGGAAAACAGAATTGCACACTCTTCCATACTGAGCACATCCTGCATAGCCTTATACACCCCCTCAACGACCGACTCTATATACACCCGGTCTTTCTCCGATATCCCGCTGTCTTGCAGAACATGCACAACATACATTGCAGGTCATCATACACGAGATCACTGCCCTAACCAAAAACCTCTCTACTGGTTTTCCGTACCACCATCTTTTTGAGCAGAGTTGTTGTTAGATGACTCATCAGTACCCTGACTATCTTCTTCAGGTTCTTCAGATTCTTCCGCCGGTTTCTCTGCCGTATTGTCCGAGCCTCCTGTGTCACCAGACGGTGCTGAAGAGTCGTTCTGTTCCTGTTCTTTTCCTGCACTCTCATTGGCTGATTCAGATTTCTTGGATTCCTCCTCGGATTTCTCTGTTGCACTGCCTGACTCTTCCGTGTCGCCAGAAGGTGTTGGGGGGCTGTCTTGACCCTCCTTCTCTTGTTCTGGCTTTGCACCTTCTTCACTGACCGGCTTTGACTTCTCCTTATCAGCACCCTGCCCGCCCCCTGCAGATTCTTCCGCTGTATTGCTTGAGGTATCTGTACTTTCACCACCTTTTTGTTGATTAGACCCCTTTCCTTTCTCTGACTCAGGCTGTTCTCTGTCGGTGTTTTGATTGCCTGTTCCGTCAGCACCTTCTCCCTCAACAAAAGATGTTTCATTATTGATATCCTTAAACTCCGCAGTGAAGGCACTTGCGTTGGCTTCTTTCATAGCGTTATAGATTGTTTCCGCTTCCTTCTCTTGCTGCTCAATCACACGCTTAACAGCCTCGGGGTTATCAAGATTTTTAGCCCTGTTGAGAGATCCTCTCACACTCTTCAGTCCTCCCTGCCAACCCCCCTTACCGTATTGAGGAGGAAGATTCGCCCTGTTCAGAGTGCCTCCCGTGTTTTTATAGTACTCCGCCATCTGCTCTACCGCATGAATTTTTGAAAGCAGGACACTGACAGAATCTTTCGTTTGCTTGAGATCTTCTTTCCTCCGGTCTTCAAATACCTCCTGAACCGGTCTCCCTTCATATATCGCTTTGGAAAAATCCCGAGTGTCCTTGATAACCTGTGCGGATCCTCTTGCGGTTCTCGCAGATGTATCGGCAACTGTTTTTGCAACTTCTGTCGTCCTGCTCCCCAGGTCCCCAACCTTGTTCAAAACCTTAAACCCTGCAGTTTTCAGTGTCCCTGAACCGGGAGACGGAGCAGCGGAGCTCAGCCTGCTCAAACCGGACTCCAGCCGAGACCCCAACGTGCCCGATCCGGACCGGAGAGACGGCAAAAGGGACTTCGTTACCCCCTTTGCAACATTCAGGGTTTTCTTTGTCACCGGTGCACCGGCTTTGTACACATACGTGTTTTTCGCCATTGCATACACTTTGAAAAAACCATAGATGAGAAGACTGTTCGCAATGGTGGTCCCGACCAACATCTTTACGACACCCGGGTCAGTGCTCCCCGACGATCCGGAAGCGGAAGCAACGCTATTAATAAGTGCTTCATTCACACCGCTGCTCTCCATCACTGATCGGAATACCGCTTCATAGATATAAATGATGATTGCAAGACCAAAGATGATGATAATGGGAACAATGGTTATGTGAGAAAACCGATTCAGCCACTCACTATACCCACGGGCAATAAAGGAACCGGGCGAGCTTGAACCCATCCCTGACTTTTTTACAAAAAACCCGAGAAACGCTATCGGAGAAGTGAGGATGAGGACAATGGCAAAAAGAAACCGTTCGATGAGGAGGAGGGAGAAAGCGAGAAAACCGACAGAAAGGAAGGTATATACGATCATCTTTGAGAAAGAGTAGAGGAGGGGAAAAGCATTTTGTGTTGAAAGCGAAGAGAGACCGATGGCCAGGTTGATCTCCTCCTCAAAAACATCCATTTTTGCAAACGTATTCGCGTCAAACACCTGATCACCAAAGATGATGAGGATGACATGCGAAAGGTCAACCAGAAAGAAGGCGATAAATCCGCTGAAGTTCACAAAAACAGCGGCGCCGACGAGTGCGAGAAGGGTCTTGGTCCGATTAATACCGAAAGCACTTTCAGAAAGTATCGTCAGGATTGATGAGAAGATGAAGAGGATGACAATGACGATGTTCACCAGATCACGAAAAATTCCCCAGATTCCGCTCAAACCGGAAAACGGTCCGTCACTTGACCAATACGAACCGAAATCAATGATGGTAAAGTTAAAGGTTGAGAGGAAAATCGTCCGGCAAATATCAAATAGCGGATTCAGGATGGAGTCGGCAAACCAGCCAAACAGCTTGCCGGCAACCTCAAACATTGTTTCAGTGAAATCATCCGAAGCACTTTGTGCCCAAACGTCAGTTGTTGCGGTAAAAAGAACAATACCGAGCAGTGCTATTGAGAGGAGGAGAGGCCAATGCTTCCCGATAAAACGCATCATATACCACCTTAGTATACCACCCGAGCTTTCCTAACAGCACGCTACGGACGGTACTCATGATTACATTCTTCGGTAACTTTTGCGACGGTTCTTTGCTTTTGCATCTCTTCTACACAGTTACGCAATATTGCGGCGTTGCGGTAGTACTGGAACTCCTCCTTGTCTTTCCGATACTTCTCATACTTTGCCGCAGCAGCTTCATGATCGCCGACCAATTCGTCAAACTTGTTACCGAGGTAGAAGCTGACACTTGTTCCCTCCGTACCTACCGCAGGAGGCGGAACAATGGTGAAGATGTCTTCTATCCGCTTCTGCTCAGAACTGCTGTCAGTGGCAGGAAGTTCGACTATCTTTGGATTTTCCGTACTTGAGTAGAGAAAACGGACAAGATTTTTAATGTCCAGTGCAGTCTGCACCAGAACACGATCAATGTATTCTCCGAATTCTTTAACGGTACATCCGATTGAGGTGTACCGGAGCACGGACCCTTGTGTGGAGAACGTATATCTCTCACCTCCGGCAGCCGGCACATCACAGCCGTGACCCGGTACGAGATATCTGGTGTAGCCCCTGTTTCCTTCGCTCACAAGAACCGGGGCCTCTCCTGTTTCAAGGAGCCGGTACGCCGTTGCAGAGACGCTTTCGTCAAATCCGTCCCGACATATTTCCTGATCATCTTCAAACACCTTACTACAGTCACCTGCCAGCTTGTTATCATAGTCACCAAGAATTGACAGGTCGTGATTCTCCGCAACGTGGAGATGGAACTTTACCGTATCTTCATACATACGACGGTACGCATTGATTCGGGACCGTAAACTACGCAGATACCTTCTCTCAGCTGACCCTGCAAAAGATCCTTCCCGCACATCGTCATACCAAACATACTCTGTTTGATCACCTCGTTGACGCAGTCTCCATCCGTTGATAATGCTGTTTCGTATAAACTGATCGAGGCCTGATGCACTTCCGATCGACCGATCGTTAGCCACATCAACACCTTTCACCGTTGAGATAAATGCATGCAGACTTCCTGAACCGCCGGTCCCCAATTTAATTTTCAGATCACCTATTTGCCTCGGATCCCTCGGATTAAACCAATCAAAAGCAGATCTGTTCGTCTGAATCTGCGTGTTGTCAGCAATTATGTTGTCGTCCAGGTATTGAAGGATCAGGTACGCATCACGAACTACTATCTGTGCTTTTGCTAATTGATAGTACGGGCTTAAGAAGGTGTCTTTGGACGTGCTCACCTGTTCCGGAGTGAACAGTTCATCGTTTATACCGGCAAAGTTTCTCAGGCTCGCCACATAACCTGCATCTCTGAGTTCTGATCGTGTTGCGTGATGTATGCCGACCATTGAATTGTACTCACCGAGCCCGTTCTGCACCTTTTTAACAAGACCGACGATGGTGTTTTTGAAGATGGCGGAAAAGAGCTCTCCGAATTCATCAATCTGGTTCACGCCGTCAAGATTTCTGTTGTCATTTCTTCGTATTTGCTCATTGATGTCATCAGCATTCGCCAACTTTTCAATACACAACTCTTTGTCCTCAACGTTATTCTCTTCCTCACACTCCTTCCATATGTTAACCGTGTTGTCATCATTCCCTTTGCCGACTTTTTCATCCAACTCCTCTTTAGCATCCCTTACCTCATCCTCGAGCATACCCTCAACACTCGCCACGGTCGGTGCATTAGCGCCTTTCACTGCTTCAGAAACAGCTTCTTCTTCAGCCTTTTCGGTTGAACGATCCCTGCGGCGCTCGCCGGGAAATCCGAGGTGACTACTGAGGTCAAAGTATGCGGTTCTTCCCCGACGATCAAACCCGTAGTCATCACGGGCATCACGACTGATTCTGAAAACGGGAGGGGTGATTCTGAGCACCGTCTGCACATACATACCGTCAATCGGTATGGGAGACCGCCTGCAAAGAGAGGTAAAATGATCGGGATCGGAACCTCCTCCGACCTCCACGGCAGAGAATCCGACCTCTTTTTCAAGAAGAACTGATGCGTGTGAACCCTGCTCGGGGTTGAAACGATGACTCCACTCCCTGCTGTCTGTAGACAGCACTTCACTGCCTGAGAGTGCGTCACCGACCGCAACAGTAGCACACCACCGACTGCTATCAAACGCGGTGAGACAGTCCTCTATACGCTGACAACCCCAACCGGACACCCCTCGCAACTTGTCAGCAATAGACGGATCCGCAAGGGTCCTGCCGCCCACATGATGTTTCAAATAGAGGCGAAGGACGACAGCAAACCCCGTACTGCTGTTTTCTAAGTTATAGAGCGGCCGCTCTGCAACGACGGAATGGATTGTCGTATCCGCAGCCCATTGAGGCAATTGATTCTCTATTTCGTCAAGAGAATATGAGAGACGATTTCCTTGTGACGGATTCCATGCAAGATTTGGCTCATCTCGCACCGCCTTTCTTGAAATAAAGACAGACCAGTCACCTGCGGCAAGATCATCAACGGTCACTACACTCGCACTATCAGAACTCACCGGAGACACGGCCTCAACAAATGCTATTGCCTCCCGTCGTGCTTTCTCCAAGTCAATAGTATACGTAGAACCCGGATCCGTTATGTACAAATCCCGTTCTCTCACCAAACCAACAGAGAGAATCTCTGTTTTCTTCAAAACATCGGTCGGGTCTTCAATAAACCCTTCCACTTTGTTATAGATACCGGTTACATTCTTTAACGCCTGAGACCCGGTACATCGAGGCGGTCTCCTTTTAATATTGCGGTACTTGAGGTAGAGGTGTTGTGATATATCTATGTTAAAACCATTGACATCACACAGGAATCCGAGGTTGTTTCTGTCGATAATTCTTCCCGTTGCGTCATCAAGCAAATCTTTCAAATAGCGCTCCTTGTTGGTAAAGAATGGATTTTTCCCGTTAAAACCACTGAGAGCATATTCGGAATAATCCGCCGCCATCTTTGCCGCTATATCAAACGCAATTTCCTTGGCAATCGGATCAAGCATGCACTCTTTCACCGCCTGTACCGGGTCAATCCGCAGTCCTGTGTCAATCTTGGTTCCCAAAACCGAACCACCAATGGCAATAAGAGAGTTGACACCACAGGCAACGAAACTTCCTAAAATAGTGGCAAAGACGCCGGTGACCGCCTGCTCAAAGAAACTGTCAACATCAATATCACCGCCTCCTTCAGAGAGGTATGGTGCAGCTGCGCCATATTCTCCGGTATACACAGAACTATACTCCCCGGTCTCCGGCAACGTGGTCACCTCCAGACATCCGTGTCCCGTACTGTCATCGGCATCAGAGACGGTACCGTCACTAAATAGAAGAGAGAAGACAACCTTGAAGGAATACGTCTGGTTAGACGTCAGTCCGCCAACAACCATGTCATAGAATGGTGCATTAATCGTGAAGTACTGATTATCATCCCGTACATCTCCCGGATTAAGGAACCTTCTCTCTCGCTGTTTCTGCCCTGCAACACACCCCCTCCCAAGGTACGGCACGACGGTAAACTGCTGCACTTGGTAGTCACCCGACCGGCTGCTGTAACAGATTGAATCTTCAATAACAGAAAGAGTGACCGCGTTTTGAGATACACCGCCTTCCCGAACAATAAATGATACCGGATCAATACAGTCCAGAGGCTCAACCGGCGGCGTATCCGTGCCAAAATCAATGACCGGCGGTGTGGCAGGGTCAAATACCTGACCAGAAGCGGTAAGAGTTATCGCAAAACAGTCCGAGAGATCGCCAAAACCGATATCGTTTCTTGCACGAACACGAAATGAGTAAGTCCCGTTTAGATCACCGGGCAGTACCCGCTGCGTACTTGTTGTCGAGTAGATTCTTTGATTGGTAAAGGTAACACCACAACTGCCGCCACGGAATTGAAAAACTTCGTACCCTCTAACAGGAGACCCGTTACTGTCAGGAGCATCCCATACTAAGCTGATCCGTGCTCCCTCCGACTCATCTCGGACATTTTCCGGTGCACCAGGACGACCCGACCGTGTCGGGTCACGGGGAGAAGGTTCGTCGCCTCCGTCATCTTCACCCTCATCCCTATCATCATCTTCAGGAACCTCGGGAATCGTTGTATCGTCACCCGGTCCGCGGAAAAAGAGTGATGTTTCGTCCGGTTCCCGGTCACCGTCAAAATCAATCTCTGTTTCACCATCCCCTCCGTCATCTGAAATATCATCCGGATCAATACCATCACCACTATCTGTTGCGATGAGGAGGTTGATGTACTCCCTCCGGGTACCGGGATCACTGAGAATAGTATAGGACTCAAATGCGTTTCGGAAGGATCGGAACAGAAAGAAGAAATTCGGCAACGGCGGGAAAGTAAACTCTGGAACAGTGAAGTCAAACTCCGGAGTGACAAATCTGAAATTTGAGTTCGTGAGATCAAGCTCAGGAGGAACAAAACTGAACTCTGGATCAACAGGGTCAAAACCCGGAGGGATGAAATTGAATTCGGGGTTGGTGGGGTCAAAACCGGGATTGGTAAATCTGAAGTTCGGGTTGTTGAAATTAAATGTCGGAGAGGTGAACGCGAACAAAAAGCGTGGCAGCGGCGGGATAAGAGGTCCGAACGTGTCTCCGGAACTGTCATCGGTATCATCATCAGATACCCTCGTTGTGGTGGAAAGACATGGTGAATACTCACTGGCACCCGCAGCATTTCTTGCCCGAATCCTGAATGAATAATCTGTTTCCGGCCGGGCACTCACACGAACAGCGGTGTCCTCAGGTTCAATAAACCGCTCATAGGGCTGACCCTGACACTCATTCCCGTTATGCTGTCGCAGTTCATACCGAATGATCGGAGTGGCACTCTCCGGTCTGTTCCATCTCAAGGCAACAAAGAAAGAACTTGTCAGTTGAACTTGAAGATTTGGTGTACCGGGAGATCCCGGATCTGACGGTGGTGTGTCAGAATCGTTTTCTGTTTTTACCGAAATACAGTCTGAAAGCTCACTCACTCCAAAGTAGTTTCCGGAACGAATCTGAAACGAATACTCAGTATCCATAGTACCGGAGATGATTTTTTCTGTTTCATCGGCATCAACACGATACGTCGCGACACGGTCGGTACAATCGATTCCTCGATATTGAATGATATCGTAGTATTCAATACCAAATCCGTTGTCCTCTACCGGATCCCACACAACTTTGATAAAACCCATCCCGAATCCGTCAAACCGAAAATTTTCCGGCGTGCCCGGAGCCCGTGGATCTTGTCCGGGAAGCGGTCCATCCCCCGACAGACACTCTGAAAAGACACTTGCCCCGTCATTGGTAACGACACGAATCCTGAACGAGTACGATACATCTTCTTCAATGCCGGTTACTCGCGTTGCTGTTTCATCTCCCGCAACTCTTAATTCCCTCTCCGGTGTCCCGGCACAGGAGTCGCCGCGAAATACCTGTATGTGGTAGTAGGAGATGTTGTCCGGATTGATACCGGTTGGTATGTCCCATGCAAGGTCAATGTATCCCGATCCTCTTGATACAACCCTGAAGTTTTGTGGCGTTGACGGTGGTGTGTCGGTTTTTTCAAAATGCGGAAAAGTAATTGACGGAATATTATTGTCACGCTGCACAAAAACAGCGAAAGGAGAGACACGAACGCCGTCTCTGAAAAAGAGGGTGCTGCCGTCATATTCTAATGACAAACGGTCATCAGTGATTGGCTGTGCCACTGTCAGGACAATGACTCCGTCGGAGAGTTGTGCATGGGTCACCTGCACTGAAGGGTCTGAAAACTGAAAGTCGGCAGGACTGACCTTTCCGCTGAATCCGCCTCTTGTCATGAGGTAGACAGATGTTCCGTCTGCATATGCAACGATCCCCGGCAATCCAAGCGTGTCGAACGCACTGGAAAAACGGCGGCTGGCGAGAGAAAAGGCATTTTCTATTTCTTCTTGTGTTGCGTCTCTCTCAAGTCCGAGGACATCAAAGTACCCTTCATCACCTGACAAAAGATTGTCATAGATGCGGCGCTGATCCTGGTCAAGAAGGAGGAAGCAGGCCTGTCGTATGAGAGCAAGTAGTTCAGGAACGTCTCGATAGAGGTTGGATTGACGATCACAGGCTTCCCGAATTTCACCTTCTGACGCACCCCGATCAACACCCAGCACCTCATATAGTGTCAGGACACCCTGATCATCATCGGAAATTCCCTGAAGAAGCAGGTCAGATGACTCCTCTCCCACCCTATCACTACCGCCAATAATGTCGGCAGAGTCTGTTTTTTCTCCCACTTCCAGCGGTCCCGGAACGTCATCACCGGAGAACAAGAACCATGATCCGACACCGACCACCGTTGTTGCCGCGATACCGCTTATGATAACAGCTGGTGCAATACCCCGAGCAACATTTTTAAGCGGAAACATAGTAACAGTATATCGGGAAAACCAACCTATTTACCTACTCTTCCTGTTGCAAAAGGTAGTATGTTTCCTTCACCGCACGCTTCAAACGATCGTTCACTTCAGCAATCTGTTCTTCGGTCGTTTCTCCTTCCGGAAACGGCACATACAATGCACCGGTGTTCATGAGAAAGAGAACAAAGAAGTAATCTTCGGAACGATTTGAAGTAATTGCAACTGAAAGTGCCTCACAGATGTAAACAAATCGCTCAAGAACGACAAAGTAGTATGAAAATATGTCAGCGGGAACAGCTCGCGGGAACAGCTCAAGTGCCCGGGTACAGTGTGCCTGTGCCTGAGAAGCCTCACGAAGCACATTTTTGTTTTGCGAAAACAGTTCAGCAATGTACTCGTTCAGCGGACGCTTAAATTTCGCTGTTTCCTGAAGTGCCTGCATAAACCTGCTTAACACATCGGTGCGTGACACCCCGTCGTCAACACGAAGCACAACTTCGGGCAGTGATCGTTCACCGATTTCATTGAGAAAATAATCAGTCGAATCAGAGACAAACCGATTCTGTTCTTCTTTTGTGAGAGAATCCACATCATCAATACCGAGCAACAGCCGACGGGAAATGTCTTTGGTAAACTCACCCGGTCCTTCGTAGATAAGGTCTTCTGCAAGCACGTCATCGGGAATCATCACATCACTATGCTTCGGGAAAGAGGTCGGGTCATCAACATCAGACCCTGCGATCTCTTCCAGCCAGTCAGGAATGTCATCTCCGTCGCGGTCAAACATTTCTGCTGACTCTCGGTATGATTTAATTTGGACGAGGGAGACTTCCTCCACTCCTCCGGGACTGCGGAGTGCAGCGTACAGTATTGCCGAAAGAGCGACAGCAAACACAATCACGATCACCAACCCTCGGCTTGTAAACGGCATTTTCACAACCCTATGGTACCACGACCCTCTGTCCTGCTCATGTGCTCCGCAATCGCATACCAAACAGAAAACGGTATGTCTTCTGCACGACTTGCTGCACTGATATGGTGCTGACGAAGGAGATCAAGAACTTTTGTATCACCGGCAAACTTCTTCCCTATCTGCTTTCGCTTCTCCCGAAACGCAGTTTTGATAAGAGGGAAAAAGGCATCCCGGACATGTTGCGGCGGTGCATGAATGTCGGTGATGGTCAGAATCGCCGAAGCAACAGACGGTTGCGGAGAAAAAGCGGTCTTCGGAACTGTTTGCAGGAGTTTTGGTTTGCCGAACAGGTGAACCGAAAGCGAAAGCAGAGACGCCTTCCCATCACGCATCACAACACGTTCAGCAATCTCTTTTTGAACCATGAGTGCAACCGCCTGCGGCTGCTTCTCTGATGAGAGGAGGTGGCGAAGGAGCGAGCTGGTGAGGTAGTACGGTATGTTGGCAACGATGACATAGGGCGGTGTGAGGTGTTTCATCCACTCCTGATCGCGAACATCTCCTGCAACAATGCGAACCTGACCGCTTGCAACTTCTTCCGCAAATCGGTTTTGTAATCCGTCAATAAGCGTTTTGTCCCGCTCAATTGCAAGCACGGAAGCTCCGGTGCGAAGCAGGTACGCCGTCAGTGCACCTTTCCCCGGACCAACCTCCACAACAAACACTTCCTTTGAAAGAGGGATTGCCTGCGAGAGAGACCGAAGTGCCGACGGTGATTTGAGAAAATGTTGTCCGAGTGGTGCACGCATACCGAATGTCACCACACTATATCATTCTCCGCCGTCGTAGCGTGTGAATGTTTCACGAGAAGCGGGTCAGGGATATCTGCGAGGAATGATGACGGCACCCGATTTTGGTACGAGCCGAATATACCGCGACGAGCGGTGTGAGAGAGGTAGAGGTGGTCCTTCGCTCTCGTCATTGCAACATAGAAGAGCCGCCGCTCTTCTTCAGGATCACCGGACCCGTCATCGTCACGCTGAAACGGAAACAACCCTTCCTCCATCCCTGAGACGAAGACACAGGGAAATTCAAGACCTTTCGCGGCATGCACCGTCATGAGCCGAACAGCATTTCTTTCCTGAATCCGCAAAGAGTCCTGTTCACCACTTAACGCAACCTCGGCGAGAAGTTCTGCGACCCCCTCTGTTCCGGAAAGATGAGAGAATCTATCGGCAAAAACGAGGAGTTCGCGAACTTCCCGCTGACGATCTTCGTAATCATCAAAGGTTTTCTTCAAATATGATTCATAGTCAAGCACCTCATTGATCAGGAAATGCAGTGTTTCTGCAACAGTGTTCTTTTGTAAATGGTCAGATGTCCGTTCAATATCATTCCGCAGCCTTGCAACGAGCGATGCGGATCGTGAGGTAAGTTGATCTTCTTCACCATGAAACAGCCGCTCGAGTGTCTTGGCACCGATCCCCCGACGCGGTGCCCCTGCGGCACGGGTAAGTGCATCCTGTGAAGACGGGTTTTGTGTTAAGGTGAGGTACGCAAGCAGATCTTTGACTTCACGACGATCAAAAAATCGGACACCGAGCACGGTGTACGGAACCTTCGCATGCAACATACCTGTCTCAAGTGCTCGCGACTGAAAATTAGCACGATAGAGAACGGCAATATCCTGATACAGCACACCGCTCCCGTGCAAACCGGTAATTGCCTGTGCAACCTGTGCCGCCTCATCCTCCTCACTGCCGCTGACTTCAAGAAGGGTAATCCGGTCTCCGCCGCCCCGGTGAGAGACAAGCTTCTTCTCCTGACGAAAATTATTTTTTGCAATAACCGCATTTGCCGCAGAGAGAATGGTGTCAGTTGACCGATAGTTTCTGGTGAGAAAAACTGTCTTCACAGGGCGATACTGCTCAGCAAATGAGAGCATGGTGTGAATACTCGCACCACGCCATGAATAGATTGTCTGATCCGTGTCACCAACCGCAATGATGTAGGCATTATCCCCCTTCACCATTTTAACGAGGGTGTTTTGTATGCGATCCGTGTCCTGAAACTCGTCAACGAGGATGTATGCATACCGCGACGATACCATCTCCCGAACAGCCGGCTGCTCTCGCAGAAGACGGATGGTATGAAGGATAAGGTCATCAAAATCAACCGCTTTCTCCCGGTGAAGTGCTTCGGCATATTGAGGGAGGAGCTGCTGCACATATTCATGAATCGGGTCTGATTCAGAAGGCTCAATAAGCCCTGTCTTTATCTTCCCTATCATATTCTGCATGACACTCGGTGTGTACTCCCGCACCGCCCGGTCACGCATAAGCTGCCTTACGATCGTTCGGCAGGCACTCCGGTCAAGAACAACAAACGTTGGTGACAGACCGGCTTCTGTCGGAAATTCTTTTAGAAGTGAGAAACAAAAAGCATGGAACGTACCGATAAAAGGGGGCTTGGTGTCGCACCGGGATCGAATACGGTCACGCATTTCATCTGCCGCCTTGTTGGTAAAGGTAAGAGCAAGAATATTCTGAGCAGGAACACCACTTTTGAGTAAGTGGGCTATTTTTTCGATAAGCACATGAGTCTTCCCCGTTCCTGCACCTGCAACGATGAGCATTGATGTGTTCAATGCCTGCACTGCTTCTGCCTGCTCATCGTTTAACATGTCTCAAATTATACGCACACTTGTGGATTACACAACGTGTTTGTTATTACCACGGTACAATACATAACTATGGTAGGCAATGTGAAAGAGAAACACCTGACACCACTGCAAGTTGTCACCCTCTCACTCCTTGCACTCGTCGCGTTCGGTGTTGGTATCAGTGCAATAGGTACCGACAGTGAAATTCGTCAACCGAGCAGCACCCTGTTTGATAACTCACAAACCGTTTCCATTCTATAGCCCGATAGTGTTTGACTGCCTGATGCGCTCATTCACCCGCTCAACGAGAGTGATATCGCCGACAATGAAGACAAGAGTTGATCGATCAAAGAAATAGTAGATCACATCAGTGCGGCTGCTTTCGTGTCGCAACACCCGAACATCCTTGTTGTCAACGACAAGAGGCTGTACCGACACGTTCACCGGATTTGCTTCACTGATCATGCCCGGGAACAGGTTCTGGAATGCACTCATTATCTGCGACTCCCAATTTAATATCCAGACAAGCGTATCGCTATAGTTTTTAACGGGGACGACAAAAATACCGTTCGCTTCGTTCCGATCAGTGTAGTTTCCGATAAAATAGTAGTTGCCTAACGTATTTTGCAATCCTCTCGGCATTGATACGGAAAACGTCTGAAGAAGTCCGGAAAGATCAATCTGTGTTCGTTCTGACTCTTGTGTGACATACGGCACATACTTCGTCACCAGATCATTGCGACTCCGCTTGCGGGCAATGCTTTCCCAGCTTTCAGTTGACAGAGAAACATCAATCGGCAGTAACTCGTCACGAACAAGAATATCAGGTACCGCTGAAGATGCTTCCGGCAGGGTGATAACCGGCGGTTCCTCACCACTGAACGTCACTGACGCGACGATGAAAACCATGAACCCGAGCACAACTGCAACAAAAACAATGGCGATGAGATTCTGCTTCTTTATCAACGGACTCGCCGGCGTGTTCGGATCATAGGATCGCACATCCCGCGCTTCAAGTCCGAGCTGCTGAAGTGATACTTTCTTTTTTGAAAAATCTTTCCATGCCTTTCGGATAGACTCTTTCTCAACAACTTCTTCCTGTTTTTGCTGCAGTTCACTCCGACGCTCTTCACTGACAGGATTCTGTTTTTCTTTACGAAGACGGCTAAAAATCCCCTGCTTCGGCTCCTGCTGCTTTGCCACACCGACAATATCTTCAGTCGGATCAACCTCCGGCGGTCCTTCAACAGCACCCGCCCCAAGGTTTTCGCGATCCCTTTTTTGATCGGGAATGTCGGCAACCGGCACCGGCGGTGAACCTGACACCTCTTCCGGCTTCTCCTTTTCCGCACTGTCTGCTACCTGCTGTGGAAACATTGCGGTTTGTGGCGGTTTGCCTTCAGTACCTTCCTTCTGCTCTTCAGGAACAGGCGGTGCATGCGGATCAAGGTATGCAAGAGCACCGGAGACCGTGTTATCAATTTGCTGACGGTCAAAATCACGAGCCACTGACTCGGTATTGTCCTTTTTTCTCCGAAACCCCTGCAAGAATGAGCGCTTTCGATCTTTCAGGACGAGAGACTCTTTCATCAGATCCTGCATCTTTCGCCGATACTCCTCCTGTGCCTTTTTCTTTTCCTCCATCTCTTTGACAAGGATCTGTCTCAAATCTCCCCCGCCTTTTGTTTGTGCGACAGAGTACACGTCACCTTCATAGGTACGAAGAATAGGAATGGAAACAGGGGCTCCGTCTTTGTTGTCGGCCGCCATCTTTCATATGATACCCCACAACGACACCTCCGTTACCGATTCCCTCGCCGTCCGCGACGACTTGATCGCTTTTTGGTGTGATTGGTAGGTGCAGCATGCTTGTTCGACTCTTTCGGAACAACATTGTCAAAGAATGTCGGATCACGATCCTTGACGCTCAAGGCAATGCGACCGTCAGGCCGCACCTCTTTGACAACAACCGGCACAACATCCCCGACAGAGAGAACGCTTTCAACAGTATCAATGTGCGTGGGAGAGAGTTCCGAAACGTGCACCATACCGTCCTTCGTCGGTGTCAGTTCAACAAAGGCACCAAAATCTCTCACCGTCTTTACCGCTCCGTCGAAGGTGTCCCCCACTTCAACCGGACTCGTAATTTCCTGTATTCTCTGTTTCGCGACAGATACCGCTTCCTGAGAACCGGCTATCGTCACCGTACCGTCGTCTTCAACATCAATACTGTCGACACCAGAATCAGTACGAATGGTGTTAATTGTTTTCCCGCCGGTGCCGATGATCATGCCTATCATGTCAGGGTTGATTGAAAGTGTTGCAAGGTGCGGTGCATGTTGTGAGAGAGAATCCCGCGGCACCGCTATTTCATTAGTAATTGTTTCAAGAATGGCATGCCGTGCCGACTTTGCCCGATCAAGTGCCTCCGTGAGTATCGGGATAGTGATGCCGTTAATTTTGACATCCATCTGAATAGCGGTGATACCGCTCCTCGTACCCGCAACTTTGAAATCCATGTCACCGTGATGATCCTCCGGTCCCTGAATGTCGGTGAGAACAACAGACTTGTCGCCCCGCTGCATCAGTCCAATCGCAATACCGGCAACCGGCTCTTTGATCGGAACACCGCCATCCATCAGTGCAAGGGTTGAGGCACAGACCGATCCCATAGAAGTTGATCCGTTTGACGCAAAACATTCCGAGACAAGCCGCATTGTGTACGGAAACTCATCTTGCGACGGCAGAACACCGCGCAGTGCCTTCTCAGCGAGCGCACCGTGACCAATCTCCCGACGTTTCGGACTGCCAACACGACCGGTCTCACCGCTTGAGTACGGCGGGAAGTTGTAGTGATGCATGAATCGCTCATCCCGGTCCGGATCTTCAACGGTATTGAGCATGAGGGCATCTCCGGGACTGCCGAGGGTGAGGGCGGTGAAAACATGGGTGCCGCCGCGATAGAAGATGCCGCTTCCGTGCAGTCGAGAAGAGACGCCTCCCGCCTGAGCATAGAGCGGACGAACCTCGTCGACACCGCGCCCGTCAGCACGACGCCCGTTGTCAATCGCTTCGTCGTGAATGATCGTATCAGCAACGTTTTCAAAATGTTCAAGTGCAACAGAGAGGTCATCACTGCAGTCGGATTCGGTAAACTTCTTAACCCACGATTCCCGAACTGACGACATCTTCTGGTCAGGAGAAAACAGTGCGTTGTGCAGGTTTGGGCGAATCGATGACTCAAAAATCCGTTCCGCTTCGTCAGAGAGTTTCGGCGGCTCAACCGCCATTTTTTCTTTTCCAATCTCACGAATAATCTCTTCCTGGAATGTCTGCAGTGTTTTAATGTGCGAGAGTGCTGATTCACCTACGGTAACAACTGATTCTTCGGAAATACCGACTCCTTCAGCTTCAATCATGGTAATGACATCACCGGTTCCGCAGAGGAGAATATGGCTGTCCATACGTTTTGCACGGTCAAACGGTGTAAAGAGGGTCCAATCGTTACCGCTTCCTGAGAGACGAACACCGCCCACCGGACCGTTCCACGGGATGCGGGAGATACCGAGAGCGAGTGAGGTGCCGAGCAGTGCAAGGGTGTCCGGATTGTACGTACCGAATGAAAGCACCGTTGCAATGATCTGCACTTCACGACGAAGCCCCTTCGGAAAGAGCGGACGAATGGTTCGATCAATAATACGGGCATTGAGCACCGCTTCCTGTGACGGACGACCCTCACGACGAACAAAACGGCTCCCAAGAATTGCACCGACAGAATAGAAGCGTTCTTCAAAGTCGACAGAGAGCGGGAAATAATCCTGTGTTGCCTCATGGTCTGACATCATTGCGGTGACAAAGACAACCGTGTCCCCTGCCTCAACAAGCACTGCACCATCGGCTTGGTCGGCAAGATCGGTTATGGTTGCAGTTATGGTTGTTCCGTCAATATCAACGGTATATGTTTTTTTCTCTTGCATGGTTATGGCTATATGCGGATAAGGTACTTTCGTGCTGACGAGCAGAGATCAGTGAAATCGTCTGCAACGCCGACAAGGCGTTGTGAACACGTTTTTCCAAACGCAACCACTTCAACCTGACACCCGAATTTTTTTACATACTCAAGTGCCGGAACAAAATCACCGTCGCCGGAGACAAGGGCAATCACATCAAGTTTCGGTGCAAGGCTCACTATGTCGACAGCAAGACCGACATCCCAGTCAGCTTTCTTTGCATTGTCACTGAAAATCTGCAGATCCTTACTCTTCGTCTCAATCCCCATGTTAACGAGTGCATCGAGAAATGCAGTTTCATCTCCTGACTCGGTGCGGATAACATATGCAATCGCCCGGATGAGGGTTCGTTCAGAAACGATGTTTTTTACCACCGATTCAAAGTTTACCCGTGCGTCATACAGATTTTTTGCACTGTGATAAAGGTTTTGTACGTCCAAAAAGACTCCAACGCGCTGATTCGCGTGTTTAATAACAGTCATACGTTATATAAAAATGTATAGAAATAATGTACAAATAGTCAAAACAGTTGTTCTTCACTATCCTCGCAATGCCAACTTTTTCACAATTGTGTCATACGCCTCCTGACTTACCTGCTTCAGGTATGACAAGTGCTTACGTCGTTTTGAAACAAGACCGACAAGCCCACGCCGAGCGTGCAGATCTTTTCGATTCTGCTTCAGGTGATCATCAAGTTTTTTAATACGTGCCGTCAGGACAGAAACCTGCACAGCAGACGATCCGGTATCTTGCTCACTGTTTTGAACTGTTGCGATACTTGTTTGTTTTTCTTCTTTTGTAAGCACAAGGGTAGTATAGCGGTTTACCAAAAAGATGTACAACCATTTTCTTCTGCAAAAAAAAACGGGCTGGCTCAACAAGATGTGAACCAGCCCTTTCTCACCACTAACCTATGAAGGAAATGTGAGGAAAGACGTGTCTCGCCCAACCTCCTTTGCACAATACCAGTAAAAAACCATTAGTAAAGGCGGGGGCTGGTCTAGTGGAGAGTCAGACCAGCCCCCTAAGTAAGGGAGACGGCATGGGGCAGGAACGGGAGTTTCCCATCATCCCCCACTACCTACTGTCATAATACAACCACCCATGGTCGTAAGTCAATATCCTGAAATCTAAGTTCAAGAAACTAACCCGCCTACATATTATAATGTAGACGGGTTCTTACTACTGAACGACGTGTACTGCGACCGGCATGCCCGCAAAAAGCAGGATGATTGTCGCGGCTGAGAGTACGAGTACGGTTTTCCCCGCCGTACTCAGTGTATGCCACCTCCTCATAGCCACCTCCTTGTATGGTGATAGGGGTCTGCTTGGATTATACAACGACTTATACACTTTGTCATCTTTCTCCTTGGTATACTTGATATATGAATTTCGCACAGGCGAAACAGCGGTTCCTTGAACATATTGAACTCGGACTCGGTCGGTCGGTCAGAACGGTGGAGAACTATGACCGCTATCTCACCTATTTTGCACACACCGCTGATATTAAGAACATTGCTGACATTACCATCCCCGCCGTCCACCAGTTCCGTCTCCGGATAAGCAGGGAAAAAGGAATAAAAAAGGTGACGCAAAACTACTACCTCGTCGCCCTGCGAATGTTTTTGAAATTTCTTGAGTCACAGGGAGAAGTATGCCTCTCTCCCAGCTCAATTGACCTCGCTAAAACCGGTATGCGAGAAATTGATGTTATCACCACAAGCGAACTGAAGCGCATCCTCGACACACAGCCGAAGGAAAGTCTGAACGATATTCGTGACACTGCCATCATTCAAACCCTGTTTTCAACAGGAATGCGTGTTTCTGAACTGGTGTCACTTCAACGAGATCTTGATCTTCGGGAAAAAGAAGTCACGGTACGAGGAAAGGGGGAGAAGGTGCGCACTGTTTTCTTCTCGGACATCGCTATTCAAGCAATTCGAGACTATCGAAGCAGGCGACAGGATATGGAACAGGCACTCTTTGTGGGGAAAAAAGGAACCTCACTGACCACACGGTCGGTTGAAAGAATTGTTGCCAAGCGGGCCCGCCAGGCCGGTATTGCAAAAAAGGTGACACCTCATGTTCTTCGCCACATGTTTGCCACTACCCTCCTGTCAAACGGTGCGGACATCCGTGCTGTCCAGGAAATGCTCGGACATGCACATATCGCAACAACACAAATCTACACACATGTTTCAAACAAACGACTCCGTGACATGCATCGGTCATTTCACGGACTGCAAAACCCAAAAACCCGAGGTCCCGAGATCTAAGCACCTCCTATTTCTTTTTCAGCGAGAGACGATACAATACAAACGATGAAAATCTATTCTTGGAATGTGAACGGTATTCGTGCAGTACAGAGAAAGGGGGCTCTTGAAGCCTGTATCAGGCAGGAAAATCCTGACATACTCCTTATTCAGGAGACCAAGGCTAAAGAGGAGCAACTCGACACCGAACTGACCGATGATTCATTCTTTCGCACCTATCATTCAGCAGAAAAGCCGGGCTACGCCGGCACTGCCATATTCGTTCATCCACGACACAAAGAGCGTGTTGTTTCTTTCTCAACCGGCATGCCAAACTGGAACGACACGGAGGGTCGGGTTGCACAATGTACCCTCTCTGACAACCTTGTTGTTATCACCGTCTACGTTCCGAATGGCGGTAAATCAGATGCGGCATACCAAGAAAAACTCACCTTCCTCACAACACTCGCAGCCTATGCAGAGTCTTTGCAGAAAGATGGCAGCCGCGTCGTTATTGCGGGAGACTTCAATGTTGCAAGATCAGAACTTGACCTTGCAGAGCCTGAAAAACATCGAGAGCATACTCACTTCAACGAAGAGGTGCGAGCACACATGGAACAGCTCACGCAAGCAAATCTCGTCGATACGTACCGGTCACGAAACCCCGACCAGGCTGGTGCATACAGCTATTGGGACAACTTCAGCTTTTCTCTCCCCAAAGGAACGAAACCTCGTGACGTTAACCTTGGCTGGCGTCTTGACTACATATTTGCAGACAAAACACTTGATGCATCAGTGGCAAATGCGGCAATCCACCAGGATATTTTCGGCTCTGACCACTGCCCGGTTTCCATCACCCTCACTAACTAACGCCGTACTTTTTCCTAATAGCGGCACTCTGTTCTTCGTCTTCTTCAAACCTCCGCACCTTCCCTGCTTCACCGCGTGCGATAAGGTCTTTGTCAGAGAGTGCGGTGAGTTTCTTCGCCTGTTCAATAAGGTGTTCTTTTGTATTTTTTTTCGGATCATCAAGCACGTCACCGAGAAGTGCGTGCAGGATGTGACCGACCCGCGGACCCGGTTTCATTGCAAGTTCCCGCATCAGATCAGTTCCGTCCAGTGCAAGCACTCCCGGCGTCACCGGCTCACGAAGCACCTCTT
The DNA here is from genome assembly GCA_028820405.1 of Candidatus Kaiserbacteria bacterium. Lineage (GTDB taxonomy): Bacteria > Patescibacteriota > Minisyncoccia > Phycocordibacterales > JABAAK01 > JAPPJI01. The sequence goes on from JAPPJI010000002.1 coordinate 44,414, forward strand.
CTATCAACGAGATATACTTCCTCAGTCGATACGGCTGCTCTTTCGGTCTTCCGGTCCCGATACGATCACACATACGGAGGTCAATGAGGTCCCAAATGTGCTCTTCTCCAACTCGAGCAATCATACGACGAACACCTGACAGCGACACCTGGTCCGGGTCAGAGAAAAACATATGCCAGCGAACCAGAAGGGTCACCGTCTCAGTAATCGCTTTTGAAAAGGAGAGTCGTTTGAGAATCGTCCGCACCATCCGTGCCCCAACAACTTCATGTGCATGGAATGTCCAATCTTTTTTGTTCTGCACCCATTCCCGCGTCGGCACCTTTCCGATATCGTGCAGCAGTGCGGCGATCCGGACCTCAAGACGAAATGAACGTGTGTGAGCGTGCTCAATAGTGCGAATTGAATGTTCAAATACGTCGTATGAGTGTGCCTGATTCTGTTCAATCCCAACACCTGCATGGAGTTCGGGAATAACCTGCTCAAGAAGACCGACATCACATAACATTTGTACGCCATCAGCCGGATGGTCAGACATGGTGATTTTAACCAGCTCATCCCGAATACGCTCAACAGCAACTGATGTGATACGGGGTGCACACTGTTTCAATACACTTTCTGTTTTCTCCTCAATGTTCCCGCCAAGCTGAGCTGCAATACGAACAGCACGAAGGAGACGAAGTGCATCCTCAGAAAATCGCTCTGACGGGTCACCAACGGTTCGAATACATCCTCGGTGCAGGTCGGCAATACCGCCATGCGGGTCAACAATAGTTTGCTGAATCGGATCATACGCAAGTGCATTGATGGTAAAGTCTCGGCGTGCCAGGTCTTCTTCCAGTGAGGCACCGAAGGTAACGGAATCCGGTCGACGATTATCGCTATATCCCGCTTCTTTCCGATACGGTGTCACTTCAATGACACGATGATTCGGATCCTCAACCGCATCACAGACAACACCAACGGTACCGTACTCATTTTCATAGACCGTGTGTTCAAATATTTCCTGTATGCGATCAGGATGTGCATCAGTTGTCATGTCCCAATCAGTAACCGACCGTCCCATGATAAGGTCCCGAACACAGCCGCCGACAAGGTGAACGGAAAAACCCGCACCTGAAAGAGCTTGGGCGACATCGAGAACGTGTTTGGGGAGTGAGAATGAAACGGATCCGTGCTGCTTCTCCATAAATAGATGTAGTATATACCCGTCTTCATGCAAACCTGCTACACTAGCGATGTAAGCGCCCGTAGCTCAGCTGGATAGAGCGCCCGGCTTCGGACCGGGAGGTCGTGGGTTCGAATCCTACCGGGCGTGCAATATGGTGAGAATATCTGACAAGGACTACGGTCAGGAAGGACGATATTGGGCAGACGGCATCGCCGACTACCTCATCCAAAAAGACCCGGAACGCACAACGTTCGTCTGCGCATCCGGCATCAGCCCCTCCGGACCGGTGCACTTCGGCAACCTTCGGGAGGTTATCACCACCTATGCTGTCGCTGAAGCACTGGAGCGACGCGGGAAAAAGACTTCATTTATCTACTCATGGGATGATTTTGATCGTTTTAGAAAAATACCGTCCGGTCTTCCAAATACGTATGAAGAGCACATCGGGAAACCGCTCTCAGCTCTCCCCTCCCCCACGAACAGCAACCAATCGTACGCCGCCTTCTACGAACAAGGGTTTGAATCAGCACTACAGTCACTTAATATACGCCCAACCTATCGCTACCAAACACAGGAATATCAGTCCGGATCATACGACCAGGCAATTATCGAAGCCCTCCAAAAACGAGAGCAGATCGCTGACATTATGCTCTCATTCATGACCGAAAAAGGGAAAAAGCAGAAACAGATAGATGACAAAACATACAGAGACACCTACTACCCCATTACCATTTACTCACGATTTTCTGGAAAAGATACAACGACGATCCTCTCATACGACGGAGAAAAAACCATTCGGTATCGGTGTAACAGTACGAAAAAAGAGGATGAGGTAGATATTACAAAGCATCGAGTGGTGAAGTTGAAGTGGAAGGTTGATTGGGCAATGCGCTGGCGACATGAAGGGGTTTGCTTTGAGCCGGGAGGCAGTGATCACGCGGCACCCGGGAGCAGCTATGACACCGCCGCCGCAATTGCAAAGCAAGTATTTCACATCAACCCTCCTCTGTTTATTGAGTATGGTTTTGTCGGTCTCCAGGGAATCGGAACGAAGATGTCCGGATCATCAGGACAAACGGTCTCACCACATGACCTGCTCACCATATACGAACCATCGACACTGCTTCTCATGTACCTCCGCCGTCTCCCAACCCAAACATTTTCTCTCGCTTTTGATACAGAAGTATATCGACAATATGATGAGCGTGACTCACTTTCACCACCCAGTTTCTGGCACCGGATCCGATCCCTCTTCATGCAGCAAGAGGGGTCAATTGATCGTCGAATCATTGCGATCCTGCAAACTCTCTACCCTGACGAACGATATGTAAATCCTGTACCCTTTCGACAGCTCGTCGGCTTTGCACAAACCGTGCAGTGGGATACGTCGAAGCTTACTGACCTGTTTAACACACTCCACCTCAACTACGACACAACCTCAATCTCTTCGCGCCTCAATCGAGCAAAGACATGGGTGACGACGTACAACAAAGATGCGGCACTGGTGATTCGAGAACAACAAAACACTGATCACTGGGACGAAATGGATGAGGAAAACAAAGGATACATCCGAAACATCTGCTCGTACATAACAGAGCATGGCACCGACGACATCACTGTTCTTGAGGAGTACCTCTACACTCTTCCGAAAGAGCAGCATACTGAAGAAAGATCTTTGAAGAAGGCACAACGAACACTCTTCGGACATGTGTACCTCCTCCTCCTCGGACAAAAGACCGGTCCTCGGCTAAGCACACTCCTCTGGTCACTCCCTCAGAAAAAAATTCTTTCCCTCCTCCGTTTCTCGTAAGTGCGGGTAGAGAGAATCGAACTCTCGTTTTCCGCTTGGAAGGCGGATGTTCTACCACTAAACTATACCCGCAAACAAGGACAGTATAGCACCCAAGTCACGCTGATCATTGCAAAACAAAAACGGAGCCGTGAAGCTCCGTCTTTGTTTTTTCTGTAGGTCGAAATTACTACTCCTGGTTTTCCTTCTCTTCCTCTTCCTCTTCGTTGTTACCTTGACCTCCCATCTCGTCGTTCATTTTGATGTCGTACATCATGCTATGTTCTTAGCGTTATATTTATAATTGTCGCCCACAGAGCGACTTGCATATGATACCGCACCTTTGCAAAAAAGTGCAACCTGTATAAATCATTGACAAATAGTCCTATAAATTATATAAAAACTTACCTGACTTCTGGTCGGAGAGCCGGGAATCGAACCCGGAGTCACACGAACCCGAATCGTGTATGTTACCGTTACACCACTCTCCGTTTCTGCACTGGCACACTACCACCCTTCCCTGTCGGAGAGCCGGGATTCGAACCCGGAATCACCCGCTCCCAAAGCGGGCATGTTAGCCGTTACACCACTCTCCGGAGAATCAAACCAAAGCACTCCCAATCTTGGTAGACGGACTCTGCCACCTACCTATTTTATAGTAGCATTTTGTACATGTGGTAAACAAAATTTCTCTCACCAAGAGGTGATGTTGAAGGGGACCACCTTCCCACCGTACCCTCAATTCTTTTCTTGGGATAGTCTCGAAAGAGCACTTTCCTACAAATACTGTTTTCACCATTTCACAGTATCCACTAATCCACATAATAAACCGCAGTATTGGATTTCCCCACCGACAGACGGAAATCAACCCTTCTGTTTCAAGAGTAATTTTCTTTTCTCCTTTACCACAAACAAATTATCCACCTTTTTTACACGTGAAATCAACATGCATAACCACATACGTGTAAGTACACGATCTACCCTTTTCACTGAGGAGTAAAGAATCTCCCGCTCATCACTACACCTGTTTTACCCTTTGAAATAAAGGTGATTAACAACAAGATGACCCTAAAATGATGTGTTACTCTGGTAGCAGAGGTGTTTTGTCTTTCCTAACTCTAACTACGGGGAGGCGGTCATGACACTGACAGAATCTTTGTTCTCGCTTTTGATTCGAGCGGGTGGTCTTATTTACATAATTTTGCCACACCTCGGAGGTTTTATTGTGACAGCGGGTTTACTTTGGTTTTTTGCTGCCTCCATCTATACCCTCAACACCAGCTCATTATTTCTCAAAAGCCCGCCTTCTTTCACAAGGAGAAAACACCTCCGGCAGGCTCTTTTGTCCTCATTTATCTGTTTTGCTATTGTTTCAATGATGTTTGCAAAAAACTTATCAATAGGAGTTGCAATAATTCCCTTCTGGCTGGTAATTGAACTTGTGTTTTGGGTACTCAGCAGACCAGAGAGATACTAACACCCCCCCCCCGCAAAAATCTTTTTTGTGGGTTTGTGGGGGGTGTTTCATGTGAAATATGTCGGATTTCTGGAATAAATTTCATGTGAAACCCCCTGTTTATACTACAAACACGCCGTTTTCTTTACCTGTAGAATGTTTCACATGAAACTTTTTCCGATCTTTCACGTGAAAGATGGCTATTTTTAACAAAATATTTCACGTGAAAACCGCATGTCCTTTCACGTGAAAACACAATCTGCTGTTTTAATCTTATATTCTAAGAATTTTCTCCAAAACCTTGTACTACTCACTATTTTTGACATAAATCTATTTATATTGTATAATATATACCATATCACCCCCACCACATACGGGAGATGTTCTATGAAATCCTTGCTTTTAAGCCTCCTCATACTCATCAGTCTTGGTGTTTGGGGAGCAACGCTCCTGCCGGCATGGAAACTCTGTGTGATCTGGCTCATCACCAGTGTCAGTTTCACCACGATGTTTCTCATCTTCGCGGCATCAAATCACAAAACACCTTGCCGGTAACGGCAGGGTGTTTTTCTCACTACTGTTTCACATGAAACAATATTGATACTATTAAGTCAACATACCACTGTTTTTACGTCGCAATGTAGTGAATACCACGTACTGTTTTCACCAGAACACCTTCTGATATGAGTTTTTCTCTCTTTTTATCAGGACCGCCGCCGTTGTATGTGCCGATGGTACCATCTGACCGAACAACGCGATGGCAGGGAACAAGTGTATCCCGATTACCCGCCATTATTGTTCCTACAGCCCGGTGTGCGCGGGGTGCCCCCGCCGCTTTCGCAACGGCAGCGTAGGTCATGACGGTTCCGCGGGGTATTGCAGCAACAACAGCACGAACACGGCGGGAAAATGGTTGTTCTGACGATTTCATGAAAGGGATGTTGGTGCGGGTAGGGAGAATCGAACTCCCGTCTTAGCCATGGCAAGGCCACGTTCTACCACTAAACTATACCCGCAGTATGAAAGGAATACGTTTTCAGTATATACTGCAGAAACAGTAACAACACCAGAAAAGGTGTGATACAGTGGTGGGGAAGGTGAGTAAGCACACTCACCACCACTCATAACGAGTATGTTTGATGTAAAAGAGATTAAAAAAACAATCCAACAAATAGCAGAATCAAGACAGCTCCCTGAGGCATCACTCTGGGAAGCAATTGAATCGGCATTTGCTGCTGCATATAAACGTGAGTACGGGAAGAGTGATCATGTTGTTCGTGCCAGAATCAACCCAGAAACAGGCGAGACGAGCTTTTTTCAAGTGAAGCAAGTGCTTGCACCAGAAGAGGTACTTCCAGAGGAAGAAATGGCAAAAGAAGAGGATGAGGAACGTGTTCGCTTTAACCCCGAACGACACATTATGATTGACGATGCACAACTGGTCCGCCAGGGAGTCCAATCTGGGGAAGAGCTGCTCTTTCCTCTTGAGTCAAAAACTGATTTCGGAAGAATTGCCGCCCAATCAGCACGACAGGCGGTGACGCAGAAGATTCATGAACTGGAGCAGTCCGCCGTTGCACAGGAATTTCAAGAAAAAGTCGGATTATTAGTGCACGGAAGGGTACAACGCATTGAGCGAGGTAACGTGTATGTTGATCTCGGCAGAACCGTTGCAATGCTTCCCTACGCTGAGCAAATTCGCGGCGAACGCTTCAAGCAGGGGAGCAACCTCCGTGCATATATTCTCTCTGTTGATATGACTGCACGACGGAGCGGGGGGTTCGTCACTCTTTCACGGGCAAACAAAAACTTTGTCATCCGGCTCTTTGAAGCTGAAGTCCCTGAACTTGCCGAAGGAACGTTGACCATTAAGGAAATTGCGAGAAACCCGGGCACCCGCACCAAAATTGCTGTTGAAAGTTCAGATCCGGCTATCGATCCTGTCGGAGCATTTGTCGGACAGCGTGGCGTCCGTGTTATGGCGGTAAAGAGTGAACTCAGCGGGGAGCAGATTGATATTATCAACTGGTCAGAGTCTGTAACTGATTTCATCGGCGACTCACTCCTACCGGCAGAAGTTAATCGTGTCGCAACCGACGAAGAAAAGAAAACTGCTCGCGTTGAATTACCGGAAAATCAAATCCCGATTGCTATCGGTCGTGGCGGTCAAAACATCAGTCTCGCGGCACAACTTACCGGTTGGGAAATCACTATTGTTGATATTGACGGGGAAGAAATTGCCCGGTCAACAGCGGAAGGGGAGGTAAGTATCCTTTCAAGCAATGAAGATCAAAACGAGGAACGGGAAAAAGACACTGCCGAAGAAAAAGAAGGGGAAACAGCGGAAGACGGAGAGAAGACGGAGGACGAAGCATCTTCAGAGGAAAAAGCCTAGGTTGTATCAACATATTGCAAAAAAGGCAAGGGGACGGTAGTATAGAGCACATGAGTTTGTGGCACGATATTGATCCGGGGGACAGTGGTGGGGTTATGCACGCTATTATTGAAATACCTCGAGGATCGAAAAATAAGTACGAGATCGACAAAGACACCGGTATTATCGCCCTGGACCGTGCCATGCACACTGCCCAAGACTATCCGGTTGATTATGGATTTGTTCCGCAAACGCTGTGGGATGACAACGATGCACTTGATGTCTGTATCCTCACCACCTACCCGCTACACCCCGGTATTTTGGTACCGTTTCGACCGGTCGGCATCCTTCACATGAACGACAGTGGTGAAAGTGACGACAAACTCCTCGGTGTCCCGGCGGATGACCCTCGTTTTGATGAGGTACAGGATCTCAAGGATGTAAATACCCACACCATCAAAGAGATTCAACACTTTTTTGAAACGTACAAGCAATTGCAAGACAAAGCGGTAACATTGACCGGATCGGGCGGTGCAAAAGAGGCTCGTGAAGCGTTTGATCGGGCCCGAGCAATGTATCAGGAGAAGTTTCCTCAAAAAGGATCATGATCCACATGCACGAATACCACACCCGTCTGTCAGACACCTTGGTACTCTGGGTAACAACAATACTTCTTGCCGGTATCTGTACAGTACCGGTGCTGCGAGCCCTTGCTGACTCGGTCCAGCAGTGGGATATGCACACAACCATCATTGTCCCGGACAGCGCAAACCGTGACTATACCGCACTGCTCTCATACATCTTTTCGGTGAGCGAAGATCAGATTGATCAGGAGGCATCAGCATACATTCGTGATGTTGATGACTACCGATCCCGCGTTGCACGCGGCATTGTTGAGAACAAAAACCTTATCATCGCACTGTACGCCCTGACAGACGGTCTCCCGGAAGACCTGCAGGAGACTTATCAAAAACGAGTCCGTGACTTTGAAGACATTGCCGACAAACACCTTGAGAACATCGTCCGATATGTCAACAACGATACATTTCTCATCAAATCTGTCAGTGACGAGTACCAACTAGAACAGTACACCTTTTTCGAACAACTGACGCAGCTGCTCGGACAGTCAACAACTGTTGAAACGCTGTCAGATCTTCGAAAAGATTCATATCAACTCAGAATCGCACTCGCAAAACTGTATGAAAAGATGCGGTCATTTCAGAATAATCTTTTAACAATCTAACACACAAATAGTAATTCTGGTCTTATTCGTGTTCTGGGTTCATGTATCCAAGTTCTTTTAGTCGTGTATGTAAATACGCCATGTCCCTACCACCTTTTATACTATTACATGTCCCACAAAGTAACTGTATGTTTTCGGGCACATCTGGACCACCCCCTGATTTCGGAGTGATGTGATCGTCATTCATTATGTGAAGTGGTATATTCCAAAAACAGCCGTTACATAATGCATCTTGCTCAACATATAACCTCTGCCTCATCTCTTGCCTTGTCTCTTTTGCCCTCTTTCCAACATCTGTTCTTACCGGCGGATCAGTTCTTGAAATTGGATCATATGTATCAAACAAATTGGTTTCTTTTCTCATTCTATTTCGTACAAGAAAACGAGCCACGGGAGAAATGTCTATACCAACCCACCTCCTATTCAATTGCTCAGCGGCCACGAGGGCAGTGGCACAGCCACAAAGTGGGTCAAGGACTATATCTCCCTCACCACTACTCGCTTTTATTATTCTGTGCATTAATTCCAGGGGTTTTTGAGTAGGGTATCCTGTTCGCTCTCCCGCTGCTGTTTTAGTGCCAAAGCCAAGTATGTCAGTCCAAATATTACCAACAGTTGCCTCAGCCTCATCAAGGTAGTACTTCTTGTATTTTTTACCAGTACTTGATACATGTATCAAACCTTTCTCTTCCATTTCCGAGATAGACTTTTCCGAATAGTCACCAAGCTGCACAGCCTTGTATTTTCTACCACTCTTTTCTGTGTAACGATATGCTTTTTTTTGTTTTTCAGACAGTTCGGCTGTAATCTGGTTAAACAAATATTCTTTTCCTTTTGAATAAAACAAAATGGTGTCGTGTGTTCGTGGAAACTGTTTAGATCCCTTCTTTGCACCTTTTCCTGGGATATCCCTTTGCCACACAATCTCATTTCTGAAATTGCCATGCCCAAACACGCAGTCTAATATTGTTTTCAAATAATGACCTGCATGGTAATCACAATGCAGGTATATACTACCAGTTTCTTTTAATACTCTATGCATTTCGAACAAACGGGCAGTCATATATATGAGATATGACTTCATATCTTTTCCGAATGAAAACTCACTTGCTTCTATGACCTCATAAATGCAACGATTGTCTTTCTCTAAAGAGTTATGCCATGTGACATCTGTATCTCTCAACTTCCACATGTCATTAAACTCCGCCTTAACAACACCATCTCCCCCAAAGTCTGTGGGCAAGCCTCTATACTTAACATCACTCTTGAAAGGAGGGTCAAGATAGATTAGATCGATGCAATTACTGTTCATCCCCCTAATTATGTGAAGGTTGTCACGTACCCAAATCGTACCTTCCTTAAAATTAAGGGGGCTCATGTATTTAGTATAGTATGCAAGAAACTTGGTCTAGGTTATTTTTTGTCCAAATAATGCAACCATATCGATAACCTTTGATGTGGAAAGTATGGACAGGAGGACAAAAACTGTGACATAAAGCCAATTCTTGATGAGATAATTTTTGATAATTTTTTCAACATTCTCCTCATTTTTTACAAAGTATTCGTCGATAAGCGTATCAACCTCTCTCCCATACTCCCTACTTTCTTTCACCATATGCAACACTTGCTCTCCAACTCTATCCTCAAATTCCTCATGTGCAACAAACGTCTTTCGTTGCTCATCAGTAATTGCTTCCTTTATATTACTCTTTGGCATACTTCATTTCGTCAGAAGGTGTGTATCTTTTAGAACCTACAGATAGTCCCTCTCCCTTTGATTGCTCCGCAACATCCAACAAAAAGGCGATCGTGTGTACAGCTCCTTTCATTCCATACTCTTTTGTAATTTTGTGAAGTTTGTCAAGGTGTCCGTTAGTAAACTCCACCTTAATGCCACTGTCCATGTCTTCTGATTTTATAACCATGACCCCAACATACCACAAAGGATGGCACAAACCACTCCAAAACCTGCCTAGCACCCTTGCGTAAAAGGTGGTATTGTGTGGTTATATGGACCATCGGT